>DATHSY010000160.1:0-6845 GCA_035463715.1 Actinomycetota bacterium | reverse complement strand
TCGCCCCCGAGCATCTTCGACCCGAAGATCGAGATGACGCCGGCCTCCCCGTGCGGGTCCTGCCGCGGCCCGTACACGTTCCCGAGCGCGAGCGCGGTGAACTCGAGCCCGCGGTACCGCTCGTAGTACTCCAGGTAGTCGAGCACGACCTTCTTGCTGATCCCGTACGGGGACAGCGGCCGTGAGCCCGCGGCGGCGGTCTCCTTCACGGGGATCCGCCGGGGCTCGCCGTAGATCGTGCCGCCGCTCGCCGCGTACACGACCTTGCGCGAACCGACCCGTATCGCGCATTCGAGCACGTTCAGCGTCCCCATCACGTTCACGCTCGCGTCGAGCGTCGGGTCGCCGAGCGACGGGCGCACGCCCGCCTGCGCCGCCAGGTGCATCACGACGTCCGGCTCGTGCCGCTCGAACAGCTGCGCGATCCCGTCCCCCCGGATGTCCATGTTGAAGAACGTGAACTCCTTCCCGTAGCTGCGCGCCTCGCCGAGGTTCGCGATCCGGCCCGTCGTGAGGTCGTCGACGGCGACGACGTGGTGACCCTCGGCGAGCAGCCGGTCCGACAGGTGCGAGCCGATGAACCCGGCGCCCCCGGTCACCAGGAACGTCGTCATCGAAGCTCCAGACCCGGGTCGGCCGGCACGTCGAACGGAGTCCGCTCACCCCGAGCCAGGCGCGACGCGCCCGCGGCAGCGATCATGGCGCCGTTGTCCGTGCACAGCGCGATCGAGGGGAACAGCACCCGGAGCCCCGCGCCGGCGCCGTCCTTCTCGACCCGCTCGCGCAGGCGCGTGTTCGCGACGACGCCGCCGCCGAGCAGGACCGTCCCGACGCCCTTGTCCGTCGCGGCCGCGATCGTCTTCGCGACCTGCACGTCGACGATCGCCTCCTGGAACGAGGCCGCGAGGTCCGCTGGGGCCACCTCGCGGCCCGCTTCGCGTTCGGCACGGACGTACCGCAGGACCGCGGTCTTGAGGCCGGAGAGGGAGAAGTCGTAGTCGCCCGACTCGATCATCGCCCGCGGGAAGGCGATCGCGTCCGGGTCGCCGTCTTGGGCGAGCCGGTCGAGCGCGGGACCGCCCGGGAACCCCAGCCCGAGGAACCGCGCGATCTTGTCGAAGGCCTCGCCGGCCGCGTCGTCGACCGTCTGGCCGAGGACCTCGTAGCGGTGTACCTCCGGCATGTGGACGAGCATCGTGTGGCCGCCCGAGACGATCAGGCAGACGTACGGCGGCTCGGGCGCTCCGTGTTCGAGGAAGTTCGCCCAGATGTGGCCCTCGAGGTGGTTCACGCCGACGAACGGGATGCCGGCCGCGAGCGCGACGCTTTTCGCCGCCGCCATCCCGACCAACAACGCGCCGACGAGCCCGGGGCCGACCGTCACGGCGACGCCGTCGAGGTCGGAGAACCGGGTGCCCGCCCGCTCGAGCGCCTCGTCGAGCAGCGGCGTGAGCGCCTGGACGTGGGCCCGCGCCGCGACCTCCGGCACGACCCCGCCGAACCGCGCGTGCAGGTCGGTCTGGCTCGAGATGAGGTTCGAGCGGACCTCGCCGTCGTCGAGGACCGCGACCGCGGTCTCGTCGCACGAGGTCTCGATCCCCAGGATCCTCACGGCCGGAGCCGCCTCACGGGCGGATGCCCTCGGGCAGCTGCTGCATCAGCTCGCGCAGGCGCCGGTCGTAGTCGCGCGACCCGATCCCGTCCACCCACATGATCAGCGCGTCCTCGTTGATCTCCTGGTAGTAGTTCTTGCGGATCCCCACCGGGCGGAAGCCGAAGCGCCCGTAGAGCCGCTGCGCGCCCCAGTTCGTCACCCGCACCTCGAGCGACATCGCCTCCGCACCCATCTCGACCGCCTGGCGGAGCAGGTCGTGCAGCAGCCGCGAGCCGATCTTGTGGCGCTGGTGCATCGGATCGACGGCGACGTTGGTGACGTGCGCCTCCTCGCCGTAGCAGATCATCCCGGCGTACCCGACGACCTCGCGGTCGATCCGCGCGACCAGGTAGCACCGGTTCTGGCTCTCGGCCATCTCCGACAGGAACAGGTTCGGGCTCCACGGCCGCGGATAGACCTGCCGCTCGATCCCCATCACGCCGCGCAGGTGGCGACGCCGCATCCGGGTCACCTCAAGCCGAGGCGCCTCGGGCTCGCTGATCCCAAGCGATCTCCGCATCCGATCTCCGAAGGTACAGGGGTTCGACGTCGTACAGCCGGTCGGTCTCCTCGCGGACGAACCGAGGCACCGTCAGCTCCACGAGCGCCGGTGCCAGCGGGAAGGCGTCGGCGGGCGAGGCGAACTCTACCCCGGCGCCCACGTCCTCCAGCTGACGCCGGTACAGGATGGCACCGTTGCCCACGAGCAGCACGTCCTCTCGGGTCGCCTCGAGCTCCGCCGCGAGCCACTCCGGCCGGGCCACGGCGGGGTCTCCGAGCCGCACCACGCCGCCCGGGACCGCCCGGTAGCGCGCGTAGAAGACCTCGCCGCGCCGCGCGTCGATCACCGCCCCGATCAGCCGCCGGGTGTACCGGACGCCGAACGCGAGCACGTCGAGCGAGGGGATGCCGAGGATCGGGACGTGCAGGACCTGCGAGAGCGCCTTCGCGGAGGCGACGCCCACGCGCAGGCCCGTGAACAGGCCGGGCCCGAGCCCGACCGCGATCCCGCCGACGTGCCCGAGGTCGAGGTCGCTCCACCGCAGCAGCTGCTCGAGCGCCGGGACGACCGCGTCGCGGCGGTCCTTGCCGTGGAGCTCGATCGAGGCGAGCGTGCCGGCCTCGTTGCCGAGCGCGACCGAGGTCTGCGGCGTCGACGTCTCGATCCCGACGACGATCACGCGGCCACCGCCCAGGGTTCGAGGACCCGCTCGAGCCGCTCCCATCGCGCTCGCCAGGAGACGCCGACCCCGCGCACGGCGATCCGGCGTCGGTCGTCGTCGGCGACCGTCAGCTCGACCAGGAGATGGTCAGCCGGCAACAGAGCCTCGATCGCGTCGCCCCACTCGACGAGCAGGACGCCGCCCGATGCCGCGATCTCGTCGAGCGCGAGGTCGAGCACCTCCTGCACGCGGTCGAGCCGGTAGACGTCCACGTGATGGATCCGCAGGCGCGCGTCGTACTCGCGTACCAGCGTGAACGTCGGCGACACGACGTGCGCGTCGGACCCCAGCCCGCGCGCGACCCCCTGAACGAGCGTGGTCTTGCCCGCGCCGAGGTCGCCGGTGAGCGCGGCGGCGTCGCCCGGCCTGAGCACCTCGGCGATCGCCGCGCCGACGGCGCGCGTGTCGTCCGCGGTCGCCGTCACCAGCTCCACACGCATCCGGGCCCAGACCTTCAGAACAGGCCGAGCTGTTCCTCGACGGGCTCGGGCAGCTCCGACAGCGCGGCGCGGACCTCCTGGAAGTCGGCGCGCAGCGACGCCATCTGGCGCGACGACTCGCCGCCGCCGTGCAGGATCGCGGCGGGGTGGAACGTCGGGATCACGGTCCGTCCGCCGATCGCGAACCGCTGCCCGCGCACGCGGCTGATCGATGTGGGTCTGTCCAGCACGAACCGCGTCGCGAAGTTGCCGAGCGTCACTATCACGCGCGGGTCGATCAGCTCGATCCGCTCCCGCAGGTACGGTGAGCACGTGTCGATCTCGTCGGGGTACGGGTCGCGGTTGCCCGGCGGACGGCACATCACCACGTTGTTGATGTACACGTCCTCGCGACGCAGCCCGATCTCGGACAGCATCCGGTTGAGCAGCTGTCCGGCCGCGCCGACGAAGGGCTCTCCCTGCTTGTCCTCGTGGTAGCCGGGTCCCTCCCCGACGAACATCAGGTCGGCATGGGGGTTGCCGACCCCGTAGACCACCTGCGTCCGGCCGTTGGCCAGCCGGCACAGCGTGCACGTCGACGCCTGGAGCGCCGCCTCCTCGAGCGTCCTCATGCCCCCTCCCCCCCGGGCGGATCCCCCACGGCGGGCACCCCGCCGATGCTCGTCGCCGCCCGGACGCCACGCCGGATCGAACCGGCGACCACGTGTTCGACCAGTCGTTCCACGGTCTCCTGGTCCGCCTCGACCTCGCCGGTCGCGAGCGTGAAGACCGTATCGCCGTCCCAGAGTGTATGCGCGGGGCGGACCGCGGCGGGAACGCCGTCGTGCGCGGCGACGGCGAGCAGGTGCGCGCGCTCCTTCGACAGCCGTGCGTTCGTCGCGACCACGCCGATCACCGTGCTGGTCCCCGGCATCGGGAACGGCGGGCTTGTCGCGTGCCCGTCCTGGTCCGTGGCCTCGTCCCCGTTGCTGGGGCGCGCGCCCGCCAGCACCCCGCCCTGCTCGTCGAGGATCTCGCCGACGGCGTTGACCGCGAACAGCGCGCCGACCACCAGCTCCTGCTCGCGGGCCGACGCCGTCCCGATCCCGCCCTTGACGGCGCGGTGCGGCCCGTGGAGCTTGGCCACCGTCGCGCCGGTCCCGGCGCCGACGCTTCCCTCCGCGAGGCGGCCGGACGCGGCGTCGCACGCCGCTCGACCCTGGTCGGGCCCCGGCCGAACCGTCGCGCTGCCGACCCCGAGGTCGAACAGCACCGCGGCCGGGACGATCGGCACCTTCGCGACGCCGGTGTCGAACCCGATCCCGCGCTCCTCGAGCCAGGCCACGACGCCCTCGGCGGCCGCGAGCCCGAACGCGCTCCCGCCCGTGAGCAGCACGGCGTGGACCTCCTCGACGAGCATCCCCGGACGCAGCAGGTCGGTCTCCCGCGTACCGGGGGCGCCCCCGCGCACCTCCCCCGAGCCGACGGTCCCCGGCGGCGGGAGGACGACGGTGCATCCCGTCGCGGCATCGAGGTCCGTGAAGTGCCCGACGCGGATCCCGGCGACGTCGGTGATCACGGCTTCGCGTCCTTGGGCTTCGCGCCCTTGGGCTTCGGCTTCGACGCGCGGCGCCGCGGCTTCACGGCGGGCGCCGACGCGAACACCTCGTCGGCGAACCGCGAGAGCAGGTCGTTCACGTCGTCGTGGCGCTCGAGCATCGCCTGATGCCCGGCGCGCGGGATCACCTCCAGCCGGCCGAACGGCAGCGCGCCGACCAGCTGGACCGCCGCGGACGGCGGAGTGACGCGGTCGTGCTCGCCGACGGCGACGAGCGTCGGCACGCAGACATGCTCGAGCGCGCGCCGCAGGTCCATCTCCAGCAGCCCCGCGAGCCCGTCGGTCCACACCTCGGTCGGCGCGCGCGCCGCGAGCGAGACGACGTGCTCGACCAGGTGCGGCGATGCATCGGGGCCGAACTGCGTCACTCGCGCGATCAGCCCGGCGAGATCGCCCGGCCGCGACACGACGAGCCGCCGGAGCCGGTCGACCCGGCGCGCCGCGTCGGACAGCGACCCGAACCGCGGCCGGAGCGCGCCGGCGATCGACCCCATCGCGCCGCGGAGCACGTCGAAGGCGGCGGACCCGACGATCGCCACGCCGGCGACCGTCGTCCCGAACAGCTCGGGCCGCGCCTGCGCGAGCGCGAAGATCGCCATCGCGCCCATGCTGTGCCCGACCACGACCACCGGCCCCCCTCCGGCCGCGTGCTCAAGGACGGCGAGCAGGTCGTGCCCCATCGCCTGGACGCTGAGGTCGCCCGAGACCGCGGGCCCGCTCCGGCCGTGCGCGCGCAGGTCGAACAGGACGCATCGGTACCGCTCCGAGAGGTCCCGCCACTGGTAGTGCCACGTCGTGAGATCGAGGCTGAAGCCGTGCACGAACATGAGCGCCGGGCGGCCGGGATCGCCGGCGGCGCGCACGGCGATCGCCGTGCCATCGAACGATCGCGCGGCCCCGAGGTCCTCGGGCGGCAGCGCGGACAGCTCCTCGTGCGCCTCGGGGTCCGCGCGCCGCGCGCGAAGGATCACGCGGCCGGCGATCCCACCCGCCACCGCGACCGACGCCACGCCCGCCGTGACGATCGCCGCCCGGCGCCGGCTCACCCGACGTGCTCCCTCGGCACGCGCTCGGAGATCGCGGTGACGATCTCGTAGCCGATCGTGCCGAGGTGCCGCGCGAGCTCCTCCGCGGTGATGCGCTCACCGCCCTGCTCGCCGATCAGCACCACGTCGTCGCCCGGCGCGATCTCGTCGTCGCCGCAGTCGACCAGGAGCTGGTCCATCGTGATCGTCCCGGCGACGCGATACCGTCGCCCGCGGATCAGGACGTCGGCGTTCGAGGACAGCGCCCGGGAGTACCCGTCCTCGTACCCCACGGGGATCGTGGCGATGTTCGCGTCGCGTTCCAGCGTGTAGCGCCACCCGTACGACAGCCGCTCACCGGCTGGGAGGCGACGGACGAACGTCACGGCCGAGCGCCACGTGAGCGACGGCCGCAGCCCGGCGCGCGGCCCGATGCCCTCGCCCGGATCGATGCCGTACACCGCGGCGCCCGGACGAACGAGGTCGAGGTGAGCCTGCGGGTACAGGATCGTCGCGGCGCTGTTCGCCGCGTGCGTCCACCTCGGCGACACGCCCGCCGCCCGGACGTCATCGAGCGCCCGCCGCAGCCGCGCGAGCTGCTCGCGCGTGCCGTCCGGATCCGACTCGGAGGCGGCGAAGTGCGTCCACAGGCCGTCGACGCGCAACCCGGCATCGACGACGTCCCGGCAGAACGCCGCGGCCGCGTCGGGCGGCCAGACGCCGACCCGGTGCATCCCCGTGTCGACCTTGACGTGGACGCCCACATCGCGACCGGCGGCGGCGTCGGCGAGCGCGCGCAGCCCGTCGCGGCCGTACACGCTCGGGGTGAGCCCGGCCTCGAGGGCCTCCTTCTCCGAGCCCGGCGGGAACTCGGACAGGACCAGGATCGGCGTGTCGAGCCCCGAG
>DATHSY010000159.1:0-12887 GCA_035463715.1 Actinomycetota bacterium | reverse complement strand
GTCGGGACGAACCTGTTCCGGGGAACCCTCGCGCGGATCGACGCGGGCGCCGGGACGATCTCGACGCCACAGGGAGACATCGTGGGCGCCGTCCCGTCCGGGTTGCGGTCCTCCGGCGATGCCGTGGTCGCCGTCGTCCGGCCGTCGGACGTCGCGGTCCACACGACGCGCCCGACAGGATCCGCCCGGAACGTGCTTCACGGACCGATCTCGTCCATCTCGATCGAGGCCGAGCGGGCCCGGATCCGCGTCGCATCGTCGCCGCCGGTGCTGGCCGACGTGACGCTGGCGTCGGTCGAGCGGCTCGGGCTCAGGGACGGGCTCGAGGTCTGGGTCTCGTTCAAAGCGGTCGAGGTCGAGTTCGTCGACGCGTAGGCGATAGGGTGCCGTCGATGTCCGGCCCGCCAGAGTCCGCCCCCGCGCGTACCCAGAATCGCGGGTCGTTCCTCCGCGAGGTCCCCGTCCTGATCGTGATCGCCTTCGCGCTGGCGATGCTGATCAAGACGCTCCTCGTGCAGGCCTTCTACATCCCGTCCGAGTCGATGGAGCCGACGCTGTTCCCGGGCGACCGCGTGATCGTGCTCAGGCCGGGAGGCTTGGACCGTCAGGACGTCGTGGTGTTCGAGAACCCGAACCTTCCCGACGAGGATCACGGGTGGCTGTCGCGGCTTGTCGACTGGGTGAGCGACGGGCTCGGGTTCGCGGGAGCACAGGACGAGCACCTGATCAAGCGCGTGATCGGGATGCCGGGCGACACGATCGAGATCAGTCGGAACCATGTTGCCGTGAACGGGAGGGACCTGCGCGAGCCGTACCTGACCGACGAGGCGCGCGCGTGCAACGCGGACTACCCGGAGACCGAGGTCCCCGCCGGTCGCCTGTGGGTCCTCGGCGACAACCGCTGCCACTCCGGCGACTCGCGGTTCGGTCTCGGGTTCGTGCCGGTCGATCGCGTCGTCGGCCGGGCCGTCCTGCTCGTATGGCCACCGTCACGGATCGGCGGGATCGGCTGACTGCGGCCCGGTCGGGCTTCACGGCGGCCGAACCGTCGGGACTAGCATCGGGGCGTGACCACGATCCTCGCGGTGGCGGACGAAGTGGACGAGGCGATGTACGGCTCCCGTCTCGACGGCGTGCACCCGTCAGTGATCGTCGGTTGCGGCGATCTCCCGGCGGACTACCTCGAGTACCTCCAGACCCGCCTGAACGCTCCGCTCGTGTTCGTGCCCGGGAACCATGACCCGGACCTCTCACCGCCGGCCGACCCGATCTTCCCTCCTTCCCCGCAGACATCGACCCTGCGCGACCCGCCCGGCCCGCTGGGCGGGATCAACGCGGATGGGAGGATCGTCGACGTGGCGGACCTGCGGATCGCGGGGCTCGGAGGATCGATCCGCTACCGCGAGGGACCGAACCAGTACACGCAGCGCCAGATGGGCGACCGGGTCCGCCGTCTCCGCCGGCGCGCGGCGTGGAAACGCCTGCGTGACGGGCGCGAGGTCGACATGATCGTCTCGCACGCGCCACCGTTCGGGATCGGCGACGAGCCAGACGACCCGGCGCACGTTGGAGTCCGGGCGCTCGTGGACCTGATCGAACGGTGGCGTCCGTGCCTGCTGCTGCACGGGCACATCCATCCGTACGGCGTCGAGCGCGAGGACCGCGTCCTCGGCGATACCACGATCATGAACGTCGTTCCCGCCAGGCTCGTGCAGCTGTGACGATGCGACGCATCCCCAGGACCGTCGGCGCCGCGCTCAAGCGCGAGGGATATCGGCGCCTCGCGAACGTCGTCAAGCGGCGCAGGCCACAGCCGCTGCTGAACCTCGACGACGTCGGGCGGCGCCTCCACATCTTCGAGCAGAGCTACGTCGGGATCCGCCCGATCCGGGTCGATGCGATCGTCGGGACACTCGGACGCGAGGGCGACTTCGACCGTGACTTCGTTCCGATGCGGTCGCAGGTCGAACAGCGGTGGCGCCGCGTGGATGAGGCGTTCCCGGAGGGGGACTTCCCCCCGATCACGGTGTACGAGCTCGACGGGCGGTACTTCGTCGTCGACGGGCACCATCGCGTCGCGGTCGCCCGGCGCCGAGGCATCGAGTACATCGACGCGGAGATCACACGGCTCCGCACGCGCTGGCCGCTCCCCGAGGGCGCCGACCTCGGCCGGATCATCATGGTCGAGCAGCAGCGAGTCTTCATGGACGAGAGCGGTCTCGAGCGCGCGCGTCCGGAGGTCCGTATCGAGTTCTCGCGTCCCCAGGGCTACATCGAGCTGCTCGAGCAGATCAAGGTCCATGGGTTCCACCTGATGCAGGAGCGTCAGCGGGTGCTCCCGATGGGAGAGATCGCGGGCGACTGGTACGACAACGTCTACCTGCCGACCGTCCGAGCGATCAAGCGCGACGGCCTGTGGGAGCTGTTCCCGAACGCGACGAAGGCCGACCTCTACCTCTGGGTAAGCGAACGCCGCCGCGAGCTGTTCCCCGAACTCGGCGGCATGGACATCGACCAGGCCGTTCGCGCCGCGCGGGATTCGACCCCGGTGCCGAGGCCACGAGCCGCCGCGAAGCGAACGGCGGCGAAGCGAGACCGCGGCGGCGACTGAGCGTCAGCCCACGCGCTCGGCCCACCAGGCGTCCAGCAGCTGGTACGCCTCGTCCTTCTCGATGGGGCCGCGCTCCAGACGGATCTCCATCAGGTAGTCGAGCGCCTCGCCCACCGCGGGGCCGGGCGAGATGCCCAGATGCTCCATCACCTCGCGCCCGTCGAGCGGCGGCCGCATCGCCTCGAGGTTCTCCTGCTCCGCCAGGGCGGCGATCCGCTCCTCGAGCTCGTCCATCAGGGACTGGAACTGCTTGGCCTTGAACCGGTTGCCGGTGGTCACGTCGGCGCGCGTCAGCTGGTTCAGCTTGTCGAGCAGCGGACCGGCGTCGCGCACGTACCGTCGGACGGCGCTGTCGGACCAGCCCTCGCCGTAGCCGTGGAACCGCAGGTGCAGCTCGACCAGCTTCCGCACGTCCTCGACGACGTCGTTCGGGTAGCGCAGCTCGCGCAGGCGCTTCTCGGCCATCCGTGCCCCGACGACGTCGTGGTAGTAGAACTGCACGCCCTCCGGGGTTACCTGACGCGTCTGCGGCTTGCCGATGTCGTGCAGGAGCGCCGCCAGCCGCAGCACCAGGTCTGGCTCGCAGTTCTCGACGACGGCGAGCGTGTGCCGGAACACGTCCTTGTGCTTGTGGATCGGATCCTGCTCGAGCCTCAGCGCCGGGAGCTCCGGGATGAACCGGTCCGACAGCCCGGTGTCGATGATCATCTCGAGTCCCACGGAAGGCTTCGCGGAAAGGAGCATCCTGGACAGCTCGTCGCGGATCCGCTCGCGCGACACGATGTCGAGCCGCTCGGCCATCCGCGCCATCGCCTCGACCACGCGTGGCGCCGGTGTCGCCTCGAGCTGGGCCGCGAACCTAGCCGCACGCAGCATCCGCAGCGGATCGTCCGAGAACGCCACCTCCGGATCGAGCGGAGTGTCGAGCCGCTTGGCGGCCAGGTCCCTGATGCCGCCGAACGGGTCGAGGAACTCGCCCTCCGGCAAGCGCACCGCCATCGCGTTCACCGTGAAGTCGCGCCTGGACAGGTCGGTCTCGATGTCCCTCGCGAAGCTCACCGACGGCTTGCGGTGCTCCTCGTGGTAGACCTCCTCGCGGAACGTCGTGATCTCGAGCAGCGTCTCGCCCTTGCGCGCGCCGACCGTTCCGAAACGGACGCCGACGGTGTATCGGCGCTCCGCCCATCCGGCGAGTACGCGCAGCGTCTCGGCCGGCCGCGCCGAGGTCGCGAGATCGAGCTCGGCGTCGACCCGGCTGCGGCCGAGCAGCATGTCGCGGACGACCCCACCGACCAGGTACAGCTCGAACCCGGCCGCGCGGAAGCGTTCGCCGAGCTCGGTGGCGAGGGACGGGACCTCGAGGCGCGCGCCGCTGCGCGGCCCGGTGCGGTCGGCCATGACGCCGACGAGGATACCCCCGGGCCCTGCACGGGCTGCGGCAGCGTCGCCGACACGCACCTCGAAACGCTGGGACGGCTCGTCCTGAGGACGCGCTACGAGTAAGGGACGTACGAGCCGGCGCCCACGCCGGGCGAGCCGATGTTCGAGGAACCGAGCGACGGAGCGCCGCGGGTGAGGACGCCGCGCAGGGCGAGGACGAAGTCGTGCGGGTTGGTCGCCACCCGCTTCGCGTCCTCCTCCGTCACCAGGCCGTCCTGCACGAGCCTGACGAGGGACTGGTCGAAGGTCTGCATCCCGTAGTACTCGCCCTCGCGGACGATGTCGCGGATCTCCATCGTCGCCTCGGGGTCGATGATGCGTTCGTACACGCGTCCGTTCGCGACGAGGACCTCGATCGCCGGGACACGGCCCTTCCCGTCCGCCCGCGGCGCGAGCCGTTGCGAGACGATCCCGCGGAGCGCGCCCGCGAACGACGTCCGGACCTCGCGCTGCTGCTGCGCGGGGAACAGGTCGAGCACGCGGTTGATGGTCTCGGTAGCGTCCGTCGTGTGCAGGGTCGAGATCACGAGATGACCGGTCTCCGCTGCCTGGATCGCGGACAGCGCGGAATCGCCGTCGCGGATCTCGCCGACGAAGATCACGTCGGGGTCCTGCCGGATCACGTGCTTCAGGGCGGCGGCGTATGACTCGGTGTCCAGACCGATCTCGCGCTGTTCGATGATCGACAGGTCGTCCTCGTGCATCACCTCGATCGGGTCCTCGATCGTGACGATGTGCGCGCGTCGTGTCCGGTTGATGTAGCCGATCATCGACGCGATCGTGGTGGTCTTCCCCGTTCCCGTCGGACCGGTGATCAGCACGAGCCCGCGTTGGGAGTCGCCGAGCTGCCGCATCACGGGTGGCAGCAGCAGCTCCTCGAACGTCGGCACGTCGGATCGGACGCGCCGGATCGCCAGGCCGACGTGCCCACGCTGCCGGTACACGTTGATCCGGAACCGGCCGACGCCGGCCATCGTGAAGCCGAAGTCCGCCTCGTGTCGCTGGGAGAACTCGCGCTTCTTGTGCTCCGGCATGATCGACTCCGAGATCGCCTCGGTGTCCGCGCTGGTCGTCGCCGGGAAGGTCGAGGGTCGCAGTTCGCCGTCGACGCGGACGAACGGCACGTTACCCGCCTTGATGTGCAGGTCAGAAGCGCCCACCTCGACGGTGTGCCGGAGGAGCACGGCGATATCCATCCCGACTTCAGTCGTCGGTCGTTTCCGTGCCTACCTGAAGTCCGAGGGTGGGCCGTTGGTCCTCCCCCTCCGCGAGCTGATCGAGGTCCTGTTCGACCGACGAGCAGCGTGATCGACCCGAGGTGGGGTTCTCCGAGCCGTGCATAGAATCCGCCCAGGATGACGAGCGTCTCGCCGGGCACGAACTGATGCCGTGGCGGACCGAGGTCTCTGCGGGCGGCGTGGTCTATCGCCGCGGCGACGACGGCATCGAGGTCGCGCTCGCCGCTCGCCGGACGCGTCGCGGTCAGCTCGCGTGGGGGCTGCCCAAGGGAGCGATCGAGGAGGGTGAGGCGAACGAGGACGCCGCTGTGCGCGAGGTCCGCGAGGAGACCGGCCTCGAGGCCGAGATCGAGACCTCGCTCGGCGACATCCGGTACTTCTACGTCTGGGAGGGCACGCGGGTCCGCAAGACCGTGCACTTCTTCCTGATGCGCGCGACGGGCGGCGACGTGTCTCGGCACGATCACGAGATGGAGGACGTCCGGTGGTTCCCGCTCGCCACGGCGATCCGGAAGGCCGCGTACCGGGGCGAGCGTGAGGTGCTTGAGCGCGCGTCGGCCGGACTGGCATGACACCGTTCCAGGTCGTCCTCGGCGTCCTCGTCGGGTTCCTCGCCGGGATCGGCTCCGGACTGTTCGGCGTCGGCGGCGGCATCGTGACGACCCCGGCGGTGAACGTCCTGCTCGGCGGCACCGCGATCGAGGCCATCGCGACGCCGCTCCCGGTGATCTTCCCGACGTCTCTGGTCGGCGCGTGGACGTACTGGCGGGCGGGCGAGCTCAGCCTGCGCGCCGCCGGGTGGGCGGCGCTCGCCGGGATCCCGGGGGCGATCCTCGGCGCGCTGTCGACGGAGTACGTGAACGCGCACCTGTTGCTGTTCGCGACGGCGGTGCTGCTCGCATGGACGGCGGTCCACGTGATCCGGGGACGCCAGCCGCGCGTCCCGTGGGAGAAGGGCGCCACCCCGGGATGGAAGTACGCCGGCGTCGGCGCGGTGGCGGGCTACGTATCGGGGCTGCTCGGCGTCGGTGGCGGGATCGTGATGGTGCCCGCGTTCACCGTCTTGATCGGGATGCCGTTGAAGCGGGCGCTCGGAACCTCGCTCGTCACGATCGCCGCGCTCGTCGTCCCGGGAACGCTGGTCCACTGGTGGCTCGGCAACATCGACTGGGCGATCTTCCTCGTGCTCGTCGCCGGCGTGGTCCCGGGTGCCCGGATCGGGGCGCGGATCGCGCTCGGGACGCAGGAGCGGTCGCTCCGGCTCACGGTCGGGCTGTTCCTGCTCGCGATCGCTCTCCTGTACGGCGCCCGCGAGCTGGGCGCCCTGCTCCAGGCTCGCGGGTAGCATGAGCCGACCGTCATGAACCGCCTATGAAATGCCCGATCGCGCTCGCCCTCACCCTTCTCGCGTCGCTCGTATGGCTATCGGCGCCCGCGGGAGCGCAGGAGCCGACCGTCGCGCGACAGCCCGACGTCACGCTCACGCTGCTGTCGCAGACGCCATGGAACGGTCCGGAGGCGCGGGACGTCGAGCTGCGGATCCGGGCGGAGAACGTGGGCGAGGTCGAGATCGACGAGCTCTCGCTGGGGCTCACGCTCTGGAGCCCGGTCTCGAGCCGTTCACAGTACGAGGCCGCCTTGCTGGGCGACCCCGTGGGGAACGTCCAGCTCCTCGCCAAGCCGTACCCGCGCACGGGCTCGATGCTTCCCGGCGACGTCCGCGACTTCACGACCCCACTCGAGCTGCCCCTCGACCGGCTCGACGCCGACAGCTCGCGCGTGTACCCGCTGACGATCGACCTGCGCAGCGGCTTCTCGTCGCTCGCCGCGGTCCGGACATCGGTGATCTTCCTCGTGCGAGATGCCGAGACGCCGTTGAACGTCTCGTGGACCTTCGTCCTCTCGGCGCCCCTGATGACCGGCCCGGACGGCGTGTTCTCGTCGTCGGCGCTCGAGCGCTCGATCTCGCCGGGCGGACGGCTCTCGGGGATGATCTCCGCGGTCTCGACGATCGCCGATGCCGGTGAGCCGGTCGACGTGGTGGTGTCGCCCCTGCTGTTGATGCAGCTCGACGAGATGCGAGATGGGTACACGATCTCGGAGTTCGGACAGATCCGCCTCGTCGAAGAGGGCGAGGGCGCGACCGACGAGGCCGCGGCATCGCTCGAGGCGCTCCGGTCGATCGCGTCGGCATCCAACGTCGAGCTCTCGGCGCTCCCCTTCTCGGGACCGCGGCTCCCGGCCCTCGCCGCGGGTGGGCTGTCGCGTGACGTCTCGGTGCAGCTCGAACGCGGCCGTCAGGTCGTGGCCACGCTGCTCGGGCGCAACCCCGATCCGGTTGTGCTCCGGCCCCCCGACTCGGCCCTGGACGACGAGAGCCTTCAGGCCATCGCGGCACACGGGGTCGGGCTGCTCTTCCTGGACCACTCGACGGCTCCGCCACCCGAACAGGAGCGAGGCTTCGCCCCGCCACCGACGACCACGCTTCGAGGGCGGGACGTGGAGATCACCGCCGTCGTCGGCGATCCGAGCGTCCGGACGCTGCTGACGTCGGCCTCGACCGCCGCGCTCGACGATCCGGTCCGTGCCGCCCAGGCCGTCCTCGGGGAGCTGGCGACGATCTGGCTCGAGCAGCCGAGCGTCGAGCGGGGGGTTTCGGTCATCTTCGGGGAGTCGACGCCTCAGCTGCCCGGCGCGTTCTTCCCGCCGCTCGCGCGAGCGATCGCCGCGCGCCCACCGTGGCTCGCGCAGCGGACCGCCACCGCCCTCGCCCTCTCGTTCCCGCCGACGCAGCCCGCGGCCGGATTCGTCGCGTCGGAGGCCGCGTTCACGCAGCCCTACGCCGAATCGATCAAGGCCGCTCGCCGCCGGATCAACACGCTGCGCACGATGCTCGTCGAGCCGTCCGATGAGCCCGCCCGCCTCGAGACGTTGCTGCTGCTCGCCGAGTCCGGACGGTTCGTCGGCAACGAGACCGAGGGCAGCGTGTTCATCGATCGGGTCCACGACAGGATCCTGAGCGTCTTCGGTTCGGTCCACGCACCGGAAGGGCAGGCCTTCACGCTCACGGCGAGCGCGGCCGAGGTGCCGGTGCGCGTCTCGAACGACGGAGACATCCCGCTCCGCGTCGTCGTTCGACTCGAGTCGCCGTACCTGCGCCCGACGCAGGAGCAGGTCGTCGAGCTGCCGCCGGCAACGACGCAGACGCTGACGTTCGACCTCGAGCTGCGAACGACGGGCCGGAGGGAGGTCGTCATCGAGATCCTCTCGCCTTCGCGACGACCGATCGGCCCCGGCGGCGAGCTGATCGTCCGGTCGACCGACTACAACCGTGTCGCGCTGTGGATCACGCTCGGCGCGGCGGGGCTGGCGCTGCTGGTGTGGGCACGGAGGTTCCTGCCACGGCCGGTGACATGACCGACCGCGGCCAGGCGCCGCCGGGCGACGATCCGGGCTCGTTCGTCCGGAACACCGCAGTGATGTCGGTCGGGACCGCGTTGTCTCGCATCACCGGCTTCCTGCGGATCGCCGCGATCGCGTGGGCGGTGGGGATCGCGGAGACGCGGCTCGCGAGCACGTACTACCTGGCGAACAACACGCCGAACATCATCTACGAGCTCGCGCTCGGCGGGGTGCTCTCGTCGGTCTTCGTCCCCGTCTTCGTCGAATGGCTCGAGGGGCGTGGGCGCGAAGCCGCCTGGGACGTCGCGCGCCGCGTGTTCACGATCACCCTGGTGCTACTCACGGTGCTCACCGTCGCTGGCATCGTGTTCGCGCCGTGGATCATCCGGCTCTACACGGCGGGCGTCCCGCAGGGCCATCGACAGGACGTCGTCGAGCTCGGAACGTTCTTCCTCCGGTGGTTCATGCCGCAGATCGTCTTCTACGGCATCGGTGCCGTCGCGACCGGCCTGCTCAACGCGCACCGGCGGTTCGCGGCGCCGATGTTCGCCCCGATCCTCAACAACCTGATCGTGATCGCGACGTTCGTCACCTACGCGCTGGTCGCGAGTGACGGCGACCGAACGTCGCTCGCCACCTCTCCCGAGAAGGCGATCCTCGCGATCGGCACGACGCTCGGCGTGGTCGCGATGACCCTCGCGCTGTGGCCGTCGCTGCGTTCGATCGGCTTCCGGTTCCGGTGGACCGGGGGATGGCGCCACGAGGCCGTCATCCGGATCGCACACCTCGCGAAGTGGACCATCATCTACGTGGCCGTCAATCAGGTCGCGTACCTGCTCGTCCTGGTGCTCGCGAACCGGGTCCCCGGCGGCGTCGCCGCGTACGCCTCGGCGTTCATCCTGTTCCAGCTGCCTCACGCGATCTTCACGGTCTCGGTCTTCACGGCGCTGCTCCCGGCGATGTCGTCGCGCTGGACGGACCGCGACGCCGACGGGTTCCGAGGACTGCTGCGCCTGGGCATCGGGTCGACCGCCGTGATCGTGATCCCGGCGACGGCAGGTTTCATCGCGATCGGGCAGCCGATCGTTCGCCTCCTGCTCGAGCACGGGCTCGCGGGGCCTGACAGCACGGAGCTCGTGGCCGACGTCCTGTCGCTGTTCGCCCTCGGGCTGTTCCCGTTCTCGTTGTTCATGCTGCTGACGCGGTCGTTCTACGCGATGCAGGACAGCCGGACGCCGGCTCTGGTGAACGTGGTCGGCGCCGTCGTGCACACCGTGGCCAACTTCCTCTTCTTCTTCTGGCTCGACCTGGGGGTGCCCGGCCTCGCGCTCGGGCACGCCGTCGGGTACGCGGTGGCGTCGGCGCTCCTGCTCGTGCGGATGCGACGGCGGCTACATCGGATCGAGGGGCGGGCGCTGGCGTCGCTCGTGGCGCGGACGACCGCGGCGTCGATCGTGACGGGGGGCGTCGCCTGGGCCGTGGCACGGGGCCTCGCCGAGATGCTCGGGTCGGGGACGCTCGTGGACCAGGTCGTGCAGGTCGGCTCGGCGGTGCTCGCCGGGGTCCTTGCCTTCGGCCTCGCCGCACGTATGTTGCGGATCCAGGAGGTCGAGGCCCTGAGGAGGCAACTCCTCGCGAGGTGGGGGCGATGACAGGCCTGAGCAGCACGGTGCGGGACGAACGCGGGCTGGTCGGCAAGCTGCTGATCTTGTGGCTGGCGCTGCTCGCGGTGCTCGTGGTCGGCGCGATCGACGCATCCTCGATCGTCCTGACGTCGATCAAGGCGAGCGCCGCCGCCGACAAGGCCGCGATGCGCGGCGCCACGGTGTTCCACCTCGAGGACACGCGCCGTGAGGCCTTCGACGCCGCGATCCAGCAGCTCAGCGAGGACATGCCGGCGGCGAAGCTCACGCCGGAGCACTTCGCGATCGACCCACCCAGCGGCCGCGTGACTGTGACCGTCACGGCGAAGGCGTCGACCCTGATCGTCGGGCGCCTGTCGTTCCTCAAACACTTCACGAAGATCACGCAGACCAGCACGCAGAAGCCGCCTTCGTGACGTGCCCGTGTCGCACCCGACCCGGACTTAGACTTCGCGCGTGAGGACCGCCGAGCACCGCAACCTCATCGCCGATCGGTACGCCCTGCAGACGCAGCTCAGCCGGGGTCCGGGGAGCGCGACGTGGTTGGCGAACGACATCGTGCTCGACCGTCGCGTCGAGGTCGAGGTCGTGCGCCCCGAGGCGGCCGACGACCCGGACGTCGTCGCCGCGATCGATTCGGCGACCCGGGCGCTCGCCCGCTCGGGCGGGACCGTCCTGCTCGAGCTCCTCGACGCCGGCGTCCAAGATGGGCTCCCGTTCCTGGTCACGGAGCTCGCCGGGGGCACGACACTGGACGAGACGCTGCGCGGTCACGGTCCGATCGCGCCGGGCGAGGCCGTGGAGATCGGCCGGCAGGTCCTTGCGGGGGTCGCCGAGGCGCACGCCGTCGGGACCGTGCACCTCGACGTGCGTCCCGCGACCGTCGTTCGGACGCCGGACTCGATCCGGCTGCGTTCGCCCGGGACGGCGCAGGCGCTGATCCGCGCGCACCGTGCGTCGGCGCTGCCCGACGAGGGACGAGCGATGCCGCCCGAAGCGGCCGACGGTCTGGTCGATGAGCGCAGCGATGTGTGGGGCGCCGGCGCGCTGCTGTTCGAGCTGCTCACGGGGCGGCCGCCGACGTCCGCCGCGCGCTTCGTGCGAGCGGAGCGTCGCGACGTGAGCAGGGCGCTCGACGCCGTGATCGCTCGCGCGCTCGCCCCCGATCCGATCGACCGCTACGCCGATGTCCGGACGATGCGCGACGCGCTCGAGCGCGCACATATGCCCGGCGATACGCGCGTCCCGGAGCGCGACCCGGACGACGACGAGCCGGTTGCCCGACGCGGCGTGTTCCGGACGTGGCTCGCCGTGCCGCTGCTCGTCGTGGTTGTCGGATCGATCGCCGTTGCCGCCGCCGTCTGGCTCGGCGGGCTCGAGATCGGCGGCCCCGTCGGGATCCGGATCCCGGGTGACACCCCTTCCACGACGGCACCGCTGGTCGCGGGGATCGAGATCGAACGTGTCTCCGCGTTCGACCCGCTCGGAGACGGCGAGGAGAACTCCGACAACGCGGCGCTGGCGGCCGACGGGGACCACGCCACCGTCTGGCGTTCGGAGAACTACTTCGACGGGCAGCTGCACAAGGACGGGGTCGGGCTGCTGCTCGACCTCGGTCAGACCGCCACGGTCGGCGAGATCCGCCTTTCGACGCCATCGCCCGGGTTCTCGTTCTCCGTCCGGGTGGGTGACGACGCAGACGCACTCGTCGCGGGGGACGTCCCGGAGCTTCGGGCGAGCGCGGAGACCCGCGTCCAGCTGGACGACTCCCAGGGACGCTTCGTCCTGATCTGGGCGACCTCGATCGTGCCGACCGGCGACGGCAACCGCGTCGAGATCTCCGAGGTCCGCATCGTGGGACCGTCCGGATGATGCGCGACGAGCGTGACGAGGACATCGTCGATCGGTGCGTAGGGGGCGACACCGCGGCCTTCGGGATCCTGGTCGAACGCCACGAGCGCCGCGTCTACAACCTCGCGCTGCGCATGACCGGGCGCGAGGAGGATGCGCGCGACGCCGCGCAAGACGCCTTCCTCACGGCGCTGCGTAAGCTCTCGTCGTTCCGCGGCGACGCCGCCTTCACGACGTGGTTGCACCGGATCACGGTGAACGCCTGCTACGACCTGCTCCGCAAGCGCGCCCGCTCGCCGATGCTCGAGCGGGTCCTCGACGACGAGCCCGCGCACGAACCGCCGCCGAGCCCCGACCACGCGGCCCAGACCGAGCTGTCGATCGACGTCCGACGCGCGCTCCTCCAGGTGCCTGAGGACTACCGACTGGTGATGATCTTGCACGACGTCCAGGACCTGCCATACGAGGAGGTGGCCTCGATCGTCGGCATCCCGGTCGGGACCGTGAAGTCGCGGCTCCACCGGGGTCGCGTCGCGCTCGCGAGGGCCATGGGGCTGCCAGGTCTTCGGGAACGCCCCGACGGCCCCCGACCGTCAGACGAGGCGACATCCCGATGACGCAGACCGGACACCCCGAGGAGCTCCTGGCCGAGTACGTCGACGGCACGCTGGACGAGCACGACCGGCGTGCCGTCGAGGCGCA
>DATHSY010000158.1:0-5483 GCA_035463715.1 Actinomycetota bacterium | reverse complement strand
ACAAGGCGGGGGAGCGGATCCTGGAGAAGTCGCTCCAGGCCGTGCAGCACCTCCTTGGGCCGGGCCAGCGCCTGGCCATCTACAAGAACAACACCGACGGAAAGGGCAACTCCTACGGTTGCCACGAGAACTATCTGGTCGACAGGCGGACCCCGTTCTCCCGCATCGTCCGGGACCTGACCCCGTTCCTGGTCACCCGGCAGATCTTCACCGGAGCCGGCAAGGTCGGCTCCGAGAGCGCCCGGGAGGAATCCCGGAACGTCGCCTTCCAGCTCTCCCAGCGAGCCGACTTCTTCGAGGCCGAAGTGGGGCTGGAGACCACCCTGAAGCGCCCCATCATCAACACCCGGGACGAGCCGCATGCGGATCCCGAGAAGTACCGTCGGCTCCACGTGATCATCGGCGACGCCAACATGGCCGAGGTGGCCACGTTCCTCAAGGTGGGGACCACGGCCCTGGTGCTGAAGCTCGTCGAGGACGAACTGCTCCCCGACCTGTCGCTGGAGACGCCGGTGTCGGCGCTCCACGAGGTCTCCTGGGACATCTCCTGTCGCCAGACCATCCGGCTGCGGGACGGCCGCAGGATCCGCCCCCTCGAGCTCCAGTGGGAGTACCTCGACCACGCCAAGAAGTTCGTGAAGGAGAACGAGCCCACCGGGGAGAACGGCGAGGTCCTCCAGTGGTGGGAGGGGATCCTGTCGGGGATCGAGGAAGATCCGCTGTCGCTGCACCGGGAGCTCGACTGGGTGGCCAAGCACCGATTGGTGGACGCCTACCGCGAGCGGGACGGCCTGGACTGGGCCGATCCCAAGCTCGCCATGATCGACCTCCAGTACCACGACGTCCGGCAAGACCGGGGGCTCTACCACCGGCTGGCCGAGGGCGGGAAGGTCGAGCGGATGGTCTCCGAGGCCGACGTCCAGCAGGCCGTCATGCAGCCGCCGGACGACACCAGGGCCTATTTCCGGGGCCGGTGCATCCAGCGATACCCGCAGTCGATCGCCGCCGCGTCGTGGGACTCCCTCATCTTCGACACCGGCGGCGACACCCTCCAGCGGGTTCCCACGCGGGAGCCACTCAAGGGCACCAGCGAGCACGTCGAACAGCTCTTGGAGGCCTCGGAGGACGCGGCGTCCCTCATCGCCGCGCTTCAGCGCTGACGCGGCGTCCCGGGCGAACCTCATTCGGGCTGACCGGCCGGGAGGGAGGGGCGGCCTAGAATAGCTAGCCGAACGCCCGACCGGACTCGAAAAAAGGAGCGTCCTCTTGCCACAGGAACAGGAGCAGAAGCGGACCCAGAAGAAGGGCGGCGGGGGCGGCGGCGACGCCGGGCAGGCGGAAGCCACCGAGAAGGCCGAGAAGCTGAAGGAAGAGATGGACGAGATCCTCGACGAGATCGACTCCGTGCTCGAGGAGAACGCAGAGGAGTTCATCAAGAGCTACGTCCAGAAGGGCGGCCAGTGACCGATGGAGCCGCCACGCCGCCGCTCCTCGACGGCGGCCCGATCGGTGCGAACCCGAGCTTCTTCGACCTCGTCGCGAACACCCGGCCCGAGCTGCTGAGCCGCATCCAGGCCGCGGTCTCCGTCCCCCACGTCCCGCACGGCACCACGGTGCTCGGGCTCAAGTTCGCCGGCGGCGTCGTCATGGCCGGCGACCGGCGCGCGACCGAGGGATACTCGATCGCGGACGATCGCATGGTGAAGGTCTTCGCGGCCGACGACATGTCGGCCATCGCGATCGCGGGCGCGGCCGGGCAGGCGGTCGAGATCGTGAAGCTGTTCCAGCTCGAGCTCGAGCACTACGAGAAGATCACGGGTGACCGGCTCTCCCTCGAGGGCAAGGCCAACCGCCTGGCGCAGATGATCCGGGGCAACTTCCCTCTGGCCCTCCAGGGGCTCGTGGTGGTGCCGCTGTTCGGCGGATACGACGCCAAGCGGGGCGACGGTCGGATCTTCTACTACGACGCCACCGGCGGTCGCTGGGAGGAGGAGGACTTCCATGCGACGGGCTCCGGTGGGCGTCCGGCCAAGAGCTCGCTCAAGAAGCGCTGGCAGCCCGACATGGACGCCACGCAGGCGGTGCAGGTGGCGGTCGAGGCGCTGGTCGACGCATCCCAGGAAGACGCGGCGACAGGCGGTGTGGACCCGGGGCGAGGGATCTACCCGCTTGTCCTCGTCGTAGGCGGCGAGGGCGTGCGCGAGGTTTCGCAGGACGAGGTGCGGACCGCGTTCGACGCTGTGGCGGGAGGGCCGCGCTGATGTCGTTCATGCCGTACGTGGCGCCCGAGCAGCTCATGAAGGACCGCTCGGAGTACGCCCGTAAGGGCATCTCCCGGGGCAAGTCAGTGGTGGGCATCGAGTACGCGGACGGGTTGCTGTTCCTGGCGGAGAACCCGAGCACGTCGCTGCACAAGATCTCCGAGATCTACGACCGGATCGCGTTCGCAGGCGTCGGCAAGTACAGCGAGTTCGAGGAGCTGCGGATCGCCGGCGTGCGCCTGGCCGACCTCCGCGGGTACTCGTACGACCGCGAGGACGTCAAGGCCAAGGACGTCGCGAACGCGTACTCCCAGGCCCTGTCGACGATCTTCACGCAGCAGTGGAAGCCCTACGAGGTCGAGATCCTGGTCGGCGAGGTCGCCGATGATCACGGCCACAACGAGCTGTACCACGTCGTGTTCGACGGGTCCGTGAGCGACGAGCACGGGTACGTCGCGATCGGCGGACACGCCGAGGAGCTCACCACCGCGCTCGGATCCGCGTACGCGGAGGGATGGGACCTCGCGACGGCCGTGCGCGAGGCCGTCAAGGCGATCTCCTCGGCGGAGGAGCGCCAGCTCGAGCCGGGCGCCATCGAGGCGGGGGTCCTGGACCGAACGCGGACGCAGCGCCGCAAGTACCGACACATCCCGGACGACGAGCTCGCGGGGGTCCTCTCGGGCTAGCGGGCCTCCCGCCGTTCGCCTGCGGCGGGCCTACACTCGGACCCATGGAGCGCCGCATCTTCGGCCTCGAGAACGAGTACGGTGTCACGTGCACGTTCCGCGGGCAGCGCCGGCTGTCGCCCGACGAGGTCGCCCGGTACCTGTTCCGCCGCGTGGTCCACTGGGGCCGCTCGTCGAACGTCTTCCTCGAGAACGGAGCGCGGCTGTATCTCGACGTCGGCTCGCACCCCGAGTACGCCACGCCGGAGTGCGATTCGGTCGTGGACCTCGTCGCGCACGACAAGGCGGGAGAGCGGATCCTCGAGGCGCTGCTGGCCGCGGCCGAGGTCCGGCTCCACGAGGAGGGCATCAGCGGGCAGGTCTACCTGTTCAAGAACAACACCGACTCGGCGGGCAACTCCTACGGGTGCCACGAGAACTACCTCGTGGCGCGGCAGGGAGAGTTCGCCAGGATGGCGGACGTCCTGATCCCGTTCTTCGTGACGCGGCAGATCTACTGCGGCGCGGGGAAGGTCCTGCACGGGCCCCGAGGGGCGCAGTTCTGCATCGCGCAACGGGCCGAGCACATCTGGGAGGGCGTGTCCAGCGCCACCACACGCTCCCGCCCGATCATCAACACGCGCGACGAGCCGCACGCCGACGCCGAGCGGTTCCGGCGTCTGCACGTGATCGTCGGGGATTCCAACATGAACGAGACGACGACCTGGATGAAGGTGGGCATCACCGACCTGGTCCTGCGGATGGTCGAGGCGAACACCGTCATGCGGGACCTAACGCTCGAGAACCCGATCCGCGCGATCCGCGAGATCTCGCACGACATGACGTGCCGCAAGCGAGTTCGCCTGGCGAACGGCCGCGAGCTCACGGCGATCGACATGCAGGAGGAGTACTTCGAACGGACCGAGCGGTTCGTCGAGCGACGGGGTCCCGACCCGCAGGCCAAGCAGCTCCTCCTGGAATGGCGCGAGGCGCTCGACGCGCTCGGGGCCGGTGAGCCCGAGCGGCTGATGCGCAAGGTCGACTGGGTCGCCAAGCACCTGATGATCGAGCGCTACCGGGCCAAGCACGGGCTGCAGCTCTCGTCGCCCAAGGTCGCGCTGCTCGATCTCGCGTATCACGACGTCAACCGCAGCCGCGGCCTGTACTACCTGATGGAGCGGCAGGACCGGGTTGACCGTGTGGTGGGGGAGAAGGAGGTCTCGCGCGCGATGCGCGAGCCGCCGCAGACCACGCGGGCCAAGCTCCGCGGCGACTTCATCAAGCACGCGAAACAGAAGCGCCGCGACTACACGGTGGACTGGGTGCACCTCAAGCTGAACGACCAGGCGCAGCGCACGGTGCTGTGCAAGGACCCCTTCCGCAGCGTCGACGAGCGCGTCGAACAGCTGATCGCGCACATGTAGCCCGGTCGGAGCGCTCGCTCACCCCGAGGCCTCACGATAGCGCCTCGACCGTGCGGCCATCCGGCCGGCCAGTACGCCGGCGGCGCCGGCGGCGAGGAAGAACGCCGGGTCGTCGGCGACCGAGCGACCCATCGACGTGACCTCGATCCCGGCCTCGTCGAGCACGTGGATCGCGGGGCGCCCATCGACCTCGACGAGCTGATGGCGATCCTCGAGCCTCCGGGCGCGGAGGCTGTCCCACACCGACGTCCGTTGCCCGTCGTCGTCGAGCGCCGGCACCGCGACGTTCACGCGTACGGTGGCGACCCGCTCCAGGATCGTCAGCGAGTGATGCGAGACCACGCGATGACGCTCACGCTCATCCGTGAACGAGATCCGAAGGGCCGCGACGGGACGGCCGCCGAGCGCCTCGACCGCGTTCAGGGCCTCGCCGGACGCGAGCGCCGTGACGCCCCAGGTGGTATCCGTGCCCAGGTTCCCCGGTCCGTCGGCGACCACGGCGACCTCTGCCCCGAGGACATGACGCGCGGCGAGCAGCCCGGTCCAGAGCGTCACGGCCTCGAGGTCACCCCCGCCGAACGCCTGTCCGCACGTCACGACGCCGTCGAGCAGACCCGTCTCGCGCAGCCGAGGGACCAGCTTCGAGAACGTCCCGGGGAGCGCGGCCCCGTCCGTCATCACGTAGGCGACGGATGCCTTCCCCGAGGCCCTGGCGCCGGCCGCGTTCGGGGCGATCATCGAGTGCAGGGGCGCGCAGACGACTGGCATCGCCCGCAGGCCCGGCGCCGCCTCGAGCGCGTCCCTGTGCGTCTCCTCGACGGTCCTCACGGCCGCCTGCAGGGGCGTGTAGCGCGCCTTCATGACCCGCCCGTCGTGAGCGACGTCGGTGGCCGACGCCGTCTCGACCGCGACGACCAGGTGCCAGCCCCCGGTGCCGAGCCCGAGCTGCACTGCGGTCGTGTTCAGCAGCACGCGGTCGCCGGCGCGCACCGGACCCACCAGCGCGGGGTACGCGAGCGCATCCTGGGGACGCCCGTCGAGGTCGACGGTGAGCTCCCACGCGCCGGGTCGTTGCTCGTTCACCATCGCGACGATCGCCCAGCGCAGCCGGACCAAGGGCGTGTCGTGATCGC
>DATHSY010000157.1:0-5297 GCA_035463715.1 Actinomycetota bacterium | reverse complement strand
AACGAGCCGACGATCGCGTTGCGGAAGGTCGCGCTCCGCGGCATCAGCCCGCGCAGGTTCGGCCATGCGTCGCGCCATCGCTGCAGCACGTTCCATCCGCCTCCGTCGATCACGAACGTGACGATCAGCCGCGGCGGCGTCTCGGGCCGCGCGATGCCCGGCAGGACCGTCCCGTCCGGCGCGTCGAAGCCGTCGAACCTCATCAGCCGCGCCGTCGTCGGCGCGAGGTCGGCGAGCGTCACGCGGTCCGTGTTGTCGAGCCGCCGGACGACGTCGGGCGCGTACACCACGATGGGCACGCGTTCGGCGTACATCCAGGGCAGCGCGTGGCTCGACCTCGGGTCCCGCCGAACGAGGTTGACGGACTCCGGCGCGTAGTTGGCGGTCGAGCCGGGCGTCATCACGAGCTGGAGGTCCCCCAGCCGGTCGGGGTGGTACGCGCGGCGCACCAGCTCGAGCGCCTCGGCGCCGATCTGCCTCGCCATCGCGTCGAGCGCGGGCGCGGGGTCCGGCCGCATGAGTCCGCGCAGCATGCGTCCGAGCGCCGCGGCGCCCACCACCGACGCCGCCCCGGCGAGCCCGAGCGCGCCGAGCAGCCGCCGGCGGCCCGGATCGAACGCCCGGCCATTGCCCCGCGCGAGCACGGCGACGACCCATGCGAGGGCGACCGCACCGACGAGGACGCCGTAGGTGATGCTCAGCGAGAGCCCCACGACGAGCGCGACCGCGACCGGAACGGCCGACAGCGCCAGGACGAGCCGGGGGGTTCGGTGGGGGGCAGGGCGCACAGCAGATGCGATTGTCCCACACGGCGGGCGCGTGGCCGCCCGTGTCGATATCCTGTGCCGGCCCGAGCCCCCGCACGCACGATGGGTGCGTTCGCACGTCGCGAGGCGCCGGATCCGACGACGGGAGGAGAGCTGGATGAGGGTGACGAGGGCCGAGCGCGCCGAGGGGGCCGTTCTGATCCCCGAGGCGCGGGGTTCCGGCACTCGGTACGGGATCGCCCTCGCCATCGTCATCCTGTTCGTCCTGCTGTTCTTCGCGTGGCCGTTCCTCCAGGACCCGACGATCAGCGCCCCCACGCGCGACCCCGCCTGGTACACCTGGCGGTCGAACGTGATGTTGCACGACGACCCCGGTCTGATCGCGGGGGACTGGGGGCCGTTCCACATGTTCGGTGGCGGCTACCGCGTGTCCGTGCCCCTGTACGGGTCGATCCTTCAGCGCGTCGCCGGTATCGAGTTGTTCACGTTCAGCGGCTTCATGATGATCGCGGTCCCGGTGCTCACCGGGCTCGCGCTCGGCGCCTTCGCCTACCGGCGATACCGGGATCCGCTCGCGCTCATCCTGCTCGTGCTGGTGACCGGCTTCTTCTTCATGACGACGCCGTACGTCGGTTACCTCGACAACCTGATCGTGCTGTACGTGCTGTCGCTGATCCTCGCGTTCTGGACCGAGGGCCGAACATCGTGGGGCGCGCGCGTGGCGATGTTCGTGCTGGGCATCGTCGCCGCGTACACGCATCCGACGACGTGCGTCGTGTTCGGCGCATCCCTGATGGCCGTGTTCGGGCTGCACTTCCTGACCAGCCGGTTCTCGCTCGGGTCGGCGCTCCGACGCGACGGGCCCAGCCTGATGGCGATCGGTTTCGGCATGATCTTCGGGCTCGCGACGTGGCTGCTCGGTCCCTGGGGGGTCACCGGGTCGCTCGCCGACGCGGCGTTGCCACCGCCCTACACCCGCGAGGTGTTCATGAAGCGGCTCGGCGAATGGGTCGACTCGCTGCAGCCGGCGATCACGTTCCCGCTGATCCTGCTCGCGATCGGGTGGGCGATCTACCGTGCCCGCCGGGACCACAAGCCGGGGGACGACGTCGTCACCGTCTCGGCGATGTGGCTGATCCCGCTGCTCGGGATGTTCGGATGGGTCTTCGGCGCCGCCTACCCGTACTACCGGTTCATGAACGCGACCGCCGGGTTGATGGCACTCGCCGGGGTCGGCGCGTGGGTCGCCGTCCGTTGGCTGTGGCGACGGGACGGTTCGCAGCGGATCCTCGGCGGGATCGGGTCCGTCGCGGTGATCGTCGCGGTCGTGTTCGCGTTCTTCGCCGCGCGCGACAAGGTGAAGTGGGGCGACCCGGAGAACCAGTGGATCGACCAGCCGACGCGGACCGCGCTCTCCGCCGCCGCCGCCGTGGTCCGCAACGAACCGGCCGAGCGCCCGATCGTGTTCCTCGTGAACGACGCCGACCGGTACCAGTCCTACGGGTGGTCGAAGACCTTCACGAACGTCTCGCGCACCGGTCTGCCGGGCGAGGCCGTCGAGCGATCCATGTCGTACTTCGGGAGCTACCAGGACTTCCTCGCCGACCGTCCCACGGAGCTCACCGACCCGATCTACAACAAGATGTCCCGCGGCTTCTTCCGCGAGGTCGAGGCGCTGCGCGAGGAGTACCCGGAACCGCCCGTCGTGTTCGTGATCCGGCAGTTCAACGAGGGGACCGTCAACGAGGAGCTGCTCGACCAGGATCCGGCGCCCACGAACCTGATCCTGCTCGGCGACGACATCGGCGTCCTCACGGGTCCGAACCTCACGACGCCCTCGCCCGAGGCGCTCGACGCCGCGCAGAGCGCCGAGGTGGCGACCGCACAGCTCTACGCGAACCACCCGGGGATCTTCGGCAACCTTGGCCACAACCTCTGGGTGGTCGTCGCGCTGGGGCTGCTGCTGATCGTCCCGGGGCTGATCGCGGCCCGGTTCTTCGAGCTCGAGGACGCCTGGGTGAAGGTGGCACTGGTCCCGGGCATCTCGTTCGCGCTCACGATCGTCGCCGGCATCCTCGTGGTCGCCGTCCGGCGCGCGCCCTTCTCGACCGCCGACGGCTGGGCGACGCTCGTCCTCGCGACGCTGTTCGCCGTCGGGCTGCGGTTCGGCGAGCCCGCGCTCCGCCGCGTGTTCGAAGGCTTCTCCCGCTTCTTCAACGGGATGTTCTCCGTCTTCTCGAACATCGACTTCGCCACGCTGATGGGCGTCCAGTTCCTGTCGCAGGCGGGGCAGGGTCTGGTGCAGGGCGCGATCGCGAAGTCGCTCGCGTTCGGCGGTCAGCAGGGGTTCGACGTCCAGAACCTGCCGTCGGCGCGCTACCTGCTCACGGTGGTGGTGTTCCTGTACGGCCCGTACACGGTGATCTCTCCGTTCGTCGGGGTGTTCATCGACCGCTTCCCGAGGCGGCGCGTGGTGTGGTGGGCCGCGCTCGTCACGGCCGCGCTCGTCACGGCGGTGGCCGCCCTCGTCCTGCTCCCCCTCGGGTCGGGGACGACCGAGGGCGACGCGGGCGCGACCGCTGGCCTGATCGTCGGGCTGCTCGCCGTTCAGGCGTTCGTGCGTGTCGTGCTGGCCGTGAAGTCCGCCGCGATCCCCGATGTCCTCTCGGGCAAGGATCTGCTCCAGGGCAACGGCCTCTCGCAGGCGGGCGGCGCGTTCTTCCAGGTCCTGGGGATCGGCGTCGGGGGCGTCGCCGCCGGGATCGCGCCCGCCTTCGTGCCGGTGCTGCTGGGTGCCGCCGTCCTCGTCGTGGCGGCGATCGTGGCGCTCCGGCTGCAACACACCGAGGCGCGGGCGCACGCCACGTCGTTCGCTCGCGAGGCCTCGCAGGTCGTCCGCAACATCGTGGCGGGCCTGCGTGAGGTGGCGGGGCGCGCGCCAGCAGCGCTCGGGCTCACGTCGTTCCAGATGCTGCGCTACCAGTTCTGGGGCTTCGTCCTGTTCGTGTTCGGGTTGTACGCCAACAACCTGGCCTCGGGCGGTGACGCGGACACCCTCTCGCTCGCGCTGTCCGGCGTCGGGGGCCTGTTCGGCGGCGTGCTCGGCATGGTCCTCGCGCAACGGTGGAAGGACCGGATCGCGCCGATCCGCCTGCTCCTCGGGTCGATGATCCTGCTCGGCGTCGGGACGCTGGTCGGCGGCGCGCTGCTGTCGCTCCCCGGGTTCACGGTGATGCTGTTCGCCGGGTTCTTCTCGTTCTTCCTCGGCAAGATCTCGGCCGACACGATCGTGCAACAGGCGATGCCGGACGATTTCCGCGGCCGGGCGTTCGCGCTGTTCGACATCGCGTACAACCTCGGATTCATCGTTCCGGCGCTGATCCTCTTCGCGATCTGGGCCGATGACCGCGTGCGGGTCATCCTGCTCGCCTCGGGGATCGTGTTCCTGGGGCTGACGGCGCTCGTCGGACGGTGGGCGTCGAGCATGCGCGACCAGCTCGCCCCGCAGGACGACCTCGTCGAGACGTGATGCGTCCGTCCTCACCCGACCCCGTCGGAGACCCGACCGGCTATCAACGACACATCCTGGGGCTCCTGAGCGACGACGATCCGGCCGAGGTGCAGTCCGAGACGCCCGAGATCCTCAGGTCGCTGGTGGCCGATGCGGGCGATGCGCTCCGAACGCGTCCGGAACCCGAAGAGTGGTCGGTGCTCGAGTGCCTCGGCCACATCCTGGACGCGGAGATCGTCTCCTCGGCGCGCTACCGATGGGTCGTCGCGAACGACGAACCGCGGCTGATCGGCTACGACCAGGATCTGTGGGTGACGCGCCTTCGTCATGCCGAGGACGATGCGGAGCCGCTCCTCACGGTGTTCGAGACGCTGCGTCAGGCGAACCTCGACATGTGGGCGCGCTCGACGGACGAGGAGCGCGCCCGCGCGGGCATCCACGCCGAACGCGGCCGGGAGAGCTACGACGTTCTGTTCCGCCTGATCGCCGGCCACGACCGGTTCCACGTAGCGCAGGCCCGTCGGGCGCTCGACGCGGTGCGCGGCTGACGCGTCAGCTGGCGGCGATCTCCCTCTCGAACTCCGGGAAGTACCTCGAGATGTCCCGGAGGTCGAACACCCGCAGGATCGACTCCTTCGGCTCGCGTTCCAACAGGAACGCGAAGCATGCACGCACGAAGTCCTCGGGCGAGTCGTACGGCCCGCCGAGCCGCTCGAGGTCCGCGGTCGCGACCGTGACGTCGTGGTGCGTTTCGCCGCCGTCATCCCGCACCTTCACCCGGAACAGCTCGTCCCCGACGCGCACAACCTCGATGTCCGACATCGCGGGTATCGTACGCCCGCCCCGCTGGAGGTTCGGATGCCCGAGGTTGTGACGGCGGACGCCACCCTGTACGTCGAGGTCGACGGCGACGGTCCGCCGGTGAGCGTCGTCGCGCACGGCCTGACCAACAACCGGATGGAGCTCGCGGCCGTGACGCCGTTCGTCCCGGGGACGAAGGTGCGGTTCGACTTCCGGGG
>DATHSY010000156.1:0-1742 GCA_035463715.1 Actinomycetota bacterium | reverse complement strand
GATAAGGTCCAGGAGCGGGAGCCCCTGGCCCTGGTACTTGCGGGCGACCGACACGACCAGCCGGAGGTTGGCCATGATGAAGCGCTGGCGGGCGGCCTCGGCCTTCCGGACCGACTGCCGGGCCTTCATGATGCTCTTCTCGGAGCGCAGTCGGCCCGACCGCAGCTTGTCCTCGGCCTCCTTGCCGTGCTCGATGATGATCGCGAGCTCGACCTCCTCCTCCTTGGTGAGCAGCGGCTCTCGGGCCGCCGCCTCGAGGTAGAGGCGAAGGTCGTCGGCGTCGTCGGTTCCGAGCGGTCGAGCGGGTTCTGGCATCGTGCTCTTCTCTCTCCCTTGCCCTATCTCCCCTCGAGGCCTCCGAAGCACGCTCGTGCCTCGGGAGGTCCTCGGGAATGTCGTTCCCGTGCGTACGGACGAGTCCCAGGGCGCGAACGGACCAGCCGCCCCCCGGGCAACCTTGCAGGGATGGTACCCACCCCCACCATGCCTGTAAAGCCAGGCGAAGGTTAAGACACCGTGTTTCCTGCGGTTATTCCCTGGTTCGGCGCTCGATCCGTTCGGCCCGGCGAGGCGATCGAACCGTCAGTGGGATACGCGGACCGACAGCACGGGCGGAAGTCGCCCGGCGACGGTGGCCCAGGTCGCCCCGCCGTCGGCCGACCCGAACACCTCTCCGGATGTTGCGCCGAAGTACAATCCGAGCGGCTCGGCCGCGTCCCCGCCGAACGCCTGCCGGAGGATCGTGAGGTACGCGTGCTCCTGCGGGAGCCCATCGGCGCGGGCCGACCACGAGGTGCCCCCGTCGCGCGTCTCGTACACCCGGACCTTCCCCTGCGGCGTGACGCGGTCCTCGCCGCCCACCAGCGGGATCACGTAGGCCGCGTCGGGGTCGTGCGGGTCGATCACCATCGGGAACCCGAAATCCGACGGCAGGCCGGGCGCGATGTCGTTCCACGACTCGCCGGCGTCGTCGGACCGGTACACGCCGCCGTGGAACTGCATGAGCAGCCGCTCCGGGCGCACGGGCGAGCGCTGCATGTTGTGGACGCACAGATCGATCGTGGTCCCCCACGTCTCCTCGGGCAGGTACCGGGGCGTCAGCCCCGTGTTCCCATGTCGCCACGACGACCCGCCGTCCTCCGTGAGCCAGACGCCGACCGCGGAGATGCCGATCGCCAGGCGGTCCGGTTCCCCCGGCCACGGACAGATCGAATGAAGCGCGAGGCCGCCGAACCCCGGCTGCCAGTCCTTCCGTCCCGGTTGGTCCCACAGCGCTCTGTTCAGCTGCCACGTGAGCCCGCCGTCCCGGCTCTCGAACAGCGCGGCCGGGGCGACGCCCGCGTAGAGCAGGCCGTCCGCGGCGCCGGGCTGGATCTTCCAGATCCTCTCGACCGCCGTGTCCGCGTCGTCGGGGAAGCGCGGCCCCTCCGTCGGCTCCCAATCCCCCGTCGCGTCGTCCGTCACGTAGACCCGCGGACCGAACTGGCCGTAGGTGACGGAGGCGAGGTACCTACCGGTACGCGGGTCGCGGATCGCGTATTCGACGTTCGAGCCGTCGAAGGCGCGCGCGGCGACCTCCATCGAACCGCCCCGCGGGCCGCGGAGGACGAACAATCCCTTGCGCGTCCCCACCAGGAGCTCGGCGTCCTCTCCGCCCGAGATCGCCGGCAGCACATGCACGAGGTCCGCGTCGGAGACGGGGCTATCGGCGCGCGCCTTATCGCCGTTCACGAAGACACCGA
>DATHSY010000155.1:0-30140 GCA_035463715.1 Actinomycetota bacterium | reverse complement strand
CGTCGATCAGCCGGTCCCCGACGGCGGCGGCGACCAAGGCCCGACGCCGACGGAGCTGTTCGTGGCGGGACTGGCGTCGTGCGTCGGGTTCTACGCCGAGCGGTACTGTCGCCGGCACGGCATCGCGGTCGAGGGGTTGGGTGTCGAGACCGACTTCGCGTTCGCGCAGGATCGCCCGGCGCGTGTCTCAGAGGTGGCCCTGATGGTCGTGCTGCCGAGCGGGTTCCCGCACGAACGGCTCGAGGGGCTGCGGAAGGTCGTCGAGCACTGCACCGTGCACAACTCGATCACGCACGCGCCCGAGATCCGGATCGCCACCGAGATCCCCGTCGTCACGCCGGGATGACGCCCGGCGGACGTTGACGGCTCATGGGTAGAGCCGCTCGAGCCGCCACCCGCCGTCGGTCACCCGCGTGAAGCGCAGCCGGTCGTGCAGGCGGTGTTGCCGGCCCTTCCAGAATTCGATCGTCTCGGGACTGAGGCGGTACCCACCCCAGTGCGGAGGCAGCGGCACGTCCTGGCCGTCGAACCGCACCGCCGTTTCGTCGAAGGCGACGTCGAGCACGTCCCGGGACGCGACGACCTGGCTCTGACGTGATGACCACGCGCCAAGCTGCGCGTCGCGCGGCCGCGTCGCGAAGTACGCTCCCGATTCCTCGACGCTCGTTCGCTCGACGGTCCCGGTGACGCTCACCTGTCGGTCGAGCTCGCGCCACAGGAAGACGAGCGCGGCGTTCGGGTTCTCGGACAGGTGCCGGCCCTTGCGGCTGTCGTAGTTCGTGAAGAACACGAACCCGCGGTCATCGACGCTGCGCAACAGCACGTGGCGAACGGCCGGGCGTCCGTGAGTGTCCGCGGTCCCGAGCGCCATCGCCTCCGGGAACAGGATCCCCGCGGCGCGCGCGTCCGCGAGCCAGTTGAGGAACTGCGCGATCGGGTCGGGATCGAGGTCCCCTTCGAGCAGTGGCTCGTCGGACTGGGCGGGTGGCAAGCTCAAGGTCGCATCGGGCGGACACTATCCGACGCGAGCATCCCGTTCTCCCCGTCCTGATCGGTGCGAGAACCATCGAAGGCCGTGATAGGTCCTCCGGTCCTCGAACGACGGATCGTCACAGAGCGGTCATCGACCTCGGCTTCGATGCGGACCTCCTCCCGAGCGTGAGGCGGGATCCGGTTGTTCGCCTTCTCGACCCACCGCTTGATCCGGGTGAGGTCGGTCTCGAGCAGCGTCGAGGACCTGGCGGACGGCACGTCCCCTTCCTTCGTGAGCGCTTCGAGCTGGCCTCCCTGAAGGGTAAGCCGCCGTCCCGACCTGAGCCGCCGCTCCTAAGAGGCCGGTGCTCACCTTCGTGGGGGATGCCTGATCCAGCGATCTGCCGGCGTCCCTACACCTTCGGGCCCGATGCGAGCCCTGTAGCGGTGTGGTGCAGGATGCGCTCGTGACGGCGGGCGGACTAGAACAGCTCTACCGGGACGACGGCGCTCGTCTGTGGCGCGCGCTCGTTGCGTTCTCCGGAGATCGGGAGCTGGCGAGCGACGCTGTGGCCGAGGCCTTCGCACAGGCGATCGGCCGTGGGAGCCATCTCCGGGACCCGCAACGCTGGGTCTGGCGAGCGGCGTTTCGGATCGCCGCCGGGGAGCTAAAGGATCGCGGGCGCTTCCGGCCACCCCTCGCCGACCCAGGCTATGAGATGGACCAGCCGCCCGCCGGACTGGTCGCCGGTCTCTCGCGACTCTCGCCGAACCAACGAGCCGCGCTCGTCCTCCACTACTACGTGGGCTACGCGACCAAGGAGATCGCAGGGATCATCGGGTCCAGCCCAGCGACCGTGCGCGTGCACCTCAGCCAGGGGCGAAAGCGCCTTCGCCGGATCTTGGAGGAGCAGGATGACTGACCTGGAGGAGCAATTCCGAACGCTCGATCGGCTCGACGCTCCCGATCTCTGGCCGGAGGCGCAGAAACGCCAACCCGGTACCAGGGCGCCGACACGCCCCCGTCATCCACTCGCGGCAGCTGTTCTGGCGTTCACTGTTGCCGCGGCTGGGGTTGGCCTTGCGATCTGGGCCTTCCGTGGACCCCCTCCGGCTCCGAAGCCACGCCCCGCTGCCACGCCCGGGAGTGAAAGGATCGCCTTCGCCGCCTACTTCAACGGTCGCTGGCAGATCTTCTCGGTCGACGCGGACGGGAGCGACATCGCCCAACTCACGGACCTTTCAACCGATCAGTTCTACCCCGCCTGGTCGCCCGACGGGACGCGGATCGCCTTCAGCGCTCAGGGCGGGGACGGTTTCATGCAGATCTGGGTGATGGACGCATCCGGAGGCGATCTCGAGAGGCTCACTCGTGGCCGCGCCTGGAACTACCTGCCGCAGTGGTCGCCAGACGGATCGCGGATCGCCTTCGTGAGCAGCAGAGACGGCAACGAAGAGGTCTTCGTGATGAACGCCGACGGGTCGGAGCAAACGCGCCTGACGGACGATCCGGACGAGGACCTGTCCCCGGCGTGGTCGCCTGACGGTGACCGGATCGCATTCCAGTCGAACCGGGAGGGCAACAATGACATCTACGTGATGAGTGCAGACGGCAGCCAGGTCACAAACCTGACGAACACGGCCGCCTCGGGCGAGTTCGACCCGGCGTGGTCACCGGATGGAACCCGGATCGCCTTTGTCAGCGACCGGGACGGGGATCCCGAGATCTACGTGATGGATGAGGACGGCTCGTCGGTCTCGAGGGTGACCCGAGACGCGGCCCACGACCGGAGCCCCGCATGGTCCCCGGATGGATCAGCGATCGTGTTCGAGAGCGATCGAGCGGGCACGGTCGGTCTGTTCGTTCTGAATCTAGATGGCGGCACAGTGTTGAGCCTCACCGACGTCGCTGAGGCGTGCTGCCCCGCCTGGCAACCTGGCGTTCCTCAGGAAACCGGGGCCTCGCCCGGGGTCGCGGTCACCAGATGCACGCAGGCGACCACCTCTGGCGACTTCGACGGTGACGGAACCACTGACGAAGCCGAGTTCATCGAGGTCGCCTCCGGAAGCGTCTCGTGCGATCGGGACGGGGAGGTGTTCGAGAACCTCTCGTCTCAGGAGGTCCTTGTCCGCTTCGGGTCCGGACAGACCTTGGAGCAGCCGTTCACTGACTGCCAGGGCGGGTTGTGCGCCTACGTGTTCACGGCTACAGACCTGGACGGCAACGGCCGTGACGAGCTCGCGATCGACCTGACCTCTGCGGCCGCCATCGGCCTGGTTGAGTTCTATCGAGTCGACCCGGACGCAGTCCGCGCGCTCGTCATCGCCGATCCGGGCGATCCTCCGTTCGTGCGACCGGGACCGGCGATCCTCGGTGGCGGCTTCGATTCGGGCGTGCAAAGCCCGATCGTCTGCAGGGTGAACGAGAACGGTTCTCGCGAGCTCATCTCGATCCACGCTGAGAACGTCGGCGATCGTCTGAGCGGGCCATGGAAGGTCCACACGACGACCATGGTCCTGCAAGGCGACCGGCTCGTCGTCACGTCGACGGGGGACGCGGAATCGAGCTTCCCCGAGACCACGGGGATCCCGAGCTTCTCGAAGACGTCGCCGTTCGAGAACGGATGCTTCTGAGGGCAGGCTGGGCCTCGCGATGCGGCTGGGCGCCAGAGCCGCCAGAGGGGGAATCGCAGGTGCTCCGGAGGACGAACCCAGGTGTCGTGGCGGACTGCCCAGACTTCCGCCGATCGGGTTGTTGCCGCCGGAGCTCGTGGCGATGACGTACCGCCAACGAGGAAAACTCCTTGGTGCCCTCGGCAGGACTCGAACCTGCGCACCCGGCTCCGGAGGCCGGTGCTCTATCCGCTGAGCTACGAGGGCGTAGCCGCCAGTCTAGCAACGCCGCTCCGGCTCCCTGAAGCGACGAAGCCCGACGGTATGCTGCCCGCACCTTGGACGAGGAACCCCGGAAGCAGCGGATCCTGATCGTCGACGACGACCCCGTCATCGTCCGGCTGCTCCAGATCAACTTCCGCCTGGAGGGGTACGACGTCGACACGGCGTCGCACGGCGAGGAGGCGCTCGAGCGCGTCCGCGCGCAGCGGCCGGACGTCGTGATCCTCGACGTGATGATGCCCGGCCTCGACGGCTGGGAGGTCTGCCGCCAGCTCAAGGCGAACCCGGCCGTCCGGCACATCCCGGTCATCTTCCTGTCGGCGCGTGCTCAGGACGAGGACCGGCAGCGCGGCTACGCTCTCGGCGTGGACGAGTACGTCACGAAGCCGTTCGATCCGGGGCACCTCGTCGAGATCGTCCGCGCCGCCCTCGCGAAGTCGTCGCGGACCTAGGGCGCTCCGGCCGATGATCGAGGAACGCCTGTCGGCGCTGGTGCGCTCGGCCCTCGGACCCGCCGCCGAGGATCTCGGCGTGGAGCTGCCCGCGGACATCGGGTTCGAGATCGACGCGCCGAAGCAGAAGGAGTTCGGGGACTTCTCGACGAACGTCGCGCTGGTCCTCGCGCCCCGCGTCGGGCGGTCGCCGCGCGACGTAGCGGCCGCGATCGCGGCGCACGTGCCGAGCGAGCCGTTCGTCACCGACGTCCAGGTCGCGGGACCGGGGTTCGTGAACTTCTGGGTGACGAACACGTGGCTGTACGACGTGCTCCGCGAGGTCGTACGGCAGGGTGAGGCCTTCGGCCGCCGGCCGCCGAACGGGCGCAGCGTGCAGGTCGAGTTCGTGTCGGCGAACCCGACGGGGCCGTTGCACATCGGGCACGCCCGCAACGCCGTCATCGGTGATGCGGTCGCGAACCTGCTCGACGCGACCGGCTGGCGGGTCGAGCGCGAGTACTACTGGAACGACGCCGGCCGGCAGATGGAGCTGTTCGGCGCGTCGGTCGAGGCCCGGTACCTCCAGCTGCTGGGACGCGATGTCGCCGTGCCCGAGGAGGGCTACCACGGGGAGTACCTCATCGACGTCGCGAAGGACATCCTCGCAGAGCGCGGCGCCGGGCTCGCCGACCTGCCGGCGGAAGAAGGCCGCGCGCGGCTGCTGCACGAGGGCGCCGTCCGCGTCCTCGCGATGATGCGGCGCACGCTCGAGCGGTTCGGCGTACGGTTCGACACCTTCTTCAGCGAGCGGACGCTCCACGAGAAGGGCGAGGTCGACGAGGCGGTGAAGCGCCTGCGCGAAGCGGGCTTCGCGTACGACCACGAAGGGGCCGTGTTCTTCCGCTCCACGGCGTTCGGCGACGACAAGGACCGGGTGCTGATCCGCAGCAACGATAGGCCGACGTACTTCGCCGCCGATTGCGCGTACCTGCTCGACAAGTTCGGCCGCGGGTTCGACCACCTCATCTACGTCTGGGGTGCGGACCACCACGGCGACGTCGCCCGCGTGAAGGGCGCGGCGGAGGCGCTCGGGTTCGATCCGGACGCTCTCGAGATGATCCTGTACCAGTGGGTCTCGCTCACGGGCGTGGCGATGAGCAAGCGCGCGGGCATGTTCATCACGCTCGACGAGCTGCTCGACGAGGTCGGCGCCGACGCGACCCGGTTCACGTTGCTGTCCCGGTCGAACGACGCGACGATCGAGTTCGACATCGACGCGGTGAAGCGGCAGTCGATGGAGAACCCCGTCTACTACGTGCAGTACGGCCACGCCCGGATCGCGAGCATCCTGCGCAACGCGACGGAGCGCGGGATCTCCATGCGGCCGATCGAGGACGTCGATCTGTCGCTCCTGTCGACGAAGGCGGAGCTCGACCTGCTCCGGAAGATCGCCGAGACGCCGAAGCAGATCGCCGAGGCGGCGGAGTTCCGGGCGCCCCACCGCCTCACGCACTTCGCCCAGGAGCTGGCGGCGGATTTCCATCGGTTCTACACGGGATGCCGGGTACTGAGCGACGACGAGGTGCTCACGCAGGCCAGGCTGTGGCTGGCTTGGGCGACCAGACAGGCGATCGCGAACGTGCTCGCGCTGATCGGCGTGTCGGCGCCGGACGCCATGGAGCGCACGGATGGATGAGGCGGGCGCGGCCGGACGCGAGGGCGTCCGCCGCGCCGACGCCGTCGCGCCGGCGGGGGTGACGATCAGGCCTGCGGTCCCCGGCGACGCGGTCAGCTTCCTCGAGTCCTACCGCTCGGTGGCCGCGGAGGGGCGATTCATCCGGACGGAGCGCGTCACGCTGACCGTTCGCCAGACGCGACGTCGGTTCCGTCGGTCGTGGACGGAGGCCGAAGCGACCATCCTGGCGGTGGCCGGCGAGCGCGTGATCGGGAGCCTCGGCATCCGGCGCGACGACCATCCGGTCACGCGACACGTCGCGACGCTCGGCATGCACGTGGTGGCCGGATGGCGGGGCCGGGGCATCGGCGCGGCGCTGATGGCCGAGGCGCTGCGGTGGGCGCGCTGGGCGGGCGTCCAGAAGCTCGAGCTGTCCGTCTACCCGGGCAACGCGGCCGCGATCGCGCTCTACCGCCGGTTCGGGTTCGTCGAGGAAGGTACGCTCGTGAGGCACTCGAGGAAGTCCTACGGTTACGAGGACGAGCTGCTGATGGGGCTTTGGGTGGGCGACCGAACGTGAGCGAGCGCACCCTCCGCGTTGGGCTGCTCGGATGTGGGAACGTCGGAGCCGCCGTCGTCCGGCTGCTCGACGCCCACCGCGATGACATCGCCACGCGCGCCGGCTGCCGGCTGGAGATCACGAAGGTCGCCGTCCGCGACGCCTCGAAGCGCCGCGACCTCCCGCTCGACCCCGGTGCCTTCACGAGCGACCCGATGAAGGTCGTCGACGACCCGGACGTCGATCTCGTGTGCGAGCTGATCGGGGGTGGCGAGCCCGCGGGCTCGCTGATCCTCGCGGCGTTCGAGCGCGGCAAGCCCGTTGTCACCGCGAACAAGGAGCTGCTCGCCACGCGGGGGCGCGAGCTGTTCGACGCGTCCGACGCGCGCGGCGTCGACCTGTACTTCGAGGCTGCCGTCGGCGGCGGGATCCCACTGATCCGCCCGCTGAAGGAGTCGCTCACCGCGGAGCGCCTCTCGCGCGTCCTCGGCATCGTGAACGGCACGACGAACTACATCCTCACGAAGATGTCCGAGGAGGGTCGGCCCTTCGACGACGTGCTCGCCGAGGCCCAGCGGCTCGGCTACGCGGAGGCCGACCCGAGCGCCGACGTCGATGGGCACGACGCGGCCGCCAAGCTCGCGATCCTGGCGTCGATCGCGTTCAACGCGCGCGTCGTCTCGTCGGACGTGTATCGCGAGGGGATCCGGACCGTCACGACCGAGGACATCGAGTACGCGGCGCGGCTCGGGTACGTGGTCAAGCTGCTGGCGATCGCGGAGCTCGATGGCGAGCGCATCGCGGCCCGCGTGCACCCGACGATGATCCCGGTCGACCACCCACTCGCCTCGGTCCGCGAGGCGTTCAATGCCGTGTTCGTCGAGGGTCCGCACGTCGGCGAGCTGATGTTCTACGGGCGCGGCGCCGGCGGCGATCCGACCGCGACCGCGGTGGTCGGTGATCTCGTCACGGTCGCGCGCAACCTCATCGCGGGTGCGCGTGGCGTCGGGTGCACATGCTTCCACCGGCGGACGATCAGGCCGATGGCCGAGCACGCCGGCCAGTACTACATCCTGCTCCGCGTCGAGGATCGGCCCGGCGTGCTCGCCGAGATCTCGAGCGTGTTCGGCCGGCACCTCGTGTCGATCAAGAGCGTTTGGCAGGAGGGATCGGGAGACGCGGCCCAGCTCGTCTTCGTGACGCACCGAGCCCTGGAGGACGCGTTCCAGCATGCGGTCGGGGAGCTCCGCGAGCTGTCGGCGGTCGTCGAGGTCCGCAGCATGCTCCGCGTCGCGGGTCAGGAGTGACCGGGGTGACGCGCGGCGACTGGCGTGGGGTGATCGAGGAGTACCGCGAACGTCTCCCGGTCACGCTCGACACCCCCGTCGTCTCGCTCGGCGAGGGTGGGACGCCGCTCGTCCGCAGCGAGCCGCTGTCGGCCGAGACAGGCGCCGACGTGTTCCTCAAGTACGAGGGCGCCAACCCGACCGGTTCGTTCAAGGACCGCGGGATGACCCTCGCGATCTCGAAGGCCCTCGAGGAGGGCTCGAAGGCCGTCGTCTGCGCCTCGACCGGCAACACGAGCGCCTCCGCGTCCGCGTACGCGGCGAAGGCCGGCATGGTCGCGGCGGTCCTGGTCCCGAAGGGCAAGATCGCGCTCGGCAAGATGGCCCAGACGCTGATCCACGGCGCGCGCGTCCTCGAGGTCGACGGCAACTTCGACGCCTCGCTCGAGCTCGCGCAGGACCTGGCGCGGCACTACCCGGTCACGCTGGTGAACTCGGTCAACCCCTACCGGCTGCAGGGTCAGAAGACGTGCGCCTTCGAGATCTGCGACGCGCTCGGGCGGGCGCCCGACCTGCACTGCGTGCCGGTCGGCAACGCCGGCAACATCAGCAGCCACTGGATCGGGTACCGCGAGTACCTCGACGACGGCGTGATCGGCGAGCCGCCGCAGCTGTTCGGCTTCCAGGCCAAGGGCGCCGCTCCGATCGTCGAAGGACACCCGGTCGCGAACCCCTCGACGATCGCGACCGCGATCCGGATCGGCAACCCGGCCTCATGGGACAAGGCGGTCGCCGCGGCGACGGAGTCGGAGGGGGCGATCCGAGCCGTGACCGACCGAGAGATCCTCGCCGCGTACAAACGGCTCGCGCGCGAGGGGATGTTCGCGGAGCTCGCGTCGGCCGCGTCCGTCGCCGGCCTGCTCCGCCTCGCGTCCGAGGGCGGCGTGCCGAAGGGCGCGACGGTCGTCTGCGTCCTCACCGGTCACGGCCTGAAGGACCCGGAGTGGGCGATCTCGGGCGCGAGTCACCCGCCGACGGTGGCCGCCGACCCGGCCGCCGTCGCGGCCGAGCTCGGGCTGTGAAGGTCCTCGCCCGCGTCCCCGCTACGTCGGCGAACCTCGGCGCCGGCTTCGATTGCTTCGGGCTCGCGCTCGACCTGTGCAACGAGGCGACCGTCGACACCGATGCAACGCCGGGCGTGTCGTGGCGGGGCGAGGGAGCGAACGAGCTGCCGACCGACGGGTCGGACGCGATCTCTCGCGCGATCCGGTTCCTGGCCGAGGAGGCCGGCGTGCCGCTGCCCACGTTCGCGCTCGCCGGCGAGAACCGGATCCCGCTCGCGCGCGGCCTCGGCTCGTCGGCGGCCGCGACGGTGGCGGGCCTCGCCCTGGCCGATGCGCTCCTCGGGCTGTCGTCCTCGGCGACGGACCTGGTCGGCCTCGCGGCCCGGCTCGAGAGCCACCCCGACAACGTGGCGGCCGCCGTGCTCGGGGGGTTCACGATCGCCTACGGCGAGGGCGTCGTCCGGCTCGAGCCCGCCGACACGCTCGCGCCGGTCGTGCTCGTGCCCCGGGAGGCCCGGCTCGCGACGAGCGAGGCGCGCGCGATCCTGCCCGAGACGGTGACGCGGGCCGATGCCGTGTTCAACGTGGCGCGGGCCGCCGTCGCGGTGGTCGCGTTCACCGCCGATCCCTCGCTGCTCCCCGAGGCGCTGAAGGACGTGCTCCACCAGCCGTACCGGCTCCCGCTGGTGCCCGAGTCGCAGGAGCTGTTCTCCCGGCTCCGGTCCGCCGGCGTCCCGGTGTGCGTCTCGGGAGCCGGCCCGACGCTTCTCGCGTTCGAGACCGCCGGGCGGCCGGTCCCCGACGTCGGCCAGGGCTGGCTGGTGCTCATGCCAGGCGTGCGCCGGACCGGGGTCGAGACGCGGATCCTGGGATAGCTTCGGTGCCGGCCTCGAACACCCGATGTCAGGTTCGATGTCCGAACCGACGATGAGCGCCGACCCGACCGCGCCCCAGGCAGCCGCGACGACGTCCGAGTCGGGCGCCGACGTCCACGCGCACCATCGCGCGCCCGTCATCACCACGGATCTCGCGAGCAAGACGCTCGCGGTCAAGGAAGGTGAGACCTTCCTGCTGACCGACCTCGAGGGCGGCCTCGATCACGGCAGCGGCTACGGCCTGGGACTGTATCGGCACGACACGCGGTTCCTGTCGCACTTCCGGCTCACGATCTCCGGCCGCGACCCGGTGCTGCTCTCGTCCTCGGCCGAGCGCGGGTACATGTCGCACGTCGACCTGACGAACCCCGACCTGTACGACGGGGACCGGATCGCCGTGCCACAGCAGACGCTCAACATCCGCCGGATCCGCGCGATCAACGGGAAGCTGTTCGAACGAGTGCGTGTGAAGAACTACAACCCGCACCCGGTCGACATCGACCTCGGGTTCACGTTCGCGGCCGACTTCGCGGACATCTTCGAGGTTCGTGGGATGGAGCACGAACGCCATACGCCGCCGGAGCCGCCGAGCGTGGAGGGAGACACGTTGGTGTTCTCGTCGACCGGCAGCGACGGCGTGAAGCGGACGACGGTCGTCGCGATGAGCTCCCGACCCGACGAGACGTCGGTGCAGGGCGACACGGTCCACGCGACGTTCCGGCTGCACCTCGGGCCGTTCCAGACCAGGCTGCTCGGCATGACGATCGAACCGGTCGTGGATCGCTCGCGGTCCCGTGACCTCGACTTCGACGTCGCCGTCCACGAGCTCCGGCGATCGTACGAGGACTGGGAACGGGGCTCCACGCAGATCGTCACCGACAACGAGCTGTTCAACCAGCTGCTCGACCGGAGCCTTCGCGACCTCCGGGCGCTGCTCACCCAGACCCGCGACGGAGCCGTCCTCGCGGCCGGCATCCCTTGGTACGTCACGACGTTCGGGCGCGACTCGCTGATCTCCTCCCACCAGCTCCTGTCGATCAACCCCGACCCGGCGCGGCAGGCGCTCGAGACGCTCGCCGCGCAGCAGGGTCAGGTCATCGACGACTGGCGCGACGAGGAGCCGGGCAAGATCCTCCACGAGGTCCGGCAGGGCGAGCTCGCGAACGCGGGGATCATCCCGCACACGCCGTACTACGGCTCCGTCGACTCGACCCCATGGTTCCTGATCGTCTACGCGCAGCACCTGCGCTGGACGGGCGATCTCGGGTTCGCCCGCAGGCTCCTGCCCAACGCGGAAGCGGCGCTGCGCTGGATCGATGAGTACGGCGACCTCGATGGCGACGGCTTCGTCGAGTACCGGACGAGGTCGCCGCGTGGGATCCGCAACCAGGGTTGGAAGGACTCGCACGACGCGATCGTCCATGCCGACGGGACGCTTGCAGAGCCGCCGATCGCCCTGTCCGAGGTCCAGGCGTACGTCTACATGGCGAAGGCGCGGATGGCGGACGTCTACGTCGCGCTCGGCGACGAGCAGGCCGCGATCCGGCTCGCGAACGAGGCCGAGGAGCTGCGGCGCCGGTTCAACGAGGCGTTCTGGATGCAGGACCAGCAGTACTTCGCGGCCGCCCTCGACGCGGACAAACGCCAGGTCCGCACGATCATGTCGAACCCGGGCCACGGCCTGTACTGCGGGATCGTCGACGACGACAAGGCCTCACCGCTCGCCAAGAGGCTGCTTGCGCCCGACATGTTCTCGGGGTGGGGGATCCGGACGATGGCGAGATCGGCCGCCGCGTACAACCCGATGAGCTACCACAACGGCTCGGTGTGGCCGCACGACAACGCCCTGATCGCGGCGGGGCTCAAGCGGTACGGCTATGCGCGCTCGACGAACCGTGTCGCGACCGCGCTGTTCGACGCCGCGATCCAGGCCGACTACCTGCGCCTGCCCGAGCTGTTCTGCGGGTTCACGCGGCGCACGCCGAACCGACCCGTCAGCTACCCGATCGCGTGCTCGCCGCAGGCGTGGGCGGCCGGGTCCCCGTTCCTCCTGCTCCAAGGGATGCTCGGGATCTCGGCGCGCGCACACGAGCATCTGTTGACGGTGAACAAGCCGCACCTGCCCACGTGGCTCAACACCGTCGAGGTGCGCAACCTGTCGGTCGGGGACAGCCGGATCTCCCTGGTCTTCCGGCGGCTGGGCGAGATCACGTCGTTCTCGCTGCTCTCCCGCGAAGGCGACGTCCGTGTGGTGATGCAGGAGTGATCGGCGTTAGCGGATGCAGGGTCCGGTGCTGACCGGGCCCGTGAGTCCCCGCGCGGCCTGGACGTCCGGGAGCACGTCGGTCGAGACGATCGCGTAGCCGATCCCCCGATCCGTCGACGACGCGGCGAACACGACGCCCGCCACCCTGCCGTCCGTGAGCACGAAGGGCCCGCCCGAGTCGCCCGGCCGCACGTCGGTCTGTAGCTCGTACACCTCGCGGACGACGGCCTCCTCCGAGTAGATGTCGCGGCCCACGGCGTCGAGCGCCCGACGGACGGCTGCGCGCATCCCGAGCAGATCGCCCCCACCGGGGAAGCCGAGCACCGCACCGCCCGTTCCGCGCTCGACGTGCTGGGGGACGAGCGCGAGCGCGGGGCCGGGCGAGACCTGGACGTGCAGCATCGCGAGGTCCGTGGCGGGGTCGAACAGGACCGTCGTGGCCGGCTGGCTCCCCTGGCCTTGCTCCTGCACGAACGGCTGCTGCACACCCGCGACGACGTGCGCGTTGGTCACGATGAGGTTGGTGTCGACGACGAAGCCGCTGCCGGACTGGATCTCGCCGCACGCCTCGCCGACGATCCGCACCGTGCTCTCTGATGCCGCGGCGAACGCCTGGCTGGCCTCCTGGTCGGTCGGCCACTCGACCGCCCCGGCCGGAGCAGGCGGAAGGCCCGTGAAGACCTCGGGGAAGCCGAACCGGTTGAAGAAGCTGCGGACCTCGGCGAGCAGCGACGGCGGACGGGGCAACGCCGACCCGATCGTCCGGACGACGGCGCTGCTCCGGATCTCCCGAGCAAGGGTGGGGAACGGCCCGTTCACCAGGTTCAGGGCCAGGAACCAGGTCGCGACGACGACCGCGATCACGGACACGATCGACCCGCCGGCCGCATCCGCGCTCCCGAACCGCGTCCGCCGCGCGTGGTGACGCAGGTAGCTCCCGGCCAGCCATCCGGCGGCGTTGCCGACCCCGGCGAGGCTGAGGACCACGGTCACGGCGATCCCGGCCTGGGCGGCGTGGTTTTCCCACAGGGACGCGATCGGCGGTGCGAGCAGGGCCCCGGCGATAAGGCCGAGGGCGAGCCCCCCGTACGCGAGCAGCTGGAGCATCGCGCCCCGGCGGAACCCCGAGACGCCGGCCGCTCCGATCAGCGCGAGGATCACGACGTCCAGGAGGTTCACGGCGCCGTCATGCTCCCACGGGACGGCGCGGTCCGACGCCCGGCCGCGACTAGACTGCTGGGGTGGTCACGTTCGCCCACATCTCCGACCCGCACGTCGGCTCGCCGTACTTCGTTCCGAACCTGATGAACCGGGTGATCGTCGAGCTGAACGAGCTCGGGCCCGATGCTGTCGTCTGCAGCGGCGATCTGACGACCGAGGGCTACCGCCAGGAGTACAAGAACTGGGTGGCGTACGCGGAGCGGATCGAGGCCCCGCTGTACACGGTTCCGGGCAACCACGACGCTCGCAACGTCGGCTACCTCCATTTCGAGGAACTGATCGGGCCGCGCCATTGGTCGATCGACGTGTCGGGCGTTCGGCTCGTCGGCGTCGATTCGAGCGAGCCGGACCTCAACGAGGGGCAGGTTGGTCGCGAACGCTACTCATGGCTCACCGAACAGTTCTCGGCGCCCGCGGACCTCAAGGTCTTCGTCCTGCACCACCACCTGCTTCCCGTCCCCGGGACGGGACGCGAGCGGAGCGTCGTGGCCGACGCCGGCGACCTGCTCGAGGTCCTCGTGCGGGCCGGTGTCAACATCGTGCTGTCGGGTCACAAGCACGTCCCGTACGTCTGGCGCATCGAGGACCTGTACGTCGCGAACGCGGGGACCGTCGCGTCGCTCCGGCTCCGCGGGTACACCAAGCCGTGCTACAACTTGCTCGAGTTCGACGGGGACGAGGTCAAGATCACGCGCCGGTTCCCCTTCGGTGCCGGCAACGTGATCGCGCACTTCGAGCTGTCGACGGGTCGGCAGTTCCATCGCGAGCTCGAGCCTCCGGTCCAGGAAGCCACGGCGCCGGCCGAGTAGCACGGCCGCCGGGAGGTCCCCATGAAGGTCGTCGCGCTCGTCGACGGCGAGCACTACCCGCCCGTCACCCGATGGGGGATCGACGTCGCGCGCGACCGGGGCTTCGACGTCGTCTGCGCGTTGTTCCTGGGCGGAGCGGAGAAGATCCGAACCGCGACGCCACCCGAGCTCGGCGTCCCGGTCGAGCCCGCGGGAGACGACCCGTACACGGCGCTGGCCGTCGCTATCGAACGGCACGGCGCCGAGGGCGTGCTCGACCTGTCCGACGAGCCGGTGGTCGGGTACGAGGAGCGGATGCGGTTGGTGGCGACGGCGCTCATCGCCGGCGTTCCGTACGTCGGATCGGACTTCCGGCTCGACCCGCCGATCGTCGGCGCCCCGCTGGCGGTCCCGACGGTGGCCGTGATCGGGATGGGCAAGCGCGTGGGCAAGACCGCGCTCGGTGGGGCCGTCGCGCGCGCGGCCACTTCCGCTGTCCTTCGCCCCGTAGTGGTCGCGATGGGCCGGGGGGGGCCGGCCGAGCCGGAGGTCGCGCATGCAGGGACGGTCGGTGTGGAGCAGCTCCTCGAACGGGCGCGGCGGGGTGAGCATGCCGCATCGGACTACCTGGAGGACGCCGTGACCTCTGGCGTGACGACCGTGGGAGCGCGCCGCGTCGGCGGCGGGCTCGCCGGCGCGCCGTTCGCCTCGAACGTCCGGGCCGCCGCGGACGCGGCCGTCGGGATCGGCGCCGAGCTCGTGGTGCTCGAGGGCAGCGGCGCCTCGATCCCCCCGATCCCCTGGGACGCCGGCATCCTGGTCGTGCCGGCCTCCACGCCGGCCGAGCACCTCGGGGGTTACCTTGGCCCCTATCGACTGTTGCTATCGGACCTGGTTGTCCTTATCATGGGATGGAGCCCACACGCCGGGCCCGAGAACCCCTCCGTTCTGCGATCCCTCATCCAGCGGTTCAACGGTGATGCCCGGCTCATCGTGACGGACCTCGAGCCGGTTCCGCTGGGTGACGTGCAGGACAAGGACGTGTTCTTCGCCACGACGGCGCCGGAGGCGATCGCGACGAGGCAGGTGGCTTCGTTGCAGGAGCGCCACGGATGCAGGGTGGTCGGGTGGAGCTCTCGCCTGGCGGACCGAGCCGGGCTGGTGGAGGACTTGGAAGGGTCGAAGGGATTCGAGGTGCTCCTCACCGAGCTGAAGGCAGCCGCAGTGGACGTCGCAGCCGAGCACGCGGCTCGGGTCGGCGCGGCCGTCGTCTTCGTGGACAACCGTCCGGTCGCCCTCGGGGACGACGACCTCGCCGGCGCGCTCGACGAGGTGATCCAGCTGGCGCGCCGCCGGCACCGGGAGCGTTCGTAGTCATGACCGCCGAGGTACGGGGTCCGCACGTCCTGATCTCCGATCGCGACTCGGGACTCCCATATTCGAAAGGACTGATGGCATCGCAGGTGATGGTGACGGGCCTATCGCCCAGCAGGGCGTACGAGGTAGCCGAGGCGATCGAGGACCGCCTGGTCCGGCGCGGGGCCGGCCAGGTATCGACCGACGAGCTCGACGGGCTCGCTTTCGACGTCCTCGCGGAGCTCGCCGGCGAGCGCTACGCGAAGAACTTCCAGCGGTGGCGCGAGCTCGGCTCGCTCGACATGCCGCTCGTGGTCCTGCTCGGGGGCACGACCGGGGTCGGCAAGTCGACGCTGGCTACGCAGCTATCGGCCCGGCTCGGGATCGTCCGAGTCGTCGCGACCGACGCGGTGCGCGAGGTGATGCGCGCGACGTTCTCGGAGAAGCTGATGCCCACGCTGTACCGCTCGTCGTTCGAGGCCGGCCAGGCGCTCCGCGAGCCGTCGACCCGCGATGCCGTCGTCGCCGGGTTCCGCGAGCAGACGGCCGTCGTGGCTGTCGGCGTGGACGCGCTGATCGAGCGCGCCGCGGTCGAGGGGATGAGCATGATCATCGAGGGCGCGCACGTCGTTCCCGGCTTCATGGACCTCGAATCGCGGAGCGACCGGATCGTCGCGGTCCCGGCGATCGTGACGGTCGAAGAGGAAGAGGTGCACCGCAGCCACTTCACGACGCGATCGAGCGATCACGCCGATCGCCCGTCGATCCGGTACCTGCGCAGCTTCGACGACATCCGTCGCGTGCAGCGCTACGTGAAGAGCCAGGCGCTGTCGCACGGGGTTCCCGTGATCCCCAACTACAACTTCGACCACACGCTCGCTGCGCTGATCGACCTGGTCATGGAGCGCGTCACCGAGCGCGCGGCGACGGCGGCGATGAGCGGAGGCAACGTGCAGAAAGGACAGACAGCATGAGGTTGTTCCTCGACACCGCGAGCATCGAGGAGATCCGTGAGATCAACGCGTGGGGCGTCCTGTCGGGCGTCACCACGAACCCGACGCTCGTCGGCAAGGAGAAGATGGATCCGGAGAGCGTCTGGAAGGAGATCCTCGCCGAGGTCCACGGCGACGTGTCGCTAGAGACGACCGAGCCGCAGGCCGATGCGATGTACGAGCAGGGCATGGCGCTCGCGCAGATGGGCCCGAACGCCGTCGTGAAGGTCCCGATGACCCCCGACGGGCTGAGGGCGGGCCGGCGCCTCATCGGCGACGGCATCAGGATCAACGTCACGCTCGTGTTCTCGCCGGCGCAGGCGATCTTGGCAGCCGAGATCGGCGCGTACATCGTGTCGCCGTTCATCGGACGGATCGACGACGCGGCGGCCGATGGCATGCACGCGCTGCGGCAGATCTGCGAGATCTATGACGTCCAGGGCTACGAGACCGAGGTCCTCGCGGCGTCGCTGCGTCATCCGATGCACGTCGTCGAGGCGGCCCTGGCAGGCGCGGACATCGCGACGATGCCCTACGACGTGTTCACGAAACTGGTGAAGCATCCGCTGACCGACGTCGGCCTTGCGCGGTTCGAGTCGGACTGGGAAGCCCTCCAGAAGACCATGAGGGGAGGAGCCTAGTTGGCTACCGAAACTACCAACGATCGGAGCGTCCTCGAGGCGAAGGTCGCCTCGGAGCTCCACACGATCGCCGACACGCTCGGCATCGCCGGCCATCAGCGGCTCAAGAAGGCCGATCTGATCGACCGGATCATCGCGCACGGCAACGGCGGCGACGCCGGCGACGCGAGGGCGGCGACGGCGACGCAGGAGACCACGACCGCCCCGGCGGAGGCTCCGCCGGCGCAGTCGGGCAACGGTGAGGCGCACGCCGGCGAAGAGCGCGGCGAGGCGCCCGTACGGGAGGACCGCCCGCGCGAGCAGCGCCCCGAGGGCGGCCGGCCCGAGGGACCCCGCCCGGAGGGCGCCCGCCCCGAGGGTGGACGGCCCGAGGGTGGACGGCCCGACGACCGGCGGTACGAGGGCGGACGCGATGACCGCCGGGACGGCGGACGCCGCCGTCCGTCCCGCGAGGAGCGCCGCCGGCAGCGGGAGGAGCGCCGCCAACGCGAGGTGGAGACGCGCGAGGAGGAGATCGCGAACGCCCCGACGGCGACCGGGCTCCTCGACATCCTGCCCGAGGGGTACGGGTTCCTGCGGACGTCCGGGTACCTGCCGGGCCAGGAGGACATCTACGTCTCGCTGTCGCAGGTTCGCCGCTTCATGCTCCGCAAGGGCGACCGCGTCACCGGCAAGGTCCGTCAGCCGAAGGACAACGAGAAGTACTGGGCGCTGCTCCAGATCGAGGACGTGAACGGGCTCGACCCCGAGACGGCCAAGCATCGGCCAGTGTTCGACAAGCTGACGCCGCTGTTCCCCGACGAGCGATTCACGCTCGAGACCGGGCCGACCGACGTGACCGGGCGGATCATCGACATGGTCTCGCCGATCGGCAAGGGCCAGCGCGGGATGGTCGTGTCGCCGCCGAAGGCGGGCAAGACGACGGTCCTCAAGAACATCGCGAACGGCATCATCAGCTCGAGCCCGGATACCCACCTGATGGTCCTGCTCGTCGACGAGCGTCCGGAGGAGGTCACCGACTGGCAGCGCACGGTCCAACCGGCCGAGGTCGTGTACTCGACGTTCGACAAGCCGCCGGACCAGCACATCCAGGTGACGGAGCTCGTGCTGGAGCGCGCCAAGCGGCTCGCGGAGACCGGCAAGGACGTCGCGATCATCCTCGATTCGATCACCCGTCTGGCGCGGGCCTACAACCTGGCCGCGCCGGCGTCGGGCAAGATCCTGTCGGGTGGGATCGACTCGACCGCGCTGTACCCGCCGCGGCGCTTCTTCGGCGCCGCTCGGAACATCGAGGAGGGCGGCAGCGTTACGATCATCGCGAGCGCCCTCGTCGAGACCGGGTCCCGGATGGACGAGGGGATCTTCGAGGAGTTCAAGGGCACGGGCAACATGGAGCTGCGCCTGGACCGCCAGCTCTCCGAGAAGCGGATCTTCCCGGCGATCAACGTCGAGGCGTCGGGCACCCGCAAGGAGGAGCTGCTCCTGCCGGCCGAGGAGCTCGCGCTCGTGTGGCGGCTCCGCCGGGTGCTGCACGCGCTCGAGCCGGCCGCCGCGCTCGAGCTGCTTGTGGACAAGATCCGGCAGACCAAGTCCAACAAGCAGTTCCTGCAGGAGATCGCGAAGGCCCCGGCGTAGGCTGGGGGCCTCGACCTACGAGGAGACGAACGAACGATGAAGCAGGGCGTCCACCCCGACTACCAGATCGCGACCGTGCACTGCTCGTGTGGCAACACCTTCCAGACACGGTCGACGCGCTCGGAGCTGCGCGTGGAGATCTGCTCGAACTGCCACCCGTTCTACACCGGCAAGCAGAAGCTGGTCGACGCCGGGGGCCGCGTGGAGCGGTTCCAGCGCAAGTACGGGCAGCGCGCGCAGCGATCGTCGCAGCCGGAGCCGCAGGACCAGGACCAGGGCTGAGCGGCGACCGCTCGATGAGCGAGGGCGCGCCCCGGGCGGCGCATCTGTACGGCGGCCAGGCCGTCATGGAGGGCGTCATGATGCGCGGGCGCGACGTCTGGGCGGTCGCCGTGCGACGGCCGGATCACGCGATCCACGTCGAGTCGCACGAGATCCGTTCGATCGCCGATCGGTACCCGATCTTGCGCAAGCCGGGTCTGCGCGGTGTGATCGCGCTCGGGCAGGCGCTGTCGATCGGGCTGCGCGCGCTATCGATCTCGGCGAACCAGTCCTCGCCGGAGGAGGAGCAGCTGTCCTCCCGCCAGATGGCGCTGTCGATGGGGGTCGCGTTAGTCCTGTTCGTCGCGCTGTTCATCGCGGGGCCGGCCGCGGCGTTCCGCTGGCTGGGCCGGTACATCGAGCCGCCGATCCTGGTCAACGTGCTCGAGGGCCTGTTCCGCGTGGCGCTGTTCCTCGGCTACCTGTGGCTGATCGGCCGTGCCAGGGACATCCGGCGGGTGTTCGAGTACCACGGCGCCGAGCACAAGACGATCGCAGCGTTCGAGCACGACAAGCCGCTCGTGCCCGAGGTCGTCGACCGGTACTCGACGTTGCACGTTCGGTGCGGGACCAACTTCCTGCTGATCGTCATGATCCTCACGATCTTGGTGTTCGCGCTGTTCGGCGATCCGGGCCTGTGGTGGCGGATCGGGTCGCGCGTCGTCGCGATCCCCTTGATCGCCGGGCTCGCCTTCGAGATGCTCCGGCTCGGCGCCCGGTACGAGTCCTCGCCGGTGATGCGGGCGCTGATGGCACCGGGCCTGTGGCTCCAGAAGATCACGACCCAGCCGCCGGACCGCGACCAGATCGAGGTCGCCATCACCTCGTTCAACGAGGTGCGCCGACGCGAAGCCGAAGAGCCGTCGTCGCAGGTCGAGGCGTAGAGGAACTCCCCGGAGGTCGTTGCATCGGCCGCTCCTCGGCCTAGCATCCTTGGGGCGGCCCGCGCCGTGCATCCGATCAGGAGGCTGCCGAATGCCCTCGACCGAGCTCGATCTACCCCTCCTCTTCACGCCCGAGCAGATCCGCCGCCGCGAGTTCGTGCAGACGCGGCGGGGGTACGACTCCACGCAGGTCCGCGACTACCTCGAGCAGATCGCGCGCCAGGCCGAGCAGATGCAGGCGCTGCTGCGTGAGGCCCGGATGGAGGCCGATGCCGCGACGAAGGCCTCGGCGTCGAAGACGGACCCGTACGAACAGCTAGCGACCCGGATCGCGGACCTGTTGCGCAGCACCGACCGACTGGCCGAGCAGGTGAAGGCGGACGCGCGCGCCGAGGCCGAGACGATCCTGCGCGAGGCGAGGGCGGACGCCGACCGGATCAGGCTCGACGCGCAGTCGCAGGCCGAGGAGGCGCGTGAGCACGCCGAGCGGGCCCTCCGCGAGGCCCGCGAGCGAGCGGATCAGACCATCTCGGGACTGTCATCGCGGAGAGCCGCGCTCGTCGACCAGCTGGCGTCGATGCAGGAGCGCCTCCTGTCGGTGGCGCGGGAGCTCGACGAGGCCATCGACCACCCCTCCGACGCCGAGGACACGACGGCGATCGAACGTGAGATCGGCGAGGCATGGTCCATCCCCGAGGCCGGTGGGGGTGATGCCCCCGAGCCGCCGCCGTCGGAGATCGGCCCGGCGCTCGATGACGACCGGGTGGATCGGGACGGCCCGGACCGGGTCGAGGTGATCGATCTCGAGGCCCAGGAGCTGTGGGTCGGCGAGGACATGGAGCTGCAGATCCCCGAGATCCCGCCGCTGGACCTGGAGTGGGACGCGGACGAGGACTGAACGAGCTCGCGGGTCGGCCGGCGACGCCGTCGCGGATAATCGCTTCATGGACTTCACGCAGCGGCTCGACGAGCTCGAACGGCGATACGACGCGGTCGCCGCCGAGATGTCCTCGCCGGAGGTCGCCTCCGTCCCGGAGCGGCTGCGGTCGCTCGGCAAGGATCTCGCCGACCTCCAGGACGTCGTGGCGCTCTACCGCGCGTACCGGGAGGCCCTGCGCCAGGCAGAGGAGGCCCGCTCGCTCGCCCGCGACGAGTCCGATCCGGAGATGGCGGCGTTCCTTCGCGAGGAGGCCGACGCCGCGGACGAGCGCGTCGCAGAGCTCCGCACGCGGCTCGAGCAGCTCCTGGTCCCGAAGGACCCGAACGACGGCCGAGACGTCGTCGTGGAGATCCGCGCAGGTGCCGGAGGTCAGGAGGCCGCGCTCTGGGCCGGCGAGCTGATGGAGCTGTACCGGCACTTCGCGGAGCGCCGCCGGTGGAAGACCGACGTGCTCTACGCATCCCCCTCAGACCTCGGCGGGTTCAAGGAGGTCGTCCTGGAGGTCCGCGGCAAGGGCGCGTATCCCCGGCTCAAGCACGAGTCCGGTGTCCACCGCGTGCAGCGCGTCCCCGTCACGGAGTCGTCCGGGCGGATCCACACGACCACCGCGACCGACGCGGTGCTGCCCGAGGCCGAGGACGTCGAGGTCGAGATCCGGCCCGAGGATCTCGAGATCGACGTGTTCCGGTCGTCTGGGCCGGGCGGGCAATCGGTGAACACGACGGACTCGGCCGTGCGGATCACGCACAAGCCCACCGGCATCGTGGTCGGATCGCAGGAGGAGCGCTCGCAGCTGCAGAACCGTGAGAAGGCGATGCGGTACCTACGCGCGCGGCTGCTCCAGCGGGCGCAGGAGGAGGCGGCGGCGAAGGAGGCCGCGGAGCGCCGCGCGCAGGTGGGCACCGGCGAACGGGCCGAGAAGATCCGCACCTACAACTTCCCGGAGAACCGCGTGACGGACCATCGCGTGAAGGTCACGGTCCACCAGCTGCAGGACGTGCTCGCGGGCGGCATCGACCCGTTCGTCGACGCGCTGCTCGCGTCGGAGCGCGCGAGGCAGCTATCCGGCGACGGACACGGTGACGAGCATGCGTGACGAGGTGGCGCCACCCACCGACCTCCGTCCGACGATGCGTCCGTCGGAGCTCGTGCGACGCGCGACCGCGTACCTCGAACGGCACGGTATCGAGAACCCAGGGCAGAACGCCGAGGCGCTGCTGCTCCAGATCCTGGGGACGGATCGCGCGCGGTTGTACGCGCGCACTACCGGACTCGACGCGCGCGAGGCGCGGATCTACGGACGCGCGCTGTGCCAGAGGTGCACGGGGACGCCGCTCCAGCACCTCACGGGGGAGCAGCCCTTCCGCCGGATCTCGGTGCACGTGCGTCCCGGCGTGTTCGTGCCTCGCCCCGAGACCGAGGTGCTCGTCGGCGACGCCCTCGATGCGATCGGCGCCATCGAGGACCCGGTGGTCGTGGACGTCGGGACGGGCACCGGGGCGATCGCGCTCTCGATCAAGCACGAACGTCCGGACGCCACGGTGTTCGCGACGGATATCTCGGGCGATGCCGTCGACCTGGCGCGCGACAACGCGGCCCGCCTGGAGCTCGACGTGACGGTCGTGCAGGGCGACCTTCTCGAGCCGTTGCCCCCCGATCTCCGCGGTTGGGTGGACCTCGTCGTGAGCGACCCGCCGTACGTGACGCCGGACGAGTACGCGGAGCTCCCGGCCGAGGTGCGGGCCGATCCCGATGTGGCGCTCCTCGGCGGCGTCGAGGTGTACCGGCGGCTCGGCCGCGAGGCGGCGCGATGGCTCCGCGACGGCGGGGTGATCGCCGTGGAGGTCGGCGAGCGACATGCCGCCGAGGTCGTCGACGCGCTCGGTCCGTGGTTCGCCGACATCTCGGTCGAGCGAGACCTGGCCGGCCGCGACCGTGTCGTGCTGGCGCGACGCCCCTGAGGGCCGGCGATGAGCGATCCGGTCGACGACGCCGTCTCGGCCGCGCTCGGTGGCAACCTGATCCTCATGCCGACGGACACCGTGTACGGGATCGGGACCCGACCGGACGATCGGCGCGCGACGGCCAAGCTGTTCGAGGCGAAGGGTCGGGCCCGCGACCTGGAGCTGCCGGTCCTCGTCCCGTCGGTCCCCGACGCCGAGCGGATCGCGGCGTTCGACGAACGCGCACGGACCCTCGCCGAGCGGTTCTGGCCGGGCGCGCTCACGATCGTGCTGCGCCGGGCCCACGGGAGCAAGGGGTGGGACCTGGGTGGCGACGCGACCACGATCGGCGTGCGGATGCCGCACCACGCGATCGCGCTCGCCGTGCTCGCGCGCACCGGTCCGCTCGCCGTCACCAGCGCGAATCGGACCGGCCAGCCGACGCCGGATACGTGCGACGCGCTCGCCGCCGTCTTCGGCGAGCTCGTGGACGTGTACCTGTGCCAGCCGGAGCCGCTCCGCGGCGCCGCGTCCACGATCGTCTCCCTCCTGGACGACCGGCCGCGTGTCCTTCGCGAGGGCTCGGTCGCACGGGACGCGATCGAGGACGAGCTCGGCTGGGCGGCTGCGCGGGAACCGGCCGTGAGCAGGGCCGATGCTAGACTGCGCCCTCGTCGCATGGCCTCGATCCTGGTCGTCTGCACCGGCAACATCTGTCGCTCGCCGCTCGCTGAGGGATTCCTGCGGAGCGCGCTGATGCAGCGGCTCGGCACCTCGGCGCCGCGCGTGCGGTCGGCCGGGGTGATCGGGCACGCGGGATCACCCGCCATGCCCGAGAGCGTCCGAGCGGCTGCGGACCGGGGGCTGGACATCGCGTCCCACCGTGTGCGGCGGCTCACGGATGGGGACATCGCGGACGCGGATCTCGTCATCGCGATGGCCGCCGAGCACCGCGAGGCGATCTGCGACGCCGTCCCGGAGGCCTCGTCGAGGACGTTCACGTTGAAGGAGCTCGTCCGGCTGCTCGAGTCTGCCCCCTCGGGCGTGGGGCCGCCCACGCTCGCCGAGGAGCTCCTGCGTGCGCGCGTCGCCGAGGCCGACCGCCGGCGCCGACAGGGCGAGGTCGGCAACGAGCACGACGAGGACGTCGTCGACCCGCTCGGGATGCCGTACGAGAGCTACCGCGCGGTCGCATGGGAGCTCGATGAGTGGACCCGGCGCCTGGCCATCGCGCTGTTCGGCGCGTCCGTCGAGCGATCCGCCGCCGTCGAGGAAGGGTGACCGTGCGCCTCGCGATGGGCAGCGACCACGCCGGCTACCGCCTGAAGACGGACCTCGCGCGGTACCTCCGCGACGAGGGCCACGACGTCGAGGACCTCGGGACCGACTCCGAAGAGCCCGTCGACTACCCGCCGTTCTGCGCCGCGGTCGGCCGGGCGGTCGTCGCGGGTTCGGCGGACCGCGGGGTCGTCCTCGGCGGTTCCGGCCAGGGGGAGCAGATCGCCGCGAACAAGGTGCAGGGCGTCCGCGCCGCTCTCGGCAACGACCTGTATACGGCGCGGCTCTCGCGCCAACACAACGATGCGAACGTGCTGGCGATCGGCGCGCGCATCGTTGCGCCCGAGCTCGCGAGGGAGATCCTCCGAGTATGGTTGGCGACCCCATTCGAAGGGGGTCGCCACGTACGTCGGCTCGAGCAGATCTCCGACATCGAACGGGGGAACGCATGAAGGACCACGCGGCGGACTGGGAGTCGCTGAAGCGGACGGATCCGGACGTGGCGGACGCGGTCGCGAGCGAGCTGCGGCGTGAGCGGACGACCCTGCGGCTGATCGCGTCCGAGAACTACGCCAGCCCGGCGGTGCTGGCGGCCCTCGCCTCGACGATGAACAACAAGTACGCCGAGGGCTACCCGGGCAAGCGCTACTACGGGGGCTGCGAGTGGGTCGATGTGGTCGAACGCCTCGCGATCGACCGCGCGAAGGAGCTGTTCGGCGCCGAGCACGCCAACGTGCAGCCGCACGCCGGCGCGCAGGCGAACCTGGCGGTGTTCGGGGCGTTCCTCGAGCCACGTTCGAACGACAAGGTGCTCGGCATGGTGCTGGCGCACGGCGGCCACCTGACGCACGGCTCGCCGGTGAACGTGTCCGGCATGTGGTTCAACTTCGTCGGGTACGAGGTGGACCGCGATACCGAGCGCCTTGACATGGACAGGGTCGCGGACCTCGCGCGCCAGCACCGTCCGAAGATCGTGCTCGCCGGGTACACGGCGTACCCGTCGGTGATCGACTTCGCGGCGTTCCGGCAGATCGCAGACGACGTCGGGGCGCTCCTTTGGGTGGACGCGTCGCACTTCATCGGCCTGTCCGCCGGCGGTGCGTACCCGAACCCAACGCCGTACGCGGACGTCGTCACGTTCACGACGCACAAGACTCTCCGCGGCCCGCGAGGCGCGGTGATCCTGTGTAGGAACGAGCACGCGAGGGCGATCGACAAAGCCGTGTTCCCGATGATGCAGGGAGGTCCACTCGAGCACGTGATCGCCGCGAAGGCCGTCGCGCTGAAGGAGGCGATGATGCCGTCATTCCGAGAGTACGCCGCGCGGACCGTCCGCACGGCCCGCTCGCTCGCCGAGGGCCTGGCGGAGGAGGGACTCCGGATCGTCTCCGGTGGAACCGACTCGCACCTGGTGCTGGCCGACGTGCGTCCGCTCGGCACGACGGGCGCCCAGGCGGAGGCCGCCTGCGACGATGTCGGGGTCGCGCTCAACAAGAACGGGATCCCGTTCGATCCGATGCCGCCGCTCAACCCGTCGGGGATCCGCGTCGGAACGCCTGGACCCGCGACGCTCGGCATGGACGAGCCCGAGATGAAGGAGGTCGCCGGGGTCGTCGGCGAGGTCCTGCGCAACCCGCTCGACGACGGGACGCGAGCGGCGTGCCGTGGGCGGGTCGCGGAGCTGATGGCGCGGTTCCCGGTCTACCCGGACTGATCTGCCTCGCCGCCGCTCGGCGCCGGTGTCGATGCCGTCCGACCCCAAACGTTCGGGCCGGGTACCATCACGCGAGTGCTTCCGTACCTCCTCGTCTTCGGCGTCGGCGCCGTCGTGACGTTCGCCACGACGCCGGTCGTGCGGTCGTCGGCGCTGCGCCTCGGGTGGATCGATCACCCGTCCGACCGCAAGGTCCACCCGAAGCCGACGGCGACGACGGGAGGGCTCTCGCTGCTCCTCGGCGTATCCGCCGCGCTGCTCGTCGCGCGGCTCGTGCCGTCGCTTCGCGAGGTCTTCGCCTCGACGTCGGACCCGGACGCCGCCATCGTGGGCGGGCTCGTGATCCTCGCGGTCGGGCTGCTCGATGACACCCGCGGGCTGTCGCCGCTCGGGAAGCTCGCCGGACAGATCCTCGCTGCGGGCATCCTCGTCCTGCTCGGGGTGCAGCTCCTCTACTTCTACTTCCCCGGACGGGACATCCTCGTCCTGTCGCCCGACATGGCGGTCCCGCTCACCGTGCTGTGGGTGGTCGGGATGATCAACGCCGTGAACCTGATCGACGGCCTCGACGGGCTGGCGGCGGGGATGGTGGCGATCGCCGCCGCGGCCTTCTTCGCGTACATGTATCGGGGGGAGCCGTCGACCGCCGCGCTGCTGTCGGCGATCGTGGCCGGCTCCGCGCTCGGATTCCTGCCGTGGAACTTCCATCCGGCCCGGATCTTCATGGGCGACACCGGGTCGGGGTTCCTCGGGCTCGTGATGGCGGTCGCGACGATCTCCGGCGTCGGCCGGAACCTCGAGGGGCCAACCGGCGGCGACCTTGCCGTGATCGCGATCCCGGTCGCCGTGCCACTGCTGGTCCTGGCGGTCCCGTTCCTCGACGTGCTGCTGGCTATCGCCCGGCGTGTCCGGCGAGGCATCGGGATCGCACACGCCGACAAGGAGCACATCCACCACCGTCTCCTGGACATCGGGCACTCGCACCGGCAGGCGGTGTTCCTCATGTACCTGTGGGCGGCCCTGATCTCAACGTGCGCGCTCGCCGTCGCCTTCATCGACGGCCGCCTGCTCGTCTCGGCCATCCTGGCCGTCGCGGCGGTCGTTGCCGCGGTGCTCCCGCGGCTGATCCGAGAAGGGCGGCTATGGGCGGCGGACCGGACGGTCCACGTCGCCCCGGCCGAGGCGGCGGTCTCGGACGGCGCCGCATCGCCGAACGGCGACCGGCACGCCGCCCGCCCCGCTCCGTCCGCGCCGGCTCCTCCGTCCGCACCGCAGCCCGTCGGCGACCCGGCGTCCACAGCCCAAGGGTGATCCGGCGACGCGCTCGAATCCGGACTGTCCGAGACATCCGGGCGTATTGTCCAGTCCGTACAACAGGCAGGCTCGCCCTCAGCGGGAGCGGGGGTCGCGGCTGGCGGCCTGCCGGGTGATGATGCGCCGACCCGGGCCTATGATGCGGGACCTGAACGGGGTTCAACGAGGGGAATCAGGGTGACCGAGGTCAGCGTTCGGCTCGAACGGGTGACGAAGGACTTCGGCGACACCGTGGCCGTCGACGACCTGTCGCTCGATATCAACGAGAACGAGTTCTTCAGCCTGCTGGGGCCGTCGGGCTGCGGCAAGACGACGACCCTGCGGATGATCGGTGGGTTCGAGGAGCCGACCCGAGGCGTCGTCTACCTGGCCGGGCGCGACGTCACGGGACTGCCGCCCTACAGGCGCGACGTTAACACCGTCTTCCAGTCGTACGCGTTGTTCCCGCATCTGAACGTCTTCGAGAACGTCGCGTTCGGCCTGCGACGGCGCAAGGTCGACAGGTCGGAGATCCGGACGCGCGTCAACGAGGCGCTGCACCTCGTCGATCTCGGCGGGCTGGAGAACCGCAGGCCCGCGCAGATGTCCGGTGGACAGCAGCAGCGCGTCGCCCTCGCGCGAGCGTTGGTGAACCACCCGAAGGTGCTGCTGCTCGACGAGCCGCTCGGCGCGCTGGACCTCAAGCTGCGCAAGCAGATGCAGCTCGAGCTCAAGCGGATCCAGGGGGAGGTCGGCATCACGTTCATCTACGTGACGCACGACCAGGAAGAGGCGATGACGATGTCCGACCGGCTCGCCGTGATGCGTCTCGGCGAGGCCGAGCAGATCGGTCCGCCGGAAGCGGTCTACGAGAACCCCGAGACCGAGTTCGTGGCGAGCTTCCTCGGGGCCTCGAACCTGCTCGACGGGGAGGTCAAGGAGACGCGTGAGGGCGTCGTGACGGTGCTGCTCGCCGGCGGCTCGGCGGTCACGCTCCCGTCGGACCGCGCGCCGTTCGCCACCGGCACCACCGTCAAGGTCGGCGTGCGGCCCGAGAAGATCACGATCACCAGGGACGATGGGGCCGAGCCGGCATCGGGTTGGAACGCGGTGACCGGCACGCTGCGGATGTCGACCTACATCGGCGTGAGCCACCAGTACAAGGTCGAGGGTCCCAACGGCGCGACGCTCACGGTGTGGGTGCAGAACCTCGGGACCGGCCACGTGCCGCACCCCGGGGAGCGCGTGAAGCTGTCCTGGCAGTGGGAGCACACGTTCGCGGTGCTGCCGCAAGAGGGTCTGGTTCTCGAGGAGGAGGAGCAATGAGCGAGCGGGAGGCGCGCCTGTCCGTCGACCCGGCGCGGATGCAGCGCATCATGAAGGACCGCCTGACGCGAAGGAGCTTCCTGCGCGGAGCCGGGACCGGAGCGGCCGGGATCAGCCTGGCCGCGATCCTCGCCGCGTGCGGCGAGGACGGCGGTGGTGGTGGGGGTACCGGCGACGGCGGATCGACGATGGACCCGGCCGAGATCTTCAGCGGGCAGGACCCCGAGCAGCGCGTGGAGTTCGCCAACTGGCCGCTGTACATCGACAAGGCCAAGGACAAGGACGGCAACGTCTACAACCCTTCGCTCCGGCAGTTCACGGAGGAGACGGGGATCGAGGTCAACTACCAGGAGGACATCAACAGCAACGAGGAGTTCTTCGCCAAGATCCAGCCGCAGCTCGCCGCCGGGGACTCGATCGGGTACGACATCGTCGTCATCACGAACGGCCGGTACCTCAAGGCGTTGACCGACAACGGCTGGGTCCTGCCGCTCGACCCCGCGAAGCGGCCGAACTTCGATGCGAACGCGGCCGCGTGGGCGAAGGATCCGACGTTCGATCCAGGCAACGCGTACACGATGGCGTGGCAGTCCGGCATCACCGGGCTCGCCGTGAACCGCGACCTGGTCACGGGCGAGATCACGAAGATGGAGGACCTGCTCGATTCGAGCAAGCTCCCCAGCGACAGCGTCGGCATGATCCCCGGTGACGCACCGGAATGGGTCATGATCAACATGGGCCTCGATCCCGTCACGTCGGGCCCCGAGGAATGGCAGCAGGCCGCCGACTGGCTCGCCGAGCTGAAGGCAGGGCCGACCTTCCGGAAGTTCTACGACCAGAACTACACCTCGGACATGACCGAGGGGAACGTCGCCGTGACGATGGCGTGGTCGGGTGACGTCCTCTACTACGCGCAATGGGCGGGGTACGACAACCTCGAGTTCGTCTTCCCCGAAGGCGGTGCGCTGCTGTGGATCGACAACCAGATGATCCCGGCGACGGCCGAGCACCCGGTCAGCGCCTACACGCTGATGGACTACGTCTACAAGCCGGACGTCGCGACCATGATCACGGAGTGGGTCCTGTACATGTCGCCGGTGTCGGAGACGCAGGAGCTCATCCTGGCCGACGCCGAGAAGGCCGAAGACCAGGGGTACAAGGGCTACGCGAACAAGCTCTACCTCACGGGAAGGAGCCCCTACCTGTACCCGAGCGACGAGTTCCTGAACAAGACGTCGTTCGGCTTCAACGACTGGAACGACGACACGGCAGAGGAGTGGGACGCCATCTTCAACCCGGTGCTCTACGGCTGATCCGTCGGCCTCGAAGGATCACATGGCAGGCACGATGCAAGACGTGACGTCCGCCCCTCCAGCCGTGGAGGGGCGGGCATCCACCCGAAAGCGGCTGGTCCCGTACGGTCTCGCCGCGCCAGCGGTGATCTGGCTGGGGTTGCTGTTCATCGTGCCGATGGGGTTCCTGGCCGCCACATCGCTCAAGAGCGGCGGCGTGTTCTCCGGCGGGTTCCGGTTCTCGTGGGAGTGGGCGAACTACACGGAGAGCATCTCCGAGAACAGCACGTACTTCATCCGTTCGATCGAGTACTCGGCGGTAGTCACCGTGGTGGCGCTGCTCCTCGCATATCCGCTTGCCTACTGGATCGCGTTCCACGGCGGACGCTGGAAGGGCAGCCTGCTGTTCCTGGTCCTGCTGCCGTTCTTCGTCTCGTTCATCATCCGCACGGTGCAGTGGCGGTTCATCCTGGGCGACAACGGTCCCGTG
>DATHSY010000154.1:0-2849 GCA_035463715.1 Actinomycetota bacterium | reverse complement strand
TCTCCTGCTTCGAGGAGGCGATCGCGCGCCGCTGCCCCACGGTCGTCGTGACTTCGGGTGGCGAGCTCGCCGAGCGCGCCGGCGCGGCGGGCACCGGGCTGGTGAGGGTTCCCGGCGGCCTCATGCCGCGTGCGGCGTTCGGGTACCTCGCGTTCGGCACGATAGGCTCCCTCGCGGCTGTCGGGCTCGTGCCCGCGCCCGACCGCACGCTCGACCAGGCGCTCGACGAGCTCGATGCGCTCGCCGAGACGCTCGCGCCCTCGGTTCCGACGACGGTCAACGAGGCGAAGCAGGTCGCGGCGACGATCGACCGGCGTGTCCCCGTGATGTGGGGAGCCGAAGGCCTCGGCGCCGTGGCGGCGTCCCGGTGGAAGACTCAGTGCAACGAGAACGCGAAGTCCCCGGCGTTCGCGTCGGCCTTGCCGGAGCTCGATCACAACGAGGTCGTGGGGTGGTCCGAGCGGGCGGGGGACCGGTTCGCCGTGATCGTCCTGCGTCACGATGGAGAGGACGCGGACGTGGCGGTCCGCTTCGCGCCGTCGATGCAGATCGCCGAGACGTCGGGCGCGGTCGTGCGCGAGGTCTGGGCGCGTGGCGCGACGGACCTGGCGCGGTTCCTCTCGCTCGTGATGATCGGGGATCACGCCTCGACGTACTTGGGGCTCGCGCGGGGACATGACCCGTCACCGATCGACGCGATCGCGCGGCTCAAGCAGGCGCTGGCGGACGCCTGATGCGGCCAATGCCGACGCCCGGCGACGGCGTCGCCGACGAGGTCGCCGAGGCGATCCGCGAACGGTGGCCGGAGCGTCCGCACGCCGCCGTGGTACTCGGGTCCGGGCTCGGCACGGTGCTGGAGGTGGCGCGCGAACGCGCTGGCGGGGACGGCATCGAGATCGGCTACGAAGATCTGCCCGGCTTCCCGCGCCCGTCGGTGCCGGGGCATGCCGGGCGGCTGTGGCTCGGGACGATCGGAGCGACGCACCTGGTCGTCTTCCAGGGTCGCGTGCACCACTACGAAGGGCACCCGATGTCACTCGCGTCGCTGACGTCGCGCGTGGCCGCGATCCTCGGCGCCTCGTCGATCGTGCTGACGACCGCGGTCGGTGCGCTCGATCCGTCGTTGCGTGCGGGGTCGCTCGTCGTGGTGCGCGACCACGTCAACCTGATGGGCGACAGCCCGCTCCGCGGCTGGCGCATGCCGGACGGTTCGCCGCCGTTCGTCGATGTCTCCGCGCTGTACGACGCCGAGCTGTCGGAGGCCGCGCTCGACGCGGCGCGAGCGGCGGACGTCGTGCCGGTCGCCGAGGGCGTGTACGCGGCCGTCGCGGGGCCCTCGTACGAGACGCCGGCCGAGACGGCGTTCCTGCGTACCGCGGGCGGGACGGTGGTCGGGATGTCGATGGTGCCAGAGGCCGTCGTCGCACGGGCGTCTGGGCTGCGCGTTCTCGGGCTAAGCTTCGTGACGAACGTGGCTGGGGCCTCGGTCTCGCACGAGGAGGTGCTCGAGGCGTCCGATCGCGCGGCGGATGCGATCGGGCAGGTCCTGGTCGCGTTGCTCGATCGGTTCCGATCCGAAGGGACGTGACGATGGACTGCGACGTGACAGACGTCGGTCTCGCCGAGACCGGACGCGAACGGATCGAGTGGGCGGCCGGTGAGATGCCGGTGCTCGGACAGATCCGGGAACGGTTCGAGAAGGAGAAGCCGCTCCAGGACCTGCGGATCGCCGCGTGCCTGCACGTGACGACAGAGACCGCCAACCTGATGGAGACGCTCGTCGCGGGCGGTGCCGAGGTGGCGCTGTGCGCGTCGAACCCGCTGTCGACGCAGGACGACGTCGCGGCCGCGCTCTGCGAGCAGAGTGGCGTTGCGGTGTTCGCGATCAAGGGGGAGGACAACGAGACCTACTATCGTCACATCGACGCGGTGCTCGACCTGCATCCGCAGATCACGATGGACGATGGCGCCGACCTCGTCAGCCTTCTCCACCGGGAGCGAGCGGATCAGATCGCGGACGTGATCGGAGGAACGGAGGAGACGACGACCGGCGTGATCCGGTTGCGTGCGATGGCGAACGACGGAGCGCTGCGGTACCCGATCGTCTCCGTCAACGACGCGAACACCAAGCACCTGTTCGACAACCGGTTCGGGACGGGTCAGTCGACGATCGACGCGATCATGCGCGCGACGAACCTCCTGCTCGCCGGTCGGACGGTCGTCGTGTGCGGCTACGGGATGTGCGGCCGGGGCGTCGCGTCGCGCGCGAGGGGGATGGGCGCTCGGGTGATCGTCACGGAGGTGGATCCGCTCCCCGCGCTCGAGGCCGCGATGGAGGGGTACACCGTGATGCCGCTGCGCGACGCGGCCCGGATCGGGGACGTCTTCGTCACGGTGACCGGCGACACCGGCGTCGTCCGGAGCGAACACCTGGAGGTCATGAAGGACGGCGCGATCCTGGCCAACTCCGGCCACTTCGACGTCGAGATCGACAAGCGAGCGCTGGCCGACCTCGCCGAGAGCAGGCGGCGGATCCGCGAGTACGTGGACGAGTACCGTTTGCCCGACGGGCGGCGCCTGCACCTGCTGGCCGAGGGCCGACTCGTCAACCTGGCGGCGGCCGAGGGCCACCCCGCGGCGGTGATGGACATGTCGTTCGCCAACCAGGCGCTGTCGGTCGAGTGGGTCGTCAAGCAGCGAGGCTCGCTGGAGCCGGGCGTGTACCCGGTTCCGCCGGACATCGACGCCGAGGTCGCCAGGCTCAAGCTGCACGCGATGGGTGTCGAGATCGACGCGCTGACATCGGAGCAGGAGGAGTACCTGCGGTCGTGGGAGCAGGGGACCTAGCC
>DATHSY010000153.1:0-2205 GCA_035463715.1 Actinomycetota bacterium | reverse complement strand
CGGCGCGCCGCAGAGCGACGACGGCGTTCTGCCCGCCGAACCCGAACGAGTTGGAGATCGTGAGCCGGACGTCCGCCTCGCGCGCCTCGTTCGGCACGTAGTCGAGGTCGCAGTCCGGGTCGGGTGTGCGGTAGTGGATCGTGGGAGGGATCACGCCGCGCTGTACGGCCAGCGCGCAGATCGCCGCTTCGACCGCGCCGGCGGCCCCGAGCATGTGCCCGGTCATCGACTTGGTCGACGACACCGCGACTTCGTGAGCAACCTCGTCGCCGAGCGCCGCCTTCAGCGCAGCGGTCTCGGAGGCGTCGTTCAGCTGCGTCGAGGTGCCGTGCGCGTTCACGTAGTCCACCGCCGACGGCTCGACCCCGGCGTCGGCGAGCGCGCGCTGGATCGCGATCGCGGCGCCCGACCCCTTCGGATCCGGCGCGGTGATGTGGAACGCGTCGTCGGAGGCGCCGTACCCGACGACCTCGGCGTAGATCGTCGCGCCGCGGGCCTCCGCGCGCTCCCGGTCCTCGAGGATCAGCGCGGCGGCGCCCTCGGACAGGACGAACCCGTTCCGATCGGCGTCGAACGGCCGGCTCGCCGTATCCGGATCGGCGTTCTTCGTCAGCGCGGTCATCTGGGCGAACGCCGCGACCGTGAGCCGGAGGGTCGCCGCCTCTGACCCGCCGACGATCATGAGATCCGCCAGGCCGTCGCGGACGATGCGGTACCCCTCGCCGACGGCGTGCGCACCCGAGGCGCACGCGGACACCGTGCAGAAGTTCGGTCCCGTCAGATCCAGCCGCATCGCGATGTGGCCTGCCGCCGCGTTGGCCATCAGCGCGGGCACCATGAACGGCGAGACGCGCCCGGGACCCTTCTCCAGCAGGACGCTGTGCTGCTGGAGCAGCCACTCGATCCCGCCGATCCCGGTCGCGAAGATCACGCCGCCGCGGTCGGCCCCGATCTCCGGCTTGCCGGCGTCTTCCCATGCGAGCTGAGCGGCCGCGACGCCGTAGTGCACGAACCGGTCCGTCCGCCGTGCCTCCTTGACGTCGAGCCAGTCCGACACGTCGAACCCGCCGACCTCGCCGGCGAGCTTCACGGGCAGGTCGCTCGTGTCGAAGCGCGAGATCGGACCGATCCCGTTGCGGCCGGTGATCGCGCCGGTCCAGAACTCGTCGACCCCGATCCCGATCGGGGTGACCGGTCCGATGCCCGTGACGACGACGGTCCGCTCAGCCACCGAGCTTCGTCACCACCAGCTCGACGGCCTGGCCGACGGTCTTCACGCCGTCCATCTCCTCCTCGGGGATCTCGATGCTCCACTCCTCCTCGAGGGCCAGGACGGCCTCGACGAGGTCAAGGGAGTCCGCGTTCAGGTCCTCGGCGAAGCGCGCGTCGGGGACGACCTGGCTCTCGTCCACGGCGAGCTGCTCGGCCAGCACCTTGCGGACACGGGCCTCGACCTCCGTCTTGTCAACCATCCGTTTCCTCCTGTCTCCTGTCAGGGTTCCCGGCGGGGTGCCGGTGATGCTACGCGGTGAGCCCCCCGTCGACCGGGATCGCCGCGCCGTTCACGTACGAGGCCTCGTCCGACATCAGGAACCGCACGACGGCGGCGACCTCCTCCAGGTGCGCCGTCCGGCCGAGCGGGGTCTGGTCGACGTAGTAGGCGCGCGCCTGTTCGGTCAGGTGCGCGGTCATCTCGGTGTCGAGCAGTCCTGGCAGGACGGCGTTCACGGTGATGCCCTTGGCGCCGACCTCCCGCGACAGCGACTTCGTCAGTCCCACGAGCGCGGACTTGGAAGCGGCGTAGGCCGTCTGCCCGGCGTTGCCCCGCAGCGAGATCACGGACGACATGTTGACGATCCGCCCCCACCGGGCCCGCAGCATCGTACGCAGCGCCTCGCGGGTGCAGAGGAACGCGCCGCGCACGTTGGTGTCCATCGTCTGCTGGTAGACGTCGAGCGGGTACCTCAGCAGCAGGCCGTCGCGCGAGAACCCCGCGTTGTTGACGAGCCCGGTGATCGGCCCGAGCGCCTCGTTCGCCTGCTTGAACGCGTCGGACACCGACGCCTCGTCCACGATGTCGAGGTTCACCGCCATGCCGACGCCGCCGGCCGACTCGATCGCGTCGAGCGTCTCCTTCGCGTCGGCATCGCTCGTGCGGTAGCCGACGGCCACCTTCCATCCCGAGCCGGCGAGGGCCTCGGCGCA
>DATHSY010000152.1:0-10162 GCA_035463715.1 Actinomycetota bacterium | reverse complement strand
CGGGCAACCGGTGGCCAGGGGCGAGGTCGGCGAGCTCGTCTGCAAACAGCCGTGGCCGTCGATGACCCGGGGCATCTGGGGTGACCCCGAGCGGTACCTCGACACGTACTGGCGGCGCTTCCCCGGGGTGTGGGTGCACGGCGACTGGGCCAGCGTGGACCAGGACGGCTTCTGGTACCTGCACGGCCGGAGCGACGACACGATGAACGTCGCGGGCAAGCGGCTCGGGCCGGCGGAGGTCGAGAGCATCCTCATGCTCGACCCACGTGTGGCGGAATCGGCCGTCGTCGGCGTTCCCCACGAGGTGAAGGGCGAGGCGATCTGGTGCTTCGTCGTGCTGAGGCCGAACGTCGAGCCGGACGACGACCTGTCGGCCGAGCTGTCGGCCCTCGTCGCCGATCACCTCGGCAAGGCTTTCCGCCCATCCAGGATCGTGTTCGTGCCCGAGCTGCCGAAGACGCGTTCGGCGAAGATCCTCCGGCGAGCGATCCGCGCGACCGTCACGGGTGAGGACCCCGGTGACCTCTCGAGCCTGGAGAACCCCGCGGCGATCGACGCGATCCGCGGCCGGGTTCCCGGCTGAGCTCCGTCAAGGCGGACGCGCGCATAAGGCCCAAGGCAGCCGCCGCCCAGCCTTAGCCGACCCTTAACCATCGCTTGGGCGAACGCTTCCCGGCCGACCGCTACCTTCGCCGTGACCCGAAGAGGAGGTTCGGCATGAAGAAGCGCTCAGCGATGCTGATAGCGGCCGGACTGGTCGTCGCTCTGGCGATCGGCGCCGCCGCGATGTCGCTCTCGCTCGGGACGACGGCATCGGCCGAGGGTTCCCGGGCTAGGCCGATCGTCAAGACGGTTCGCGACACGGTCACGATCCACAAGAAGGCCAACGGATCGAGCGACGGCCCAACCGTCGTGACGCTCCAGAGCTCGTCGGCGGCCGAGGACTTCGAGGAGGCGCTCGAGGAGGCCATGGACGACACGGCCGAGCACGAGGGCGACGACGACGGGTTCGAGCACGAGGACCACGAGGACGAGGACCACGAGGACGAGCACGACGTGGAAGACGACGGCTGACCCGTCGTCACGAGACGGGGAGCCGACGGAACGATGAGCGAGCGACCGACGAGCAAGCGAGCCTCGAAGCGCGAGCTACGCGCGTGGGCCTGGATCGCCGGCGCGCTCGCCTTCCTCGCGCCGTGGACGGCGATCGCGGCGAACCCAAAGCCCGCGACCGCGGTCGACGGCGGACGCGCCGAGCGTCCGGTGAAGATCATCCACCGGATCACGCGTCGCGTGGTGATCCGCGACCCAGTCGAGGACGCGGGCGTGCGCTACGTCTACGTCGGCGGCGGCTCCTCTTCGTCCTCGTCGTCCACGTCGTCGTCCGGTGCATCCGGCTCGGCGGGCGGCTCGCCGTCGACCTCGACGGGAGGGTCGTGATGCGCCGCCACGACTTCCGTTCGATGGGCACCGACGTCCTCCTGCTCGCCGACGACACCTGCGATCCCGATGTGTTCGCGCGGGCGGCGGCTCGCGTGATGCAGGTGTTCGCGCGCGAGGATGCGCGATCCTCCCGATTCAGGGGCGACAGCGAGCTCTCGCTCGTCAACGCGTCCGCCGGTCGGTGGACGCAGGTCTCCCCGACGTTCGCCGACGTGGCGCGGCTCGCGCTCGATGCGGCGGCACGCACCGAGGGGCGGTTCGACCCGACGATCCTTCCGGCATTGCTCGCCGCCGGCTACGACCGGGACTTCGACGACGTGATCGCGGGCGCGCGTCGCCGGCTCCACCCCGCGCAGCCGTGCGGGCGGTGGAGGGACGTCCATCTCGCCGGACGGTGGCTCCGGCTCCCGGACGACGTGATGCTCGACCTCGGCGGGCTCGTGAAGGGGTGGACGGTCGATGTCGCGGCGCTCGAGGCGGTCGCGTGCGGGCTCCCGTGGGCGTTGGTCAACGCGGGCGGGGACCTCCGGATCGCGGGTGAGCCGCCCACCGGCGGGGTCGCGGTCGCGATCGAGGACCCGTCGTCAGCGTCGCGGGCGGAGCTCGGGCGGGTCGCTCTGGACGGGGGGGCGCTTGCGACCTCGTCGGTGACGCGCCGCTCGTGGGGGCCGGCGCTCCACCACCTGATCGACCCGAGGACCGGACGCCCCGCCGATACGGGCATCGTCCAGGCGACCGCGTGGGCGCCGACGTGCGCCGAGGCGGAGGTCCGGTCGAAGGTGGCACTGCTCGACGGCGAGTGTGCGCTCGCGTCGTTCACCGCGACGATCGTCCACGACGACGGCACCGTCGTCACGAACCTGCCGCCGGCCGGAGCGGAGGTGGCGGCATGACATCATGGATCGTCCTGCGGGCGGCCGGGGTCGGGGCGTACGTGATGCTGTTCCTGTCGGTCGCCTGGGGACTTGCGTCGACGACGACGCCGTTCGGCAAACGGATCTCCAAGCCATCATCCACGCTCGTGCACCAGTTCATGTCGACGTGCGGGCTGTTCCTGGTCGGGATCCATCTCGCCGGCCTGCTCGTGGACCGGTTCGTGCGGTTCGACGCGCTCGACCTGCTGGTCCCGATGCGCTCGCCGTACCGGCCGTTCGCGGTCACGCTCGGGATCACCGCGATGTACGCGACGGTCGTGGTCGTCGTGACGTCGTGGCTCCGCAAGAAGATCGGCACGACCGCGTGGCGCCGGACGCACCTGCTCGCCGTGCCGGCGTTCACGCTGTCGCTGCTCCACGGGATGTTCGCCGGCACCGACTCCGCCATGCCCTGGGTGTGGTGGACGTACGTCGTGACGGGCCTGATCGTGCTCTTCCTGATCGTCGTCCGGGCGCTCACGGCCGACTACCGCCCGGAGCGTGCGCCCCGACCCGCGCATGCCCGAACGCCCCCCCGGGCCGTGACGCCCGAGACGACCTAGTCTCAGGAGGCGGCGGCGCCCGGGAGGCGCACCGTGAAGACCGCCCCGCCGCCCTCTCGGTCGCCCACGGTCGCCGTGCCACCGTGGAGCGCCGCGAACCGGGCCACGAGCGAAAGCCCGATCCCCAAGCCGTTCCCGCGGCCGCCCTGACGGAACGGCTCGAAGACGACGTCGCGCACCTCCGGCGGCACGCCCGGCCCCTCGTCCGCGACGGTGATCACGACGGCGCCGCTCTCGTACCTCACCCCGACCCGGACGCAGGTGCCGGCCGGCGTGTGACGGACCGCGTTCGCGACGAGGTTCTCGACGATCCGCTCGACATGGACGGGGTCCACGTCGGCCAGGCCGTCCTCGGCGTCGACCTCCACGGGATGCGTGTGGTCGCGGAGCTCGTCGGCCACGCGCGCGGCGATCGCGCCTACCTCGGTCGGGCGGCGGTCGGGTTCGACGATGCCGCGCTCCAGCCGGTCGAGGTCGAGCAGGCCGTTCACCAGCCGATGCAGCTTGCGTCCGCTCACGACGACGCCCCTGAGCAGCTCCGTCCGCCTCTCGTCGTCGAGCTCGCGGTTCGTGTCGGCGAGGATCAGCGCCGACCCGAGGATCGCCGTGATCGGTCCGCGGAGGTCGTGCGACACCGCGTGCAGCTGAAGCGTCCGCAGCTCGTCGACCTTGCGCAGGTGGTCGGTGATCTCCCGTTCGCGGTCCAGCGCGCGCTCGAGCGCCTGCTCCGCGCGCTTGCGCTCGGTGATGTCGATCAGGACCCCCTGGACCAGCCAGGGCGTCCCGGCCTTGTCACGCAGCACGACCGAGCGGTCGTTGACCCAGACATCGTGCCCGTCCTCATGGAGCATCCGGTACTCGTGCTCGTAGGACTCGCCGAGGTCGCGCGCGCGCTCCCACGCGCTCCACGCGCCGTCCAGGTCGTCGGGGTGAAGGTGTTTGCGCCAGAACCCGGGGTCGGTGAGCCAGTCCTCCTGCGTGCAGCCCAGCAGCTCGTCGACCTGCGGGCTGACGTACAGGGTGTCGCCCCACTCGTCGAGCGGGTCGATGTAGGTGACGGCCGGGATCGCCTCCACGAGCGCCTGGTACTTGGTCTCCGTCTCGAACAGCGAGTCGCGCCCCCACATCCGCTCGGTGACGTCGACCGCGACCCCGAGCGTTCCGACGACCGTCCCGTCGCGGTCATGGAGCGGTCGCACGCGCGTCTCGAACCGTCGGCCGTTCCAGTTCGGCTCGAACGCGGTCGTCCGACCTTCGAGCGCTTCGCGATGCGCCGCGATCGCGGCGAACTCCGGATCGTCGGTGCCGAAGTACTCCTGGACCGTGCGGCCGACGGCCTCGTCCGGTTCGAGGCCGAGCTCCTTCAGCCCGGCGCCGCGCGACGAGGTGAAGACCAGGTCTCCGTCCGTGGCCCACACGACGGCGGGGATCTCGTCCAGAAGATCCTCGATCCCGGCTCGTTCGGGTCGCAGGTGCATATCCATCGCACGTCTGTATCGGCGGGCCGACCCGCAGGGTCAACACCGAGACGGGTCATGGCGCGGATGGTCATTCCTGGCTACGCTCCTCGTCCGGCCGGCTGCCGTCGCTCGCGGAGCGAGGGAGGGACCGTTGGCGGCCGAACGCGGGCCGCCCGACGGGCTCCGGGCGTGTGCGCCGGGACTAGCATGGGTGGGTCGTGGCCGCAGAGAACGTGCCAGAGAACGTGCCAGGGAGCGTGCGCGAGTACCCCTCGTACCTGGAGTCCGACGTCGTCCTGCGTGACGGCTCGACGGTCAGGATCCGGCCCGCCAGGCCGCAGGACCGCGTCCGCGTCGAGGATTACCTGATCGGCCTGTCGCCGGAGACCCGGCGGCTCAGGTTCTGGTCGCAGGCGATCGACGTCGGCACGCTGGCCTCGAAGATCGTGGACGTCGACTACCACGACCATCTCACGCTCTTGGTGCTGCACGGCGGGGACCAGGGTCGGATGATCGCCGGGGCTCAGTACGCGCGGATCGAGGGCGGACGCGCCGAGGTCAGCTTCTCCGTGACCGACGCCTGGCAGGGCAAGGGGATCGGGTCGATCCTGCTGGGACAGCTCGCGCAAGCGGCCGCGGACCACGGCATCACGATGTTCGTCGCCGAGGTCCTTCCCGAGAACCACGGCATGATCAACGTCTTCCGCGAGAGCGGCTTCCACATCTCGATGCGCGCGACGCCCGGCAGCATCGACGTCGAGTTCCCGATCGTCCTCACGGACGAGGCGGCGGCTCGGTTCGAAGAGCGCGAGACGATCGCCTCGGTCAACGCGATGAGGACGTTCCTGGCGCCGAGCTCGGTCGCCGTGATCGGCGCGTCGCGCGCCGTGTCGTCGCTCGGTGGCCAGCTCTTCCACAACCTGCTGATGACCCAGTTCAACGGCCCCGTGTACCCGGTCAACCCGAAGGCCGACGTCGTGCACGGCGTTCCGGCATACCCCTCGATCGGGGATGTGCCCGGCGACGTCGAGCTCGCGTTCATCGTCGTGCCCGCGCCGCTCGTGCTCGACGTGACCCGCGAGTGCGGCGAGAAGGGCGTGCGCGCGCTCGTCGTGATCTCGTCCGGGTTCAGCGAGGTCGGCGGCGAGGGCACCGCGCGACAGCGGGAGCTGGTGGACATCGCCCGCTCGTACGGGATGCGGATCATCGGGCCGAACTGCATGGGGATCGTGAACACGGCGCCCGACGTGCAGCTGAACGGCACGTTCTCGACGCTGTACCCCCCGCCGGGCCGGGTCGGGTTCCTCTCGCAGAGCGGGGCGCTCGGGCTGGCCGTGATGCAGTACGCGTCCGATATCGGGCTCGGCCTGTCCTCGTTCGTCTCGGTCGGCAACAAGGTCGACATCTCCGGCAACGATCTGATCGCGTACTGGGATCAGGACGAAGGCACCGACGTGATGCTGCTATACCTCGAGGGGTTCGGGAACCCCCGGAGGTTCGCGCGCCTAGCGCGGGACGTCGGCCGCCGCAAGCCGATCGTCGTCGTGAAGTCGGGCCGCAGCGCCGCAGGGGCTCGCGCGGCCGCGTCGCACACCGGCGCGCTGCTCGCTTCGTCCGATGTGACGGTCGACGCCCTGTTCCGCCAGGCGGGCGTGATCCGGACCGACACGCTCGAGGAGATGTTCGACGTGGCGACGCTGCTCGAGCACCAGCCCGTGCCGAAGGGTGACCGGATCGCGATCGTCACGAACGCCGGTGGCCTGGGGATCCTCTGCGCCGATACCTGCGAAGCCAACGGGCTGACGGTGCCGCCGCTGACCGACGTCACGACGACGAAGCTCCGCGGATTCCTTCCCGGGGAGGCCGCCGTCGGGAACCCGGTCGACATGATCGCCTCTGCGGGACCGGAGGACTACGCGAGGGCGATAAGGATCGTCGCCGAGGACCCACAGATCGACGCGATGATCGTGATCTACATCCCGCCCCAGGCGTCGAAGGCGCCGGCGATCATCGCTTCCATCGCGGAGACGATCCGCTCGCTCGACGGGTCCGTCCCCGTCGCGATGACGTACATGTCGAGCAAGGCGAGCAGATCCGGAGACGACATGGCGTCGTTCGGCCTGCAGATCCCAACCTTCGCGTTCCCCGAGGGCGCGGCGATCGCGATGGCTCATGCATGTACGTACGGGCGATGGCGCACCAAGCCCGAGGGTGTCGCGCCGAGGTTCAGCGACGTGCGTGCCGACGAGGCCCACGCGACGATCGCGTCGGCGCTCGCGCGAGGCACCGGGTGGCTGAACGACGAGGAGGTCGAGCGGTTGCTCTCCTGCTACGGGCTCCCGGTCGCGCGGTCCGAACGCGGCACCACGCCCGAAGCGGCAGCCGACGCGGCGGCGCGGATCGCACGTCCGGTCGCGCTCAAGGCACTGGGGCCGGACATCGTCCACAAGACCGAGGTCGGCGCGGTGGAGCTCGGGCTCGATGGCTCGGACGCCGTCAGGGCGAGCGCCCGCGCCATGCGCGAGCGGATCACGGCGGCGGGGCTGACGGTCGAGGGGTTCCTCGTCCAGGAGATGGTGCCGGGGGGGATCGAGATGCTCGTCGGCGTCGCTCACGACCGTCTCTTCGGGCCGGTCGTCGCGGTGAGCGCGGGAGGGACGGCGGTGGAGCTCCTGCGCGATGTCGCGGTGCGCGTCACGCCGATCACGGACCTGGACGCCACGGAGATGGTCACGTCGCTCAAGACGTATCCGCTGCTGACCGGCTTCCGCGGCGCCCCGAAGGCCGACGTGGCGGCGCTCGAGGAGGTGATCCTGCGCGTGGGCGCGCTCGTCGACGCGCACGCGTCGATCGCGGAGATGGACTGCAACCCGGTCATGGTCCTGAGCAACGGCGCCGTGATCGTCGACGCGAGGATCCGGGTCGAGGCCGTCCCGCACGAGAGGCCGCTCGCGGCGCGCTCGAGCGCCGCGGGTTAGCGCGTCGCGAGCCTGACGACCAGCACCGAGCAGTGCGCGTGACGCGCGACGTGCTCGCTGACGCTGCCGAGGAGCACGCGGGCGACACCCGACATCCCGCGGTGGCCGACGACCAGCAGGTCGACGTCGTCACGGCGCGCCGTCTCGACCATCGCGTGCTCCGGACGCCCCATGGCCATCTCGACGACGGGCTCCACGCCGAGCTCGCGCACCGCGGCGACGGCCGGCGCGAGCTCGGGCGGTATCTCGTCGTCGGGCCCGATCGTCCACTCGGCGTTGTCTCCGCGGAACACCGGGACGACGTGCTGGAGCCGCAGCTCGGCGCCCGTCGCCTCGGCGAGACCGGCCGCGACCGCCGCCGTCGCGGTTGAGCCCTCGGACCCGTCCACGCCACAGCGGATCCGTCGGGGGAAGCCGTCACCGGCCTCACGCCCGAGCAGGACCGACACCCGCGCGTCGCGCAGCACGCCGGCCGTGACCCGGCCGACCCGGATCGCGCCGCCGAGCAGCCCGGCATCTGGACCCACCGCGATGAGGTCGGCACCATCCTCGACCGCTTCCTGGAGCAACGCCTCGCCTGGATCGCCGGCGATGACGCTCGTGGTCGCCTCGGCGCCGTGCTCGCGCGCGGTGTCGGCGGCGCGCCGGAGCGCGTCCTCGGCTTGGTCCTCGACATCGCTGCCGTGCGCGTGATGCGTGTCGATCACGAAGACGACGTCGAACGTCGCCCCGGTGGCGGCCGCGATCGACGACGCGCGTGCGACGGCCTCGAGCGAACGCTCCGATCCATCGGTCCCGGCGAGGATCCTGCGGAGGGAGGGGCCGAGAGCCTCGCCCATCAACGCCCCGGCGAGATCGCCGTCCAGGGGAGCGGCAGCTCGGCCGGGGGTGCGGTGTCGTCAACCAGGTACGACAGGTGGCTGTCCATCCCGACCACGCCCTCGACGGACAGGACCAGGCCGGCGAGCACGGGGATGAGGCTCCGTCGCTCGATCTGACCGTCCAGCCTGACCACGCCGTCGTGCACGATGACGCGGATCGTAGCCGGATCGATCCACAGCGTCCTGCGGACGATGTCCTCCGAGATCTCTCGGGCGATCTCCGCGTCCTCACGCAGGAAGACCTTGAGCAGGTCGGTTCGCGAGACGATCCCGACGACATCGCCCTCGGCGCCGACGACCGGCAGGCGCTTGATCGCGTGCCGGTGCATCAACCTGGCGGCCTCCGACAGCGTCGCGTCGGGGGCGATCGTCACCGGTGGGGACGACATGAGCTGCGCGGCCACCAGGCCAGCATGCTTGTCGCGCTCGGCGCGCCGCTGCCGCCCCTCGAACAGCCGCCCGTCGCCCTCGAGGTAGGGATCCTCCTTCAGCAAGAGGTCCGCCTCGCTGACGACGCCGACCAGCCGTCCGGTGCCGTCGACGACCGGAACCGCGCTGACCCGGCGGTCGTCCATCCGGCGCACGATCTCCTTGAACGGCGTCGAGTCGAGGACAGCGACCACCGTCCTCGTCATCACGTCTCGCACCGTTCGCTTCATCTCGTCACCTCCACCCGGATGCGGGGCGCCGGGGCTCGCTCCGCCGTCACCGCCACGCTAGGCGTCGGACGCGGAGGTCCGTAGGGCCGGAGGGCCCGGCCGCGGGAGTACGACGACCTCCGGCCGGGGGGTCGGATGGGCGCCACCCTGGTGGCCGACCTAGGGACCGCGAGCCGGCGCCGCTCGGTCCCGCGCCTGCCGCCGCGGTAGGCTCGGAACGGAACATGGACCGACGCGACAAGCTGATCGAGGCCGCGCTCACCCTCCACTCGGAGCTGTCGCTTTCGGCCGTGCTCCAACGCATCATCGAGCTCGCCGCCGAGATCACCGACGCGCGGTACGGGGCCGTCGGCGTGATCGGGCCGCGGGGACGGCTCGTCGAGTTCATCACCACCGGCATCACACCGAAGGAGCGCGAGGCGATCGGCGACCCACCGGTCGGGCACGGGATCCTCGGGGTCCTGATCCGCGAGGCGCATCCCGTGCGGATCCGCGACATCACGACGCACCCGCACTCGTTCGGGTTCCCGCCGAACCACCCACCGATGCACTCGTTCCTCGGCGCGCCGATCGAGTCGCGAGGCGAGGTCTTCGGGAACATCTACCTCGCGGAGAAACAGGGCGCCGAGGAGTTCTCCCAGGAGGACGAGCGCTCGATCGAGCTGCTGGCCGCGCAGGCCGGCGTCGCGATCGAGAACGCCCGGCTTTACGAGGAGGCCGGCCGGCGCGCACGGATGCTCGAGGCGATGCGCGAGATATCGAACGCGATCCTCTCGCGCGAGGAGACAAGCGAGGTGCTCGACCTGATCGCGCGTCGCGCACGCGGGCTGGTCGGCGCCGATCTCGCATCGGTGCACGTCCCGGTGCCGGGCGCGCTGCAGCTCGTGGTGGAGGCGGCCGACGGCGAGCTCGCCGAGACGGTGCGTGGCGAGCGGTTCCCGATCGAGGGGTCGATCTCCGGCAAGGTCGTCAAGGCCGGCCGCGCGATCGTGGTGGACGACGCCTCGAAGGACCCGCGCGCCTACCAGCCGCTCGTGAGCCTGCAGCACATGGGACCGGCCGTGTTCGTCCCCCTCACCTCTCAGGGCAGGGCGTTCGGCACGCTCGCGGCGGCGAACGAGAAGGGCGGACGCGGGTTCTCCGCCGACGACGTCTCCGTGCTCGAGGCGTTCGGCGCGCAGGCGGCGCTCGCGCTCGACTACGAGGGCACCCGCGCCGAGCTGGAGCGACTGCTGGTGCTCGAGGACCGCGAGCGGATCGCCAA
>DATHSY010000151.1:0-14160 GCA_035463715.1 Actinomycetota bacterium | reverse complement strand
CGATGAGCTCGTCGGCTCCCACTCGGCGCTCGCGGATCCGCGCCTTCTTCCCGCGCAGCTCACGCAGGTAGTACAGCTTGGCTCGGCGGACCCGTCCGTGCGAGACGACCTCGAGCTTCGCGATCGTCGGCGAGTGGACCGGGAACGTGCGCTCCACGCCGACGCCGAACGAGATCTTGCGGACGGTGAAGGTCTCCTGCAGCCCGCCGCCCTGGCGGCGGATCACGACGCCCTGGAAGACCTGGACGCGCTCACGGCCGGCCTCGACGACCCGGACATGCACACGGACGGTGTCCCCTGCGCGGAAAGGGGGGATGTCCGTGCGCAGGTAAGCCTTGTCGACGAGATCGGTCGCTTTCATGGCGGGAGTCCGATGATAGCAGGCGTCTCTGGCTAGCCTGCCTGTTCGTCTCCCGAGCGTTCCAGCAGGTCGGGGCGGTTGCGGCGGGTCTTCTCGAGCGCCGCGTCCCGTCGCCACCGCTCGATCTCGGCGTGGTTGCCCGACAGGAGCACCTCCGGCACCCGCATCCCTGCGAACTCGGCCGGACGCGTGTAGTGCGGGTGGTCCAGCAGGCCGCCCTCGCCGAACGAGTCGCGTTCGTGCGACTCCTCCCTGCCGATGACGCCCGGAATGAGCCTGGTCACGGCCTCGATCACCACGAGGGCCGGAAGCTCTCCGCCGGAGAGCACGTAATCCCCGATCGAGACCTCCTGCGCGGGCAGGCCTTCCACGACCCGCTCGTCGACGCCCTCGTAGCGGCCGGCGATGAGGACCAGGTGCCGCTCGGAGGCGAGCTCCCCCACCAGGTCCTGGTCGAGTCGGCGCCCCGCGGGCGACAGCAGGATCACTCGGCCACGGTCGTCGCCGAGCGACCGGACCGCCGCGAACACCGGCTCCGGCTTCATGACCATCCCGGGCCCGCCGCCGTAGGCCTCGTCGTCGACCTGCCGGTGCTTGTCGGTGGCGAAGGTCCGGAGGTCGTGCACACGGACATCGACGACGCCGGCGTCGATCGCCTTGCCGAGCAGGCTGGCCCGCAGCGGTCCCTCCAGGATCTCGGGGAAGATCGTGAAGACGTCGATCCGCACCTTCGCAGGCTAACGCGGCTCAGCTCTCGGGCGTCGTGAGGCCGGGGATCTCGCGAACCACGATCCGCCGCACGTCGACGTCGACCGAGGCCACGACGTCGGCGATCGCGGGGATCAGCGTCTCGCGGCCATCGGCGTCGACCGCGCTCCAGACGTCGTTCGCAGGCGTGTGGATCACGTCGCGGACCTCACCGAGCGACGTTCCCGTGTCGGTCTCGACGACGCACCCGATCAGCTGGTGGTCCCAGTACGACCCCTCCGGCAGCGGCGGCGACTCGGACTCGGGGACGACGAGGTCGTGACCGACGAGCGGCTCGGCGGCCGTTCGATCGAGGATGCCGTCGAACCGGACGAGCAACCGCCCTCGGTGCGTGCGCGCCTCCGACACCTCGAGCGGCCGGCCGTCGTCGAGGGAGAGCGCTGAGCCGGGCTCGAACCGTTGCGGAACCTCGGAGAGCACGAGCACCGCGACCTCGCCGGTGAGGCCGTGTGCGCGGGTGATGCGGCCGACCACGACGGTCGGCTCGCGCGGGTCCACGTCAGTCCGCGATATCGACGTGCACGTGCACGCCCTCGCGGATCGCCGCGATCTTGACGACCTGCCGGATCGCGCGAGCCGTGCGGCCGCCGCGCCCGATCACGCGGCCCATGTCCTCCTGATCCACCCGCAGGCGGAGCAGCACGCCCCGATCGTCGGTCGTCTCCTCCACGCTCACGGCGTCGGGGTTGTCCACGAGCTCGCTCGCGATGTACTCGAGGAGCTCCTTCATCGTCAGGAGGCGGCCTTCGCGCCCTTCGCGCCCTTCGTCGATGCGGAGCCCTTCGGCCGCTCGGCCTCGAACTTCTCCCAGATACCCGACTTCGTCAGCAGCACCTGCACGGCCTGGGACGGCTGCGCGCCCTTACGGAGCCAGTCGAGCGCCTTGGCCTCGTCGATGTCGATCAGTGACGGCTCGTCGAGCGGATGGTACTTGCCGATGTTCTCGATGAACCGGCCGTCGCGCGGGCTGCGCTGATCGGCCACCACGACGCGGTAGAAGGGCCGCTTCTTGGCCCCCATCCGCATCAACCTGATCCTCGTCGCCATGCTGTGCTTCTCCTCTCGGTCCGGGCTCAGAGCCCGGGGATGTTCGGCATGCCCGGCAGGCGAGGCATCCGCTTCCCACCCATCAACGACTTCATCATCTTGCGGGCCGCCTCGAACTCCTTCAGCAGGGAGTTCACGTCGGCCGTGGTGGTCCCCGAGCCGCGGGCGATCCGCAGGCGCCGGGACCCACCGATGATAGCGGGGTTGCGTCGCTCCTCCCTGGTCATGGACGAGATGATCGCCTCGGCCCGCGCGATCTGGCGGTCGTCGACCTGCGCCGCGAGGTCCTTGATCGCGTTCTTGCCGCCGGGCACGCCGGGCAGCATCGCCAGGATGTCCTGCAGCGGCCCGAGCTTCTTCATCTGCTGCATCTGTACGAGGAAATCCTCGAGCGTGAAGCTGGCGTCCGCGAGCTTCCTCGCGGTCTCGGCGGCCTGCTCCGCGTCGAGGTTCTCCTCCGCCTTGTCGATCAGCGACAAGACGTCGCCCATCCCGAGGATCCGCGACGCCATCCGGTCGGGGTAGAACGGTTCGAGGTCGGTCGTCCTCTCACCCGTCCCGACGAAGAAGACCGGGCGGCCGGTGACGGCGGTGATCGACAGCGCCGCGCCGCCGCGCGAGTCGCCGTCGATCTTCGTCAGGACGAAGCCGGTCGTGTCGACATCACGCATGAACGCACGCGCCTGCACGACGGCGTCCTGTCCGGTCATCGAGTCGCACGCCATCAGCACGTGATGCGGACCGATCGCGTCCTTCACGCGCCGCGCCTCGCGCATCATCTCCTCGTCGACGTGCAGCCGGCCGGCCGTGTCGACGATCACCACGTCGCTCCCGCTCCGGTCCGCCTGCTTGAGCGCGTTCTTCGCGACCCTGACGGCGTCCTTCCCGTCGGACACCACCGGGACGCCGATCTCGTCACCGAGCGTGAAGAGCTGATCGATCGCGGCGGGCCGCTGGAGGTCTGCGGCGACGAGCAGCGGATGCTTGCCCTTCTCCTTCAGCATCCGGGCGAGCTTGGCCGATGCGGTCGTCTTCCCCGAGCCCTGGACGCCGGCCATCATGATCACGGCCGGTCGCACCGACGGCAGGGCGAACGGCACCTGCGTGCCGCCGAGCGTCCGCTGGAGCTCCTCGCGGACGACCTTCACGACCTGCTGACCGGGCGTGAGGCTCTTCATGACCTCCTCGGACAGCGCTCGCTCGCGCACCCGCCCGACCAGGTCGTCGGCGACCTCGATCGCGACGTCGGCCTCCAGCAGTGCCGTGCGGATCTCCCCGAGCGCCGCGTCCACCTGCTTGGGGTGGAGCTTGCCCCGGCTGCGGAGCTTCTTGAAGACCGCGTTCAGGCGGTCGGTCAATGTGTCGAACATAGGCAGTAGGTGCGGACGCGCCTGGTCCGAGCGCGCCCTGGACAGGAGAACGAGATTGTACCGACACGGAGGGAAGGCCCGGTGAGGGGGCCGGCCTCCGACGACCTGGCGAACGCCAAACGCCTGGAGCTCGGGCTGATCGGGCTGCGGTGGTTGACCGTCGCGTTCGCCGTCCTGCAGAGCGTGACGACCGCTGCGAACCCCGACAGCGCCGCCGGGCACGTGCTGCCGATGGGGTTCGTCCTGGTGGCGATCCTGGCGATCGGCAACGTCGGCATCTCGATCGCGACGGAGGGCGCGACCAGCGTCGATCGGTTGCGACGCGTCGGCCTCGTTGCGTTCGTGCTCGACATCGTGCTCGTCACGGCGCTCGTCTGGACGTACGCGACCCCGGGGAACTCGCTCTGGGTGATCGCCTACGTCCTGCCGCTCGAGGGGGCGCTGCGGTTCGGGCTCGCGGGAGCGCTCGTCGCCGTGGTGGTGGCGGCCATCTCGGAGCCGGTCCGTGAGCTCTATGGAACCGGGCAGGCCGAGCGGGCCGCCCAGCTGTCGGCGGTGGTGTTCCGGGTCGGCGTCGACCTGGTCGTCGGTGTGGTCGCCGGGTTGATGGCCCGCTCGATGCGACGCGACGCGCTGCTCGCGCGGGAACGCGCCACCCTCGCAGAGGACGCCGCGACCCTCGCCGATGCGGCGGCGCGCCGGGAGGTGTCGGCCCGCCGGGAGGTGTCGGCGCTGCACGCGGCCGTGCTCGCCGGTGTCGCTGCCGACGACGCGGCCTCGGCGGTCGCCTCGATGACGCGGTCGATCGCCCGAGACCTCGGGCTCGACACCCTCGCCATCCTGATCCCGGAGGGCGACCACCTCGTGGCGCGTGGCGTCCACGGCGACCCCGGCTACGCCGTCGGCGATCGGATCGCGATCGCCGACACCGTCCCCGGTCGAGCGGCCACCACGCGGTCCGAGGTCGAGGGTCACCTGTCGATGTCGGAGGTCGCGATCCCGCTGCGGGTCGGGGACGCGCTGGTCGGCGTCCTGCACGAACGACATCCGCCCGGGTCCGCCGAACCGGATCGGGTGGTGGTGCGAACGCTCGCGGACCAGGTCGCGATGGTGGTCGAGGCCGCGCTGCTGCGCGATCGACAGGAGGAGATGCTGCGCCGGCTGGAGGACCTCGACGAGATGAAGTCGGACTTCGTCGCGATCACGAGCCACGAGCTCCGAACCCCGCTCGCGGCGATGCGTGGGTTCGTCAACACGCTGCTCGGGCGGATCGACTCCTTGTCATCCACGGAGGTGCGCGAGTTCCTCGGGATCGTCGACATCCAGACCGATCGCCTGATCCACCTGGTGGAAGACCTGCTCGTCGTGACGAGGATCGAGGCCGGCAAGCTCTCGTTCGATGTGGAGGGCGTTCGAGCAGCGGAGCTCGTGGAGAAGGTCGTCCAGGGCCTCGACGAGCACGCAGATCGTGTGCAGACCGACATCCGGCTCGATCGGTTCGTCGCGGACGCACATCGCGTCGAACAGGTCCTCACGAACCTGCTCAAGAACGCGCTGAAGTTCTCGATGCCGCCGGAGCCGGTGTTGCTGTCGGCCAGCTCGGACGGCGGCCAGGCGGTCTTCCGCGTGAGCGATCGCGGCATCGGGATCGCCGCCGAGGATCTCGACCGGATCTTCGAGCGCTTCCACCAGACGGACGCTGCCACCACACGGCGTGCGGAGGGCGCCGGCCTGGGCCTCTACATCACGAAGAAGCTCGTCGATGCGATGGGCGGCCGGATCGAGGTCGTATCCGTCCCCGGCGCCGGCTCGACGTTCACGGTGCGTCTTCCGATGGCCCGCCCGACAGCACCTTCTCGACCGTCCGCAACAGCGCAAGCGGGCTGAAGGGTTTCGTGAAGTACTCGTCCGCGCCGAGCGACAGGACGTAGTTCCGACCCTCCTCGCCCACGGCGGTGATCACGATCACGCGGATGTCCCTCGTCCGTTCGTCCGCCTTCAGCTCCTTCAGCACCTCGGCCCCGCCGGCGCCCGGGATGTTCAGATCGAGGAACATCAGGTCGGGCGCGCGTTCGCGTGCGAGGTCGAGCGCCATCTGCCCGTCGGACGCCTCGCGGATCTCGAAGCCCTCGTGCTCCAGGATCAGCCGCATCGCCTCCCGCATCGTCGGGTGATCCTCGACGATCAGGATCTCCGCGCGCGCCATCAGCGTTCGAGGATCCGGTCGGCGAAGACCCCGGCGTCGAACGGCTCGAGGTCGTCGATCCCCTCCCCCATACCGACGAGCTTCACGGGGACGCCGAGGCGCTCGCGCACGGCGAGCAGGACGCCGCCCTTCGCGGTGCCGTCGAACTTCGTCAGGGCGACGCCGGTGACATCGACGGCCTCGGTGAACGCGGTCGCCTGCGCGATCCCGTTCTGTCCCGTCGTCGCGTCGAGGACCAGGAGGACCTCGTCCACCGAGCCGCCCGCCTTCTCGAGGACGCGCTTCACCTTGCGCAGCTCGTCCATCAGCGGCTGCCGGTTGTGCAGCCGGCCCGCGGTGTCGACGATGACCACGTCCATGTCGCGGGCGCGCGCGGCCTGCACCGCGTCGAAGGCGACCGCGCCGGGGTCGGCGCCCCGCTTCTGACTGACGAGCGTCGCGCCGGCGCGCTGGGCCCAGACGTCGAGCTGCTCCGCCGCCGCAGCACGGAACGTGTCGCTGTTGGCGAGGCTGACCTTGCGCCCCTCGCGCGACAGTCGCGCGGCGAGCTTGCCGATCGTCGTCGTCTTGCCCGAACCGTTCACACCCACGACCATCACGACCGAAAGGTCGTCGGGCCGCAGCGCCAGCCGGCCCTCACCACCGAGGATCGCGACGAGCTCGTCATGCAACAGCGCGACCGGATCCGACGACGGTGTGTACCGCGCCCGAACGTCCCGGACGATCCGGGCGGCCGTCTGCGGCCCCACGTCGGCGCGAACGAGCAGCTCCTCGAGCCGCGCCCACTCGTCCTGCCCGGTCGCACCGCCCGCGAACACGGACCGGACCCGCGCCGCCAGCCCATCCTGCCGGGTTGATGGAACCCCGGATCCGGCGCTCGGCGCGACCTGGCGTGACGGTGACGTGCGTCCACGACGGAGCACGATCACGGAAACGAGCGCGCCAACCACGACGATCGCGGCGATCGCGACGAGCACGAGCTCCACGGCCACAGGCTAGTGGACCGCGTCTGCCTCGGACGCCACCATCGCCTGCACGATCGGGGCCGTCGCGGGCGCCTCCGCCTCGGGCCCCTCGAGCCGCTGCGCGACGACCTTCGTCGTCCCGTCCTTGCTCATCGAGACGCCGTACATCATCTGGGCGACCTCCATCGTCCGCTTCTGGTGCGTGACGATGAGGACCTGCGAGTCGGTGGCGAATCCCTGCACGAGGCGAAGGAACCGGTGCAGGTTCACGTCGTCGAGCGCAGGCTCCACCTCGTCCATCAGGTAGAACGGTGACGGCCGAGCCTTGAAGATGGCGAACAGGAACGCCATCGCCGTCAGCGCGCGCTCTCCGCCGGACAGGAGCGAGATGCGTTTGACGCGCTTGCGCCCGGGGCGCGCCTCGATCTCGATGCCCGTGTTGAGCAGGTCCTCCGTCTGGGTCGCGATGAGCCTTCCCTCTCCGTCGGGGAAGAGCTCGGCGAACAGACGCTCGAACTCGCTCGACACGTCGCGCATCGCCGACCCGAACGTGGTGGTGATCTCCAGGTCGATCCTCTGTATCACCTCGAGCAGGTCGCGGCGCGCCCGGCGGACGTCGTCCAGCTCCCGATGCAGGAAATCGTGCCGCTCCTGGAGCGCCTCGAACTCCCCGCCGGCGAGCAGGTTCACACGACCGAGGAGCGCGAGCCGGCGCTGGACCAGCTCTGCTCGCTTCTCCAGTCCCGGGACGGTGTCGTCGTCCGAAAGGGCGGCGACCACCTCGACCGGGTCCTGCTGGTGGCCGTCGCGCAGGAGTCGTTCGGCGTCACGGATCCGCCGCTCGAGGTCGCCGCGCGTACGGTCCTCGTCCTCGTACGCCTCGCGCAGACGTTCGAGCTCGGTGGACGCCTCCCGCCAAGCGCGGTTGGCCTCGGCCTCGGCGCTCGACCGCGCTCGCTCCGAGGACGCCGCCTCGGCACGTCGCTCGGCAGCCACCGAGAGGGCCGCCTCGCTGGCGACCAGCCGTTCCTCCGCCGTGCGTCGGTCCTCCGCCGCGCGCTCCACGGTGGCCCGCAGGGCGTCGGGGTCGGTCGAGGCGAGCCCGTCACGCTCCTGCTGGACGGCGGCGAGCCTGGACCCGAGGCTCGCGCGGTCGCGCCGAAGCGTCTCCACCACGACCCGGTGGTGCACCGGGGGCTCCGCGACGGGCGGCAGGGCCGGCAGCTCGAAACCGATCGGCGCGGCCGCGTCGAGCGCGTCTCGCCACGCGGCCGCGGCATCATCCATCCCGCCGAGCCGCTGCGCGAGGATCTCCTCCTCCTTCGCTGCGCCGGCGACGTCGGCGGCGAACCGCCCGATCGCGTCCACGGCCTTGGTGATCTGCGCGTCGGCCGCCTCGATCCGCGTCGTCAGCTCCTGTAGCTCGCGCCCGATCTCATCCAGGCGCTCGCGTCGCGGCCTGAGCATCGCCTTGGTCTGCGCGGCGTCGTGCTCGACGATCTGGAGCTCGCGCGCGATCTCGGCGGCGCGCGCATCGCCCGTCGCCGCGGTCCGGATGACGGCGGCCGCGACGAGCACGCCGTCCCGCGTCACGAACGACGCCTTCGGATACCGGTGGTGCTTGTCGACCGCCTCCTCGAGCGAGTCGGCGAGGTACACGTCCATCAGCAGCGTGGAGATCAGGCCTCGAGCCATCGCGTCGACGGTGACGAGCGACAGCAGCGTCCGCTCTCCCGGCAGGACGAACGCGACCGGCCCGCCGCCCGCGACCGCGAGCGTGGCTCCGTCGCCGCGCGGCGCGTCCGCGACCGCGCCGGCCTCATCGGCGTAGACGACCGCGTCGCCGAACGGGCCGATGGCTGCGACGAGCGCCGGCTCCCATCCGTCCTCGATCTCGACGAGCTCGCTCAGCAGCCCGATCGCGCGGCCCGGATGACGTTCGAGGAACCGCGAGCCCGGCGTCTCCTCAAGGTCCGCCCTCCGCGCGCGCAGCACGTCTCGCCGTGTCTCGTGATGGCGGAGCACGTCCTCCAGCTCGGCGATCGTGTCCGCGATCGTGTGCCGCTCGCGTTCGAGCTCGGCCCGGCGATCCGACCACGGAGCCACCTCCGCGTCGAGCTCGTCGATCCGATCCGACGCTCGGGCGCGTTCGGCCTCCGCCGTCTCGCGCCGCTCCGCGGCCTTCGCTTGCTGCTCGGCGACGTGCGCCCGATCGCGTTCGTACGCCGAGAGCGAGCGACGCAGCGTCTCCATCTCCGCGCGGTGGGCCACCGCCTGCTCGCTCAGGCGGTGGCGCTCGTCCTCCACCGCACGACGCGCATCCTGTGCGGCTCGGAACGACGCCTCGGCATCGTCGAGCTCCCGCTCGCGGAGCGAGAGCTCCGCCCCGATCTCGTCCTGGCGGGCGCGGATCCGGTCGAGGTCCTGGTCGAGGACCGCCAGACGGACGTCGCGACCGGCGCGCGCCGCCATCTCGGCCCGCGCGGCCGACTCCGCCTGGACGGCCTCGCGGAGCGCGAGCTCCGCGGCGGACTTGGCCGCCTGCGCCCGCGCCAGCTCGTCCTCGGCCTCCTGGAGCGCCAGGGTGGCGTCCGCATGCTCGTCCGACGCGCTCACCACCGCCTCGTCCAGCGCGTCGAGACGGGCACGAGCGTCGTTCCGCTTCGCGAGCCCCTCGTCCCAGCCGGTCGACCGGCGGGTCCGTTCGGCCAGCAGATCCCGCAGACGGGCCGCGGCGAGGTTCACGGCGAGCGCGTCGGCCTCCGCCGACAGCTCCTCGTGCCGCCTGGCGACCTCGGCCTGTTGCCGGAGCGGCTTCAGCTGCCGCCGGAGCTCGGCCAGGACGTCCTGGAGCCGGAGCACGTCGTGCTCGAGCCCGTTCAGCTTGCGCTCGGCGCGTTCGCGACGCTTGCGGTGCTTGGCGATGCCGGCGGCCTCCTCGACGTACTGCCGCCTGTCCTCGGGTCGCGAGGTCAGCACGTCCTCGAGCTGGCCTTGCCCGACCACGGTGTGGAGCGCCCGCCCGATCCCGGATTCGGCGAGCAGCTCCTGGACGTCGAGCAGCCGGGCGACCCGGCCGCCGATCCGGTACTCGCTGTCGCCGCTGCGATAGATCGCGCGGCTGATCTCGATCTCGGACATCGGGACCGGGATCAGCCCCGCCGAGTTGTCGATCACCAGCTTGACCTCGGCCATCCCGAGCGCGGGCCGATGGGGGCTTCCGGCGAAGATCACGTCCGCCATCTGCCCACCGCGCAGGGCCCGCGGCCCCTGCTCGCCGAGCACCCACGCGATCGCGTCGACGAGGTTCGACTTGCCCGAGCCGTTCGGCCCGACGATCACACTGACGCCCGGGGCGAACTCGAGGACCGTCTTGTCCGCGAACGACTTGAAGCCGCGGATCGTCAGGGACCGGAGGAACATGTGGCGCCGATAGTACCGACGGCCGGCCCTGCAACCGGGGATTTGCGCGAGCGAAGTTTCGCTCAGGCCACCCGGAACCCGGTGTCTCCCACCGGCTCCTCGACCCGGCTCTCCACCCTGTCGACCTGGGCGAACGGCGGCCCGGTCCCGCACCATCCGACCATGGCGTCCACCTGGTCGGCGGGACCCTCGAAGACCGCCTCGACGCCGCCGTCGGCGCGGTTCCGGATGAACCCGGCGACGCCGCGACGCCGAGCCTCCTCGGCACAGCTCGCGCGGAAGAACACCCCTTGAACCCGGCCGCGTACGATCACGCGCACCCTCGTCCGCACGGCCCGAGCCTACCGACGCAGCCCGCCGCCGCAGAGGACGATCCCGGCACACGGTCCGCGGCTACCATCCGGACGTGCGGGACGATACGGCCCAGGACCGTACAGCGAGGTACGACGCTCGGACGGCGCTGATCGTCGTCGACGTCCAGAACGACTTCGCCGACCCCTCGGGGAGCCTGTCGGTCGCGGGCGGCGACGAGGTCCCGGCCGCGGCCAACGAGGAGATCCGGGTGGCGCTCGCCGCCGGCGCGGTCGTCGTCTACACGCAGGACTGGCACCCGGAGTCGACGCCGCACTTCCGCAAGGACGGCGGCATCTGGCCGGTCCACTGCGTCGGCGGCACCTGGGGCGCCGAGCTGCACCCGTCCCTGCACGTCGAGGGCGAGATCGTCCGCAAGGGGACCGACGGGCGCGACGGCTACTCCGGGTTCAGCGTCCGCGACCCGGTGAGCGGCGAAACGGAGCCGACCACGCTCGAGCGGATCCTTCGCGAGCGCGGTGTCGAACGGATCGTCGTCGCCGGTCTCGCGACCGACTACTGCGTCGTCGAGACCGTCCTGGATGCGACGCGGCTCGGGTTCGCGACCTCGGTGCTGTCCGATGCGATCCGCGCCGTCGAGCTGGAGCCGGGCGACGGCGAGCGGGCGATCCAGCGGATGCGCGAAGCGGGCGCGACGGTCGAGTAGGCCGGGCGTCTCAGCTCTGGCACTGCGGGCAGAAGTAGGAGGTCCGCCCGGAGATCTTCACGGTCCGGATCGGCGTGCGGCAGCGCCGGCACGGAAGACCTTCGCGACCGTAGACCTTGAGCTCGTTCTGGTACTCGCCGGGCTTGCCGAACAGGTCGACGTATGCCTCGTCGTCCAGCGTCGTCCCGCGCGCGCGGATCGCATCCTGCAGCACCTCCTGGAGCGCGCGGTACATGCGCCGGACCTCCTGCGACGACAGCGTGTCCGACATCCGGTCGTACCGAAGGCCGGCCGCGAACAGCACCTCGTCCGAGTAGATGTTGCCGAGCCCGCTGATGAACTTCTGGTCCAACAGCAGCTGCTTCATCTTCGACGCGCGCTGCGCCATGAGTCCGCCGAACGTCTGCCACGTGAACACCTGGTCGAGCGGATCGATCGCGATGTGCTGGAGCTCCTTGACCTTGCCCAGCTCATCGGTCGTCGTCGCGAACAGCTCGCCGAACGTCCGGGGGTCGACGAAGCGGAGGTCGCCGCCCTGCTGGAACGTGAGGACGGCGTGCGTGTGGGCAGGGAGCGACTGCCGCTTGTTGCCGCGGATGAACTGCCCGCTCATCCCGAAGTGCACGACGATGACGCCACCGTTGTCCAGGTGCATCAGGATGTACTTGCCGCGGCGCTCGACCTTCGTGATCTTCCGGCCGATGACGCCGTCGGTGAACTCCTTGCGCTTGGCGTGCCGCCGGATCGCGCGCATCGCGTTCCTCGACGAGCGGACCTCCGCCGACGCGATCTTGCGGCCGACGACATCCTTCTCGAGGTCGCGGCGCATCACCTCGACTTCGGGAAGCTCCACTCCGTCCCTCCCCCGTTACGGAGACGCAGACCCCGACCCGACGGCGCGTCCCGACAGTCGCCGGTACGCTTCGTGCGCGGCCTGCTGCTCCGCCTCCTTCTTCGATCGGCCGACCCCGCTGCCCCATGGCTTGCCGGCCAGGTACACGGTGGCCGAGAACTCCTTCTGATGGTCCGGCCCGCTCTCCTCGATCCGATACTCGGGGAGCGCGCGAAGGTCCTGTGACGCCAGCTCCTGGAGGATCGTCTTGTAGTCGCGCTCGCCTTCGCCCCGCACGTATGCGTTCATCCGCGGCCGGAACAGTCGCTCGATCAGCGAGCGGGCGACGTCCAGACCGCGATCGAGGTACACCGCGCCGAGCAGCGCCTCCAGCGCGTCCGCGAGGATGCTCGCCTTGTCGCGTCCGCCGCTCATCTCCTCGCCATGCCCGAGCCTGACGGCCTGACCCAGACCGAGCTGCCTGGCGACGTCGGCCAGAGCCGACATGTTCACGATCGACGCGCGCAGCTTCGCAAGCTCGCCCTCCGCGAGATCGGGGAACGTGCGGTACGCCATGTCGGTGACAACCAGTCCGAGGACGGCGTCACCGAGGAACTCGAGCCGTTCGTTGTTGACGTCGAGCTCCTGCTCGAACGCGTACGAGCGATGCGTGAGCGCGGCCTCGAGCAGCCCAGGATCCGCGAACCCGACGCCGAGGGCGCGCTCCAATGCCCGGGCCGGTCGCTCCCCAGCCGCTCTTTCGTTCACGCCGTCACTCGACCTCGAGGACCTGGCGCCCCGCGTAGTACCCGCAGTTGCTGCAGACGCGGTGTGGCAGCTTGGGCTGGTGGCACTGGGGGCACTCCGAGTACGTCGCAGGCTCGGCCTTCCAGGTCGCCTTGCGCTTGGCACCTCGCGTGTGGGACTGGCGTCGTTTCGGGACCGGCATCGTCGCTCTCCTCTCGTCGTCGTTCTGCGTCGCCGATGGCGTGGTCGTTGGCGATGGTCGGGTGCTATCGGGTCGTCCTGATCAGTCGTCGCGGTCGATCGAACGGTCGTCGAGCAGGACCTCCAGCCCGGCCCAGCGCGGGTCGACCTCGGGCGCGCACGTGCACTCGCCGAGGTTGCGGTCGCCGCCGCACCGTTCGCACAGCCCCAGGCAATCCGGCCGGCACACCGGGGCGAACGGCATCTGGAGCACGACCGCGTCCCGGACCATCGGCTCGGGATCGAGCATGAGGTCCTCGGCGAGGGTGTAATCGTCCTCGGGCCCCGGCTCACGCGCGTACAGCTCGTCCATCCGCACGTCGAAGTCGCGCTCGAACTCCCTCAGGCAGCGAGCGCATCGAAGCCGCATGCGCCCGCCGACGCTGCCGCGGACCACGATGCCCTCGACGACGCTCTCCAGCAGCAGGTCGCCCTGGAGCCTTCCGTCGTCGGGGACGACGGCGAGCTCGGTCTGCAGGCCCCCGACCGGCTCGTCGACGCGGACGTGCTTGGATGAGCCGGGCTGGTCGACGAGATCGCGGACGTCGATCTCGCGCATCACGGCTCACCACCTTCTCCGTCGAACCCATCGCCGCCGCCGAGCCCCTGCTGCGCCGGCGTGGTCCCGCGCAGGCGCTCGCGTCCCCCTTGGACCTGCTCGAGCGTCTTCGTGAGGGCTTCGTGCGTCAGGACCACGTCCTCGGTGAGGCGCTGTAGCGCGTTCTCGAACTGCGCGAGCCTGCCGTCGACGTAGTCCTCGGCCTCCATCCGCATCCGGCGCGAGTCCTCCTCCGCCTGGCCGCCGATCCGCTCGGCCTCCTGCTCGGCGCGCCGGTAGATCTCCTCCTTCGCCGCCATCCGCAGCTGCTCGGCCCTCGCGTCATCCACGATCCGCTCGGCATCGCGGCGTGCCTTCGAGAGCAGCTCCTCGCGATCGCGGACGACCCATCGCGCCTGCTTGACCTCCTCGGGCAGCGACGCCTTCATCCGCTCGATCAGCTCGAGCAACTCGTCGCGGTTCAGCAGCGCCGACGAGGACAGGGGCATCGACTTCGCCTCGCGGACCATGTCCTCGAGCTCCTGGATCTGTGTGGACAGGTCCATCGCTAGGCGGCGCCCCCGAACCGCTCGGCGAGCCGCTCGACCACGACGGGCGGGACGAGCTCGGAGACGTCGCCGCCGA
>DATHSY010000150.1:0-3370 GCA_035463715.1 Actinomycetota bacterium | reverse complement strand
AGGAAGTTCGAGATCCGCTGCTCGCCGCTGGTGCGGATGACCAGGTCCGGGTCCGGCATGTCGGGGCGGTAGAGCCGGCTCGCGATGCTCTCCGGCGTGAGCTTCTCGCCGCGGAGCCGGCCGGCGTCGTGATCCGCCAGGATCCGCTTCACGGCGTCGACGATCTCGACCCGCCCTCCGTAGTTGAAGGCCATCGTGAGGGTCATGCCGGTGTTGTCGCGCGTCATCTCCTCGGAGAGCTCCATCTCACGAAGCACCGAGCGCGGGACGCGCCAGTCGCGGCGTCCGAGGAACCGGATGCGCACGTTCATGTCGTCAAGCTCCTGCCGGCGCCTCCGGAGCAGTCCTCGGTTGAAGCCCATCAGGTACGAGACCTCGGACTTCGGGCGGTTCCAGTTCTCCGTGGAGAACGCGTAGAGCGTGAGCCAGCGCAACCCGACGTCTACGGCGCCCTCGACCGTGTCGAACATCGCGGCCTCGCCCGCGGCGTGGCCGTCCGTCCTTTGCAGCCCCCGCTGCGTCGCCCAGCGACCGTTGCCATCCATCACGATCCCGACGTGGTGCGGCAGCCGCGAGCGGTCGAGGTCGTGGAGATACGTGCTCATGTGGCCGCGCTCCGGACGAGCATGGGCAGCGACCGGATCCGCCGCTCGAGGTGGTACTCGGCGAACCCGAACAGCAACCCGCGTGCCTCTCGTCGCACCAGCGGGTCGACGGTCGCCTCCCCCGCCGCGACCAGATCGGCGCTCGCGAGGGAGGCCAGGGCGCCGAGCGCTTCTGCCGAGACGATGCCCGCGTCCGGCTCCGCGCAGTCCGAGCAGACCGCTCCGCCCTGCCCGCTCGCGAACAACCGGGGTTGCGGCCGCCCGCACGCCGCGCAGGCGGTCAGGCTGGGATGGAACCCGGACAGCGAGAGCAGCTTCAACAGGAACGACTCGGCCACCGCGACCGGATCGGCGGGCCGCGTGTCCAGGACCCGGACGCCCGACAGGAGCAGCAGGAACAGCCGGACGTTGCGCTCGTGCTCCTCGGCCACCTTGTCGACCGCCTCGAGCATCGTCTCGCCGGCCGCGAACAGGTCGAGGTCGCGGCGCAGCCCCATGAACGGGCTGATGATCTCGGCCTGGCTGACGGTGTCGAGCGACCCACGGCCGCGGTAGAGCATCAGCGAGACGTGCGTGAACGGCTCGAGGCGGGCCCCGAAGCGGCTGGTCGTCTTGCGGATCCCCTTGGCGACGGCGCGGACCTTGCCGGCCCCCTGGGTCATCACCGTGACGATCTTGTCGGCCTCGCCCAGCTTCGCGGAGCGCAGGACGATGCCTTGTTCCTTGTACAGGGGCATCGGCCGCATCGTACCCCCGCCCCTGCCTCGCATCCGGGACGGAGCCTTGCGATCGTATGAAGAATCGTGGCCGTCAGGCGCCGATCGGGTGCCAGACGGTCTTGAACTCCATCAGGGCCGTCACGTCGTATGGGCTCTGTGCCTCGGCCGCGAACGGGTCCACATCCCGAGCTCGTACGACACGCTTGACGTTGTCCCCGGCGGCCCGCTCGACGTCCGCGAACAGCTCGTCCGGCACGCCGGTGGCGTCGATCGCGTTGACGTCCATATGGGCGGCGAGCCACGGAACCAGCTCGGCCGTGTGGCCCGTCAGGATGTTGACGACGCCGCCCGGGACGTCGGACGTGGCCAGCACCTCGCCGAGCGAGACCGCCGGGAGCGGCGACCGCTCGCTCGCAACGACCACCGCGGTGTTCCCCGAGACGATCGCCGGCGCCAGGCGCGATACGAGCCCGAGGAGCGAGCGATCCCGCGGCGCGACGATCCCGACCACCCCCGTCGGCTCGGGGATCGTGAAGTTGAAGTACGGCCCGGCGACCGGGTTGGTGCCGCCCATCACCTGTCCGATCTTGTCGGCCCACCCGGCGTACCAGACCCACCGGTCGATCGCGGCCGCGACGCCACGCGCAGGGTCGGATGCCCCCGCGTCGGCGAGCTCCTGCTCGAACTGCGCGCGCCGGCCCTGCATGAGCTCGGCGACCCGGTAGAGGACCTGACCGCGGTTGTACGCCGTCTTGCCGGACCATCCGGGGAACGCCGACCGCGCCGCCTTGACCGCGTCGCGGAGGTCCTTGCGGGACGCGCGCGCCGCCCACGCCAGCAGCGCGCCCTCGTGCGAGCGGATCTCGTACGAGCGGCCCGACTCGCTCCGAGGGAACTCGCCACCGATGAAGAGCTTCGCGGTCCGGCGAACGTCGAGCCGGTCTCCCGTCATGTCGAACCTCCGTCGAGCTCCATGTATGGCTCGAGTCCCTGGCGGCCGCCCTCGCGGCCGAAGCCACTCTCCTTGTAGCCGCCGAAGGGCGAGCCGGGGTCGAACCGGTTGAACGTGTTCGCCCACACCACGCCGGCGCGCATCCGCTCGGCCATCCACAGGATCCGCGACCCCTTCTCGGTCCAGACCCCGGCGGACAGCCCGTAGGGCGTGTTGTTCGCCTTCTCGACGGCCTCATCGGGCGTGCGGAACGTCAGGATCGAGAGCACGGGCCCGAAGATCTCCTCGCGCGCGATCCGGTGCGACTGCGTCACGTTCGTGAACAGCGTCGGTCGGAACCAGAAGCCGCGTTCGGGCAGGTGACACTCGGGCTGGTACATCTCTGCGCCCTCGCTCACGCCCGAGGCGACCAGCTCCTCGATCTTCGTGAGCTGCTGTCGCGAGTTGATCGCGCCGACGTCGGTGTTCTTGTCCAGCGGGTCGCCGACGCGCAGCGTCTGGAGCCGGTCCTTCAGCTTCTCGAGCAGCGGTTCGAAGACCGACTCCTGCACGAGCAGGCGGGACCCGGCGCAGCAGACGTGTCCCTGGTTGAAGAAGATCCCGTTGATCACGCCCTCGACCGCCTGGTCGAGCGGCGCGTCCTCGAACACGATGTTCGCGGCCTTCCCGCCGAGCTCGAGCGTCAGCCGTTTCCCCGTCCCGGCGGTCGTCCGCCGGATGATCTTGCCGACCTCGGTCGAGCCCGTAAAGGCGATCTTGTCGACGTCGCCGTGTTCGACCAGCGCCGAGCCCGTCTCGCCGGCGCCCGTCACGATGTTCACGACGCCGTGGGGGAGCTCCGCCTGCTGGATGACCTGGGCCAGCAGCAGCGCCGTGAGCGGCGTCGTCTCCGCCGGCTTGAGCACCACCGTGTTCCCGGTCGCGAGCGCCGGCGCGAGCTTCCACGCGGCCATGAGCAGCGGGAAGTTCCACGGGATGATCTGTCCGGCGACGCCCAGCGGCCGCGGCCGGCGGTTCGGGAACGCGTACTCGAGCTTGTCGGCCCAGCCCGCGTAGTAGAAGAAGTGCGCGGCCGCCAGCGGCAGGTCGACGTC
>DATHSY010000149.1:0-7374 GCA_035463715.1 Actinomycetota bacterium | reverse complement strand
GCGTCCGAGGGCTTCACCCGGATGCCCGACGTGCCGATAGCACCGGAAGGTCACGGGCATCACGGGAGGCTCATCGATGCGGGGCGTGGGGATCCGCGGGCGTCGCTCGCTTCACGCGGTCCTGGTCGTGCTGCTCGCCGCGGTCTCGGCCGGCGCCTTCTTCTACTCCTCGTCGCTGGAGGACTCGTCGATCCGCGAGGCGGCGAGGCAGGCCCGGCTCGCGGCCCAGGTCAAGCTCGCCGGCGTCCTGACCGAGCGCGACCTCGAGGAGCCGGCCGACGACGCGAGGTACCAGGAGCTCCAGGCCGCGATCACGCGCGTCATGCCGGCCGACATCGAGGCGGTGACACTGTGGTCGCCGACGGGGAGGGTCCTGTACCACGACGACGCCGCGATGATCGGGACGCGGCCCACCTACCCCCGTGAGTTCCTCGGCGACGTGGCGAACGGCTCGACCGAGACGAAGGTCGAGGGGGGCCTGCTGAAGACCTTCGTCCCGGTCTGGGTCGCGCCCGACGGGACGATCGCCGTCGCCCAGCTGGACAGCGCGGTCGCGCCGATCGTGTCGATGGCGGAGATGGTGCGGATCGGGTCCGGCGTTCTCGGCCTCGCGACACTCCTCCTGATCGTGCTCCTGCTGTTCCGCGCGGTGAAGCACAAGGGCAAGGGCGCACGCCCGGATCCCCAGGTCGCGCTCGGCCGGTCCGGGTACGCCGTGACCCCGTCGGCGCCGAGGCCCGCCGCGAAGGACGGGCCGAAGGTGGCCGCGGAAGGGGTGGAGGTCGTGAAGCCGCTGCGGTCGACGTCGGCGGCCGGGTCCCGCGGGGCAGCTCCGGACGCCGGGCCGGAGATCGGCGGCGTCAAACGCCTCGAACGCGAGCGGGACGAGGCCCTCGCGGTCGCGGAGGCGGCCGAGCGCGCCCTGCAGGCGGTGCGCACCGAGCACCGCGCCGCGCTCGAACAGGTGGCCGCGCTCGAGGCGAGGCTGATCGCGGCTGCCGACGGCCCCCTGCACTCGCAGGAGGACATCCAGGCCCTTCGCGACCAGATGCGTGAGACGGCCGAGCGTCTGTACCGCGCGGAGGAGGAGAACCGGGCGCTGAAGGTTCGGCTGAGCGAGCTCGAGAACCCGCTGAGCCCGTCCGGGGGCCCGACGCCCCATCTGAACGAGATCGCACACGAGCTCGCGGCCGGCGGCTGAGCCGCCGGACGCCACCGAGGAGGATGGAAGCACCGGATGGAGCAGGACACCGACATCTGGCGGGACGCGACCGTCGAGCAGGACACGCCGGCGCTCCGGTCGAAGGGTATCGGGCGCTCGAGGGCCCGGTCGCGGTCGAAGGCGGAACGATCGTGATCTGAGCGCGCGCAGGACCGGGACCGCGGGCCGCTCGCCGGAGCACATGCCCGCTCCGAACCGCGGCGGTGGAGATCCCCCCGACCGCGCGGGCCGGAGGCCCGCGGTCCCGTTTCCGTCGGAGGGCGGAGCTACCCCTCGATGGCCTTCAGGAGCTCCCTGGCGATCACGATGCGCTGGATCTGGTTCGTGCCCTCGTAGATCTGCGTGATCTTCGCGTCGCGCATCATGCGCTCGACCGGGTACTCGCGGACATAGCCGTAGCCGCCCAGGATCTGCACGGCATCGGTCGTGACCGCCATCGCCGTGTCGGACGCGAAGCACTTGGCCATCGCCGACATCGCGGTCATCCGGGCGTGGTCCTCGGCATCGCAGAGCGCGAGCGCCTTGTAGACGAGGAGCCGTGACGCCTCGATCCCCATCGCCATGTCGGCAAGCATGAACTGGATCGCCTCGAAGTCCGCGATCACCTGCCCGAACTGCTTGCGTTCGGTCGCGTACCGCGCGGCCTCGTCGAGCGCTCCCTGCGCGATGCCGAGGGCTTGCGCACCGATCAGCGGCCGCGAGTAGTCGAGCGTCCGCATCGCGATGGCGAAGCCTTCCGCCTCCTGGCCGATCAGCCGGTCGGCCGGGATCCGCGCCTCGTCGAGGATCACCTCGCGCGTGGGCGATCCGCGGATCCCCATCTTCTGCTCCTTGCGTCCGAACGAGACGCCGGGATCGTCCCTCATCACCAGGAACGCGGAGATGCCCTTGGACCGGAGCTCGGGATCCTTGGTCGCGAAGACCACGTACGCCTGTGAGATGCCGGCGCCCGTGATGAAGCGCTTCGTCCCGTTCAGCACGAAACCGTCACCGTCCGCGGCGTACCGGGTACGAAGCGACGCCGCGTCCGAGCCGGCGGCCGGTTCGGTCAGCGCGTACGACATCAGCACGTCACCCCGGACGATCGACTCGATCATCGAGCGGCGCTGCTCGTCGGTGCCTGAGAGCAGCAGCGGCACCACGCCGAGCTTGGTCACGGCCGGGGCGAGGGCGAGGCCGGCCGACACCCGCGAGAGCTCCTCGATCATCACGCCGAACGCGAGAGAGCCGCCGCCGGAGCCGCCGTACTCCTCGGGGAGACCGACGCCGGTCAGCTCGTTGTCGACGAGGACGCGGTACAGGTCGTCCGGCCATTCGTCGGTCTCGTCGATCTCGGCCGCGCGGGGTGCGATCTTCTCCTCGGCGATCCGCCGGACGAGTGCGCGGAACTCCTCGAGCTCTGCGGGCAGGTCGAAGCGTCCGCGGTCGTCCATCCGCGACGTCAACCGGCGGCGGGGTTGCGGATCACGAGCGCGTCGCCCTGTCCGCCGCCACCGCACACCGTCGCGCCGCCGAGCGCGAGGCCCCGCCGGCGGAGCTCGTACGCGAGCGTCAACACGAGCCGCGTTCCGCTCATCCCGATCGGGTGCCCGAGGGCGACCGCGCCGCCATTCACGTTCACGATCGCGCGGTCGACGCCGAGGAGCTTCGTGACGTTGACCGCGACGGCGGCGAACGCCTCGTTCACCTCGATCAGCCCGAGGTCATGGACGTCGAGGTCGGCCTTCTTGAGCGCGTGCTGGAGCGCCGAGGCCGGCACGGTGTGCAGGTACGAGAACCGGTCGGCCGACATCCCGTGCGAGACGATCTCCGCGAGCGGCGTCCATCCCTGATCCCGAGCCAGGTCCGTACGCGCGACGACGACGGCCGCGGCGCCGTCGGAGATCTGCGACGCGTTGCCTGCGGTGATCGTGCCGCCCTGCCTGAACGCCGGACGCAGCGCCCCGAGCGTCTCCGGCGTCGTGCCGGGACGGATCCCCTCGTCGCGGTCGAACAGGACGGCGCCGCCCTTGCGCCGCGGGATCTCGACGCCGACGACCTCCTCGGCCAGACGTCCCTGCTCCCACGCGGCGTGCGCGAGCGCGTGGCTGCGGGCGGCCCAGTCGTCCTGCTCCTCGCGCGTGATGCCGATCTCGGCGTTGACCTCGTCGGAGGCCTCCCCCATCGTCATCTTCGTGAACGTCGACCACAGGCCGTCGTACAGCATCGAATCGACGAGCTCCGCGTCGCCGAGCCGTGACCCTTCGCGGGCCTTCGGCAGGACGTAGGGCGCGTTCGTCATCGATTCCATCCCGCCGGCGACGACGACATCGACCTCGCCGGCGCGGATCAGCTGGTCGGCGAGCGCGATCGCGTCGATGCCGGACAGACACACCTTGTCGACGTTCAGCGCCGGCACCTCGCGCGGGATCCCGGCCGCGATCGACACCTGCCGAGCGGTCGCCTGTCCCGTGCCGGCACGCAGGACCTGCCCCATGATCACGTAGTCGACCCGTTCCGCCGGAACGCCCGCACGAGCCAGCGCCTCGCGCACCGCGACGGTCCCGAGCTCCACCGCGGAGCAAGGTGCGAGCGACGCCCCGAACTTCCCGATCGGCGTCCGCGCGCCTGCGACGATCACCGACGAAACCATGACGGTCCTTTCCGTGCCTGTGCGTACCCAGCGCTACGCGAAGTCTACGCGCCAACGTTGGAAGACCTCGAGGCCGTCGGGGCAGAACGGCTCGCGCGCCATGAGCGCGTCGACCTGCTCCAGCGGGAGGAACACGCCCCATGCGACCTCGGTGGCCTGGTGCCGTATCTGCCCACCCCACACGACGTCGTACACGCCACCGAAGACGTGGCCGTCGGGGCCGTCGTACCGGTGCCGGAACCGGAAGGCCGGGCGGGCGGTCACACCGAGCTCCTCCTCGACCTCGCGAGCGGCCGCGTCGTCGTAGGACTCGCCAGGGGCATTCACGCCTCCGGCCGTGACGTCGTACATGCCCGGATAGACGTCCTTGGTGTCGGTGCGCCGATGCACGTACACCCGCCCGCTCGGGTCGAGCACGATGACGTACGTGCAGCGATGCAGGAGCCCGCCTTCGCGCATCTGCCTCCGAGGCACGACCGCGACGACGCGGTCGTGTTCATCGACGACTTCGACGGGCTCGTCCGAGGGATCGGTCACCGCACCTGCGTCGAACGACCTCGGCGCCTCGCCGGGGTGGTAGCGGCCCCCTTCTCCCGACGGCCTCAATCCCGGTTGGCGAGCGCCTTCTCGATCACGACGAGGATCTCCTCGCCGACGAGCTCGTCGCGCTCGATCAGCGAGTCGCGCAGGGCTCCGACCACGTCCCGGTTCTGCTCGAGGAGCTCGGCGACCCGCTCCTTCTGCTCGGTCAGGATGTCCTCCACGCGTTGCTTCGCGTCCGCGTCGCCGAGGACCTTGCCGACCAGGTTCTTGTTCCCGATCGGTCCCTCGCTGACCGCGTCGTACGAGATCAGCGATCCGGCCATCCCGAACGACCCGACCATCTGCGCCACCAGCGTGGTCGCCCCCGCGAGGTCCGACGCGGGTCCGGTGCCCGACTCGCCGAGGAACATCTCCTCGGCGACCATCCCCCCGAGCGCGATCGCCACGTGCGCCTGGATCTCCGAACGCGAACGGGTGAACCGCTCCTCCTCGTCGCCGTGCGCGAGGAGTCCGAGCGCCTGCCGGCGCTTGATGATCGACAGCACCTCGAGACGCCTGCCCTTGCCGACGAAGTACGCCACCGTGGCATGGCCGGCTTCGTGGGTCGCGATCGCGGCGCGCTCGCCCTCGGTGTACGCGACCGGCTGCTTCACGCCGATCTCCTCGGTGAGCTTCGCCTCGTACACGTCGTCGATGGTCATCTCGCGACGCCCGTTGCGCAGCGCGATCAGGAGCGACTCGTCGAACATGTGCTCGATCATCACCGGCGTGTGGCCGAAGGTGTCGAACGCCAGGCGCTCGCGCGCCGACGGCTCGTCCAGCTGCGCATGATGCATCTTGCGATCGAGGAAGAAGTCGATCAGGTCACGGCGGCCCTGCTTGGTCGGCACGTCGAAGTACAGCCGGCGGTCGAAGCGGCCCGGACGGAGCAGCGCGGGATCCAGGTTGTCCGCGCGGTTCGTCGCCGCGATCAGCAGGATGTTGTTGTAGTCGGGGCTGGCCGCACGGTACCGCCTGTCGGGCGGCAGGAACCCGTTCACCCACTCGACGAACCGCCCCTTCAGCCGCGTTCCGAACGGCGGCTGGTCGAACGACTGCATCTGCACGAGGAGCTCGTTCACCATCCCGGTCCCGCCGGGACCCATCATGTGCGACGTCGTCCGGCCCAGGTTGGTCGGGTCGGGCGACGCGCTCATCCCGCCGCGTTCCCCTCCGATCGCGTCGATCTCCTCGATGAACCCGATCGCGCCGCCCTCCTTCCGCGCGAGCTTGCGCAGCCGCCTGAAGAACGCGCGGATCCGAGCTCCGGACATCCCGAACCACATCGATTGGAACGAGGTCGCCGAGGCGAACAGGAACGGCACGCCGGCCTGCTTCGCCATCGCCTTCGCGAGGTAGGTCTTGCCGGTTCCCGGCGGTCCCTCGAACAGGATGCCGCGCCGCGGGTTGCCGCCGAGCTCGTCGCGGAACGTCGCGTAGCCGAGGAAGACGTCGAGCGTGCGGATGACGTCGTCCACCTGGTTGTCCAACCCGCGGACGTCGGTCAGACCCACCTCGATCTGCTCTGGATGGACCACGTTGTGCGGGGAGCGGCCGCTGAACAGCGGCATCGCCATCATCACGAGGATCATCGCGAAGATCAGCAGCAGGGGGAGCCAGATGATCGCCTCGGGCCCGATGGTCGGCGCGCGCAGGGGGTTGTCGGTCGCGTACCGGTACCACAGGTAGCCATCGATCGCCGCGAGGACCGCCAGGAGCCTCCAGATCCGGCGACGGCGGGTGCGTTCCCTGACGCGGAAGACATCTGCCTTGCCCTTCTGCACCAGCTGGGAACCGACGAGGAAGGTGGCGGCCGTCGACTTGGTCTCGCTCAAGCTCTTGCCTCCCGCGCGAGGCGCGTCACCCTGCGCTCCCCTTATCTACCCCATACCGGGGGATGCCCGCATCCGCCCTTGGTCCTACATGGCCGCCGATGGCCTAGGGCGTGACGCCGTGCGCGGGACCGGGTCGAGCGGCTATCGTGCTGGTCCGCCGGGCGATCGCGCCGGAGCCCGCCTGCGCGGACCGCCGGTGGAGGGACCCTCATGGCCAGGAAGAAGCTGCCGCCCGTCGCCGCCGAGGACGCGCGTGCCGTCGGAGCGCTCCTGCGTGCGCTCCGACGGGGAGCCGGCTTCCGGGCCGTGCAGGACGCAGCCGCAGCCCCCGGCTGTCCCGCTGCCAGGCAGACGATCTACGCGTACGAGCGCGGCGGCCTGACGCCCTCGCTCGCGCAGTTCCTCGAACTGGTGGAGTTCTACGCGCTCAAGGCCGAGCCCGGCGCCGACGCGAAGCCGGTCGAGGATCTGAGGTCGCAGGCGGTCGCGGCCATCGTCAAGGCCATGTCCTTGCCCGTCTACCACGTGACCGAGGCGATGCGGCTGATGGCCCGCCTGCAACCCGACGGCTCTTCCGGCGCCCGGCGCGCCGGATGATGACCCTGGACCACATCGGCATCGCCGTCGAGGACCTCGACGCCGCGGTCGAGCTGTACGCGCGCGTCCTCGGGCTCGAGCCCGTCCACCGGGAGGTCGTTGCCGCGCAGGGCGTCGAGGAGGTGCTACTGTCCGCAGGAGACTCGTTCGTCCAGCTGCTCGGGGCGCTCGGCCCAAACACCCCGGTCGGGCGGTTCATCGAACGCCGGGGGCCCGGGGTCCACCACGTCGGCTATCGGGTCACCGACGTCGCACGCGAGCTCGAGCGGCTCCGGGCGCAGGGCGTCTCACTCGTGGACGAGGTCCCCCGTCCCGGATCCCGCGGGACGACGATCGCCTTCGTGCACCCGAGGGAGATGGGCGGCGTGCTGGTGGAGCTGGTTCAGGAGACGGGGTCGGCGTAGCCGCCGCGGTCCCGTAGGAGGCTGTTCAGCTCGTCGATCGCGTCCTCGGTCTGCCGATCCACCTTCCCGAAGCGCAGGTCGGGGATCTGCACGCCGAAGACA
>DATHSY010000148.1:0-2268 GCA_035463715.1 Actinomycetota bacterium | reverse complement strand
ATCTCTGCAGATGGCCATCCCCAAGGTCGTCGGGACCGAGACCGAGTACGGGATCTCGGCGGTCGGATCGCCGGACTTCAACCCCGTCCTGTCCTCGTCGCTGCTCATCAGTACGTTCGCGGGGGCCCTGCGACGGATCCGGTGGGACTACGAACAGGAGTCGCCGCTGCGCGATGCGCGGGGGTTCGAGCCCGTCCAGGTCCGTGAGCCGGCGGAGGAGGACCTCGGCCTGGCGAACGTGATCCTGCCGAACGGGGCGCGCTACTACGTCGATCACGCGCATCCAGAGTACTCGACGCCCGAGTGCGCGTCGCCGCGCGAGCTCGTCGTCCACGACAAGGCCGGAGAACGCGTCCTGGAGCGCTCGCTCGAGGAGATCCACCGCGTCCTGCCACCGGGACAGCGGATCGCGATCTACAAGAACAACAGCGACGGCAAGGGCAACTCCTACGGGACGCACGAGAACTACCTGGTCGACCGTGCCACGCCGTTCGGCGCGATCGTCCGCGATCTGACGCCGTTCCTAGTGTCGCGGCAGGTGTTCACGGGCGCAGGCAAGCTGGGCGCCGAGGCTCCGTGGGACGACCGGGACCGGCACCGTTTCCAGCTCACACAGCGCGCCGACTTCTTCGAGGCCGAGGTCGGTTTGGAGACGACGCTCAAGCGCCCGATCATCAACACGCGCGACGAGCCACACGCAGATCCCGACAAGTACCGCCGGCTGCACGTCATCATCGGCGACGCCAACATGAGCGAGGTCGCGACGTTCCTGAAGGTCGGCACGACCGCGCTCGTGCTCGAGATGATCGAGGACGAGTACCTGCACGATCTGTCGATCGCCAACCCCGTATCGGCGCTGCACCAGATCTCGCGGGACATCACGTGCACCGAGACCGTGCGGCTCGCCGACGACCGCCGCCTGACCGCCGTCCAGATCCAGTGGGAGTACCTCGAGCGCGCCCGCAAGTACGTCGAGCAGGAGGACGACACGCCGGCGAACCGCGACATCCTCGAACGCTGGGAGCGCATCCTGACCGGGCTCGAGAGCGAGCCCCTGTCCCTGCACCGTGAGCTCGACTGGGTCGCGAAGCACCGGGTCCTCGAGGGGTATCGCGAGCGGGACCGGCTGGAGTGGTCGGACCCCAAGCTCAGGCTGGTCGACCTGCAGTACCACGATGTCCGGCGGGACAAGGGCCTCTACCACCGGCTCGTGGCCAGCGGGAAGGTGGAACGCCTCACGATCGACGAGGAGGTCGAGCGGGCCGTGATGGAGCCGCCCGAGGACACGCGCGCGTACTTCCGTGGGCGATGCATCGGCAAGTACCCGGACGCGATCGCCGCCGCCTCCTGGGACTCGATGATCTTCGACACGGGCAGAGACGCGCTCCAGCGCATCCCGATGCGCGAGCCCCTCCGGGGCACTCGCCAGCACGTCGAGCAGGTGCTCGACGACGCCCCCGACGCCGCGACGCTCGTCTCGCTGCTGCAGTCGTAGGAGCTATCCGCTCCACGCTGGCCGTGTCGTGGACCCGCGGTAGGATGACGCCGCCGGGGCAAGGCCCCCCAGACCGTAGGACAGACCGCAGGGCGAACGCACCGCGGGGAGGAGACGGGACGTGCCGCAGGAGCAAGAGCAGAAGCGTACCCAGCGCCGGTCCGGCGGCGAGGGCGCCGAGGACGCCGGCCAGGTCGAGGGTCAGGCGAGGACCGAGAAGCTCAAGGAAGAGATGGACGAGATCCTCGACGAGATCGACTCCGTGCTGGAGGAGAACGCCGAGGAGTTCGTGAAGTCCTACGTCCAGAAGGGCGGCGAGTGACCGATCGGCTCGACCTGCCCCTGTCGGGGCCGTCGTTCGGAGCCGACCCCAGCTTCGTCGAGCTGCTCCGGCGGACCCGGCCGGAGGCCCTCCCACCGGCCGCGCCGCTGAGCGGCGCCCTCGAGGTCCCGCAGGGCACCACGGTCCTCGGCCTCCGCTTCGCCGACGGCATCGTGATGGCCGGCGACCGGCGCGCGACGGCCGGCTACCAGATCGCCGACGCGAAGATGCGGAAGGTCTTCGTGTCCGACGACTACTCCGCGATCGCGATCGCGGGAGCCGCCGGGCAGGCGGTCGAGACGGTTCGCCTCTTCCAGCTCGAGCTGGAGCACTACGAGAAGCTGACCGGGGACCGACTGTCGTTGGAGGGCAAGGCGAACCGGCTGGCTCAGATGATCCGGGCGAACTTCCCGCTCGCGCTCCAGGGACTGGTCGTCGTGCCGCTCTTCGG
>DATHSY010000147.1:0-2774 GCA_035463715.1 Actinomycetota bacterium | reverse complement strand
GTGAACGCCGCCGGCACGAACGCGATCGTCGCGCCGGTGGTCACCAGCGACCGGTACAGCTCCGGGAACCGCAGGTCGTAGCAGATCGACATCCCGACCCGCCCGAACTCGGTTTCCGCCGTCACGACCTGATCGCCGGCCGTGTAGCTGAACGACTCCTTGATGGGGGGCTGTCCCGGCAGCTGGACGTCGAACAGGTGGATCTTCCGGTATCGGGCGACGAGCTCGCCGGACCGGTCGAACAGGAGGCTCGTGTTGAAGATGGCACCGTCCTCGCCGGCCTCGAGCAGCGAGCCGCCGTGCACCCACATCCCCGAGCGCCGCGCGTGTTCCGCCAGCCAGTCGCTCGTCGGACCGGGAACGGGTTCGGCGACCTCGCGATGGCGGCTGGCCGAGCCGAGGTACGTCCACACCTCTGGGAGCGCGACGAGGTCGGCGCCGGCTTCGCCCGCCTCGTCGAGCAGCTCGCCGGCCTGCCTGCGGTTGGCCTCCGGGTCGTCCCCGGAGTTCATCTGGCAGAGCGCGACGCGCATCGCCCTCCTCTAGGGTCCGCGGTTCAACCGACGGCGCGATCGGCGATCTCGAGCGCCTCGTCGATGATCGCGAAGCCCTCGGCCAGCTCCTCCTCGGTGATGCAGAGCGGCGGGTTCGTCATGATCGTGTGCCAGCGGACGAACGTGTAGAGCCCGCGTTCGTCCAGGGCCTTCGCGACCGCCTTCATCTCGGCGCTCGTCCCGTTGAACGGCGCCATCGGCTCCATCGTGTCGCGGTTCCGCACGAGCTCGATGATGCCGAACAGCCCGATGTTGCGCACGAGCCCCACGGACGGGTGCTTGTCGAGCAGCTCATCGTGGTGGCCGCGCATCACCTCGCCGAGCTTGCGCGAGCGTTCGACGAGCCCGTCCTCCTCGATCACGCGGATCGCCGCGAGCGCCGTCGCCAGCGCGAGCGGGTGCGAGTTGTACGTGAGCCCGCCGTAATAGACCTTCTCGTCGACCGGCGCGTACACCTTCGGGCTCATACCGACGGCACCGAGCGGCAGGTAGCTGGACGTCAGGCCCTTGGCCATCGTCATCAGGTCGGGCACGACGCCCCAGTGGTTCACCGCGAACCACTCGCCCGTGCGCCCGAAGCCGGTCATGACCTCGTCGGCGATCAGCAGGATCCCGTACCGCGTGCACAGCTCGCGGACGCCCTGCATATAGCCGTCCGGCGGGATCAGGATGCCGTTGGTCCCCGTCACCGGCTCGAGGATGAACGCGGCGATCGTCTCGGGCCCCTCGAGCTGGAACGTCTCCTCGAGGTAGGCGAGCGCCGTCTCCGCGTCGTCGGCCTGACGCTCCGGACCGTGGTACGGATCGAGGACGTGCACGACGCCCGGCATGCCGGGCTCGTTCGCCCACCGGCGCGGGTCTCCGGTCAGCGTGATCGTCGCGAACGTGGCGCCGTGGTACGACCGGTAGCGCGACACGATCTTGTGCCGGCCGGTGACCATGCGGGCCATGCGGATCGCGTTCTCGTTGGCCTCGGCGCCGCCGAGCGTGAAGAACGACTTGTCGAGGTCGCCCGGCATCAGCTCGGCGAGCTTCTGCCCGAGCCTGGCCCGCACCTCGGTGGCCATGAACGGGCTGATGTACGCGAGCTCCTCGGCCTGGCGCTTGATCGCGTCGATCACGCGTGGGTCGCCGTGCCCGATGTTCATCCCCATCAGCTGGCTGTTGAAGTCGAGGTACCGCTTGCCGTCGGGCGTGCTGAACGTGGAGCCCTTCGCGGTCGCGACCGGGATCGGCTTGGCCGCCTTCTGCGCCTGCCAGTCGTACAGCGTGTACCGCAGGGACAGGTCGACGATCTGCTGGCTGGTGAGTTCGCCCATGAGAGGCCTCCTCTTCCGCGAGGTCGAGTCTATCGACCGGGCGATAGCATCGGGCCATGGCGGGCCCGCACGGACGGACCCGTGGTCACCGCCCGGGAGGAGCGCACGATGGACCGCATCAGCCACTGGATCGGCGGCAAGCTCGTAACCGGCGAGTCGGGCCGCACCGGCCCCGTCTACGACCCCGCGAAGGGCGAGCAGACGCACGAGGTCGACTTCGCGTCGGCCGGCGAGGTGGATGCCGCCGTCGCCACCGCCGCCGAGGCGTTCCCGGCGTGGCGCGCCACGTCGCTGTCCAAGCGCGCCGACATCATGTTCCGGATCCGCGAGCTGCTGCAGGACCGCAAGAGCGAGCTCGCGAAGATCATCACGTCGCAACATGGCAAGGTGCTTTCGGACGCGACCGGCGAGGTCGGACGCGGTCTCGAGAACGTCGAGTACGCGTGCGGCATCCCGAACCTGCTGAAGGGCGGGTTCAGCGAGCAGGTTTCGACCGGCATCGACGTGTACTCGATCCGTCAGCCGCTCGGCGTGGTCGCCGGGCTCACCCCGTTCAACTTCCCCGCGATGGTGCCGCTGTGGATGAGCGCGAACGCGATCGCGTGCGGCAACACGTTCATCCTGAAGCCTTCGGAGAAGGACCCCGGTGCGTCGCTGCTCCTGGCCGAGCTGTTCCAGGAGGCAGGGCTGCCCGACGGCGTGTTCAACGTGCTCCAGGGCGACAAGGTCGCGGTCGACCGGATCCTGGAGCACCCCGACGTCCGCGCCGTCAGCTTCGTCGGCTCGACGCCGATCGCGAGGTACGTGTACGAGACCGGGACGAGGAACGGCAAGCGCGTCCAGGCGCTCGCCGGCGCGAAGAACCACATGGTGGTGCTGCCCGACGCCGACATCGACATGG
>DATHSY010000146.1:0-3190 GCA_035463715.1 Actinomycetota bacterium | reverse complement strand
TGGCCGGGAAGCTAGGGGTGAGGGTTGCCGAAGGTTGTGGTCAAGACCGGTCCGCAGGCCGGCCTGCGGGTGGAACTGGGCGTCGAGGTGGTCATCGGTCGCCACGACGGCGACCTCGTCTTACAGGACCCAGAGGTATCGCGCCGCCACGCGGTGCTACGAAGCTTGGGTGGATCGGTGCTCGTGGAAGACCTTCATTCGACCAACGGCACGTTCGTCAACCGCGAACGGATCCGAGACCCCATCGCCGTGGGTCCCGGTGACGAGGTACGGGTCGGACAGACGACGCTTGTGATCGAGCCGGATCGGCGCGCCGAGGAGACGATCGTGTCGACACCCTTGCGGCCGGACCAGATCCGATCCGCCGGGATGCGGCTGGCCGCCGATCCCGTCGCGGAGCGCGTAGTCGAGACCCCGACCCAGCCGTTGCCCCACCCGGTGCTCCGAAGCGGTACGCGCCCTGCACGTTCGAGCAAGAGGTGGGTCGCGCTCGGGCTCGCCGTCCTCATCGTTCTCTTGGGAGCGATCACATACCTGCGATACGGTCAGCCCCTAGCCGAGGATGACTTCGCTGCACGCGTCAACGATGCCTGCATAGCCATCCAGGGATCGGGAAACGGCGTGGACCTCACTCGTGATCCGACGCGGGGCGCACTCGAGCGCGCCCGGAACGCCCGACTCGAGGCGCTGAGCGAGATCCGAGCCCTCGATCAGCCCGAACGAGGTGCCGAACCGGTGGCCAGTCTGCTTTCCGCCTTCGGGGAGACGAACGCATCGATCCTGCGTTTGGAGACGGCGATAGGCTCTGGCGGCAAGGTCGCGCCAGCCCGACGAAGCCTTCTAAGAGACCTCAGAGACGAACGTGAGCTGGCAGCGGAAGCCGGCATCCCGGCATGTGGTGGTCTTGCGATCGGATAGCGACGACCGTCCCGACGGAACCTACGCCTCGGCCTCGATCGCTTCGGCCTCGATCGCCGCAGCAAGCTCGTCGAGCGCGTCGTTGATCGCCTGCGCTCGCGAAGGAGAGGTGATCTCGCCCTTGTCCAGCGCCTCGCTGACCTTGGCCTGCAGCTCGGTGATCTTGTCGAGTGCTTTATCGAGGTCCTCGTGATGCTCGAGCTCCCGGAAGGCTTCGTCGATCTTGTGCGGTATCTCTCCTTCGATCTTGCCGGTGATCTCATCCGTGGCGATGCCTTCGTTCACGATGTCGAGGACGTGCTGTGCGGCCACACGCGCCGAGGGCGGCTCGGGTGGTGACGGGGTTGATGCCGATGGGCTCGAGGGTGGCGTGGTCGATGGGCTCGAGGGTGGCGTGGTCGATGGGCTCGAGGATGGCGTGGTCGATGGGCTCGAGGATGGCGTGATCGGAGGGCTCGAGCTCGGCGAGCGGGCTCCGGCCCGGTCGTCCAGCGTCGCGTCTCCGGCGAAGACGACCGGAAGGAGCACGAAGAGCAGGAGGCCCGTGAGTACCGCGGCGGCGACCGCCGCGATCCATCCGGGAGACGATGGCCGCTTCGGGCGGGGACGCTCTGCCGGCTCGGACGTCGTGACCGACTCGATCGTAGGCGACTCGGCATCCTCCGGCAGCCTTCTCGTCGGCTGGGGCCCCGCGAGCGGCGGGATCGCGACCGTCGCAGGACTCTGAGCCTTCCTTCCCGTCCGCAGCAGGGCGGCGCGCACCTCCGCCGCGCCCTGCGGGCGCCTCGACGGCTCCTTCTCGAGGAGCGATGCGACGAGATCGTCGAGCGGCTCCGGCACCGCGGGATCGAGCGAGCGCGTCCGGGGTGCAGGGGTGTGCTCATGCGCGTACGCGAGGGTGGCGACATCCCCTCTGAACGGCGGGCGCCCGACGAGCATCTCGAACAGGACGCAACCCAACGAGTACAGGTCGGCGCGGCCGTCGACCGGCCCGCCCAAGACCTGCTCGGGCGCGATGTAGTTGGCGCTGCCCAGAAGGCCCATGGTTGCCGTCAGGGCCTCGGCGTTCAGGAGCTTCGCGATGCCGAGGTCGGCGAGCTTGACGTGATCGTTCGAAGCCATCAGCACGTTCGACGGCTTGACATCTCGATGCACGACGTCTCGGTCGTGGGCGTAGGCAAGCGCGGCGGCGACACCCGCGGCGATCGCTGCCGCTCGGGCAGGCTCGAGGCGCTCGTCCTCGTCCAGCACATCGCGGAGCGTCGGCCCCTCGACGAGCTCCATCACGATGTATCGATCCTCCGCGTCGGTCCCAGCGTCGAACACGGACACAACGTTCGGATGTTGGAGGCTCGCCAGAACGCGGGCCTCTCGTTCGAACCGGGCCACTGACGTCCGATCGACCTCGCGCAGCAGCTTGATGGCCACGTTCCGGAGGAGCACGGTGTCGAAGCCACGGCGAACCTCGGACATCCCACCGCGTCCGAGGACGGATCTCAGCTCGTAGCGGCCGCTCAGCAGTCTCTCGGCTGCGATGGATCGCTCCTCTCGTTACTTCGCCGCCCCGTCGGGGGCTCCGTCTCCGTCTCGGTCGCGCAGCGAGAGGTCGGGCGGTGGGATCAGCGTCGCGACGACCCACACGAGTGGCCACAGGCGTCTGCGCGCTGCTTCCGAACGCTCGAGCAGGATCGTCGCCCGGTCGACCAGATCTGCATAGAGCTGATACACGATCGCCTCGGCGGCGCCCGCCGCTAGATCCTCGTCCGCGAGAACCTCGTCGAGGCTCGCCTTGCGCGAGTGGCTCGCCGGCGCCGGATCGATCTCCATCTCTGCGGGCTCGGAGACCGTCCTCGCCGAAGCCGACCGCTCGGCCCTCGATGTGGCCTCCTCCCCGGCCTTCCGGACGAACTCCTGGAACGACTCGTACTCGTCCCGCTCCTTCTCGTTGAGAAGTTGCACGATCGAATCCGTCGTGCCCGGCCTCACGGTCCAGTCCGCGAGCGCACCCAGCTCCGCGAGCGCCTGGAGGGCGATCGTCGCAAGATCTGCCTTCCCGATAGGCGTGGAGAGCCGCGAGAAGCGGTCCAGCTCTTGCACCCGACGGTAGGCGGCCGCAACCATCGAATCGGTCTTCTCGACCTCTAACATCGCTTCCTCCCCTCGATCGAGGATCGCGGCTCGATGCCGCGTCCCATCCTGCGACAGGTTCCGCCGTGCGCAAGCACGGAGTCCGTCGGCCTCGCCGCGCGCGTGATCGGACTCATCCTCGGCA
>DATHSY010000145.1:0-3539 GCA_035463715.1 Actinomycetota bacterium | reverse complement strand
CTGGCGGTGACCGCGTACACGTTCCTGACCGTTCGGGTCGTACCCGAGGCGGCGCTGATCGCGGCCCCGATGCTCCCGTTCACGGCGATCGGCCTTGCCGACCACGTGAACGACCGGAAGCTCGAGCGGGCAGCCGCCTAGGCTCGCTGGCGTCGCAGCACGACTACGCCGAGCGCGACCGTGGCCAGGTCGAACGCGACCAGGGCCACGAGCCGGGGCCAGACGTCGGCGAGACCGGCACCGGCCAGCATCACGTCGCGAAGGATCGCCGTCGCGTGAGTGAGCGGGAACGCCTGCGACAGCCAGCGGAGCGGCGTCCAGAGCGTCTCCACGGGCCACACGAGCCCGCCGAGGAAGATCTGCGGCAACAGGACCAGCGGGATGAACTGCACGACCTGGAGCTCGTTCCGCGCGTAGAACGACAACGGGATCCCGAGGTTGACCGACCCGATCACCAGCAACACGAGGACAAGGAGCACGAGCCACAGCGGCCCCGCGATCTCGACGTGGAGCACGAAGGTCGCGTACCCGAGGACGATCAGCGTCTGCAGCATCGCGAACCCGAGGAACCCGAGGAGGTAGCCGAGCTCGACGTCCAGCCGGCTCACGGGCGAGGCCATCAACCTGTCGAGCGTTCCCGAGGCGCGCTCGCGCAGGAACGACACGCTCGTCAGCAGGAACGTGAAGAAGAACGTGAACACGGCCACCAGGACGGGGGCGTAGTAATCGATCGTGGTGAGACCGGGGACACCTTCGAGGGAGACGGTCCGGATCGTCACGCCGCCGCTCGCCGCCCCCTCGCCGCCGGGGATGGATGTGGCCGTCTCGCGGAGCGCGGTCTGGACGGCGTCCACCACGGGCCCGGTGAGGCTCGGGTTGGTCCCGGTGACCGCGACCGTGAGCTCGACGCCCTCGCCCGCCGCGAGCCGGGCCGACAGATCCGAGGGCAGCTCGATCGCACCGGCGACCTCGCCATCGCGGACCGCCTCCTCGGCGCCCGGACCGGTCTCGAACGCGCGAACCTCGATCGAGTCCTGGTCCCTGAGCGAGCGGACGAACGCGTCTCCGAGGTTCACGGCCCCGACCGGCGACGTGCCGCCCTCGTCGAGGTTCACCACGGCCACGGGGAGCGGCTCCTTCCCCGAGTCGCCGACCAGGTACCCGATCAGCGCCATGACGGCCAGCGGCACGACGATGATCAGCGCGACGGTGCGGCGGTCGTGCCGGAACTGGCGCACGATCCGGCCGGCGATCGCGGTCACCCGCGACCAGCTCACCGTTCACCCTCCCGCCGACCGGCGTCCCGCAAGGCGATGTAGGCCTCGTCGAGGTTCTGCCGGCCGGCGCGCTCGCGGAGCTCGTCCCCGGTGCCGAGCGCGATCACGCGTCCCGAGCCGATCATCGCGATCCTGTCGCACCGCTCGGCCTCCGGGATCACGTGCGTCGTCAGGACGATCGTCGTCCCGTCCGCGTTCAGGTCCGCGAAGTGCTGCCACAGGTCCAACCGAAGCACCGGGTCGATCCCGACCGTCGGCTCGTCGAGCAGCAGGAGCTTGGGGTCGTGGACCATCGAGCACCCGAGGCTCGCGAGCTGCCGCATCCCGCCCGACAGGTCGCGGACGAGCGTGCGCGCCTTCGGCCCGAGCGCGACGATGTCGACGATCTCCTCGGCACGGCGACGAGCCTGTTCGCGCGACAGCCCGAACAGGCGCGCGAAGAACACCAGGTTGTCGACGACGGGAAGGTCGTCGTACAGCGCGGGCGCCTGCGGCATGTACCCGATCCGGGTTGCCACCTGGACCCCGGGCCGCCCGCCCAGCACGTGGATCTGCCCGCCGGAGGGACGGAGCAGGCCGGCCACGACCCTGATGAACGTCGTCTTGCCCGCCCCGTTCGGGCCGACCAGGCCGAGGATCTCCCCGCGGCGGACCGAGAGGTCCAGCCCGTCGAGGGCGTGGAAGGAGCCGAAGCTCATGACCAGCCGGCGCGCGTCGATCGCCGCGTCGTCAGCCCGCGTGGTCGTGATCATCTGGAGCGGATGCTCCCACGTCCGGCTGGTAGCGTGCTGGACCGATGGGTACCCGTCGCGACGTCCGCCCGGCCGTCGCGATCCAGGTGCTCTTCGTCCTGTTCGGGATCGTCGTCGCGGCGTTCTTCCCGTTCGTCGCCCTCTTCCTATCGAACAAAGGCCTGTCCGCGGGCGACATCGGCGTCGTCCTGGCGCTGATGGCGGTCGCGCGGATCGCGGTCAACCCGTTCTGGGGGCATCTCGCCGATACGAGGCTCGGGCGTCGTCGCGCGCTCAGGATCGGTTCGTTCGGAGCCGCGCTCGCGGGGTTCGCGCTCTTCGGGACCGACGGGCTCGTCGCGATCGGGATCGCCGCCGCGGTGTTCGCCGCGTTCCAGGCCGCGACCGGTCCCAACATCGACGCGATCGTGCTCGCGCACCTCGGGGACGAGCGCATGCACGACTACGGTCGGATCCGAGCGTGGGAGAGCCTGAGCTATGCGGCGACGTGTCTCGGCCTGGGGGTGCTGCTCGAGCAGGTCGGCGTGCGGTGGTCGATGGTGGCCTTCGCCATCGCGAGCCTCGCCGTGGTCGTGTGGGCCGGGTTCGTCGAACATGACCGGCCCGAGCGGACCCACGAGGGCGGTCGTCTCGGGACGGTCGGGGCGCTGTTCCGCGAGGCGCCGCGGTTCTGGATCTTCCTGGTCGCGCTCGTGCTGCTGTGGACGGGCTTCAACGCGGCGTGGAACTTCATCGGGCTCAAGATCGAGAGCGGCGGGGGAGGCCCGCTCCTGGTCGGTATCGGCACGGGGCTCGGCGGGCTGATCGAGGTGCCGACGATGCGGTTGTCCTCGCCCCTGTCGCAGAGGGTCGGTCTGCGCGGCGCGTTCCTGCTCGGCTCGGCGTTCTACGCGGTCGGGTTCCTGCTGTGGGGTCTGATCGAGAGCCCGAGGGTCGTGTCGGTGCTCACGGTGTTCGAGGGGCTCGGGTTCGCGCTGCTGTTCACGACCAGCGTCGTCGCGATCGGGCGGATGGTGCCGCCGTCGCTGTACTCGACCGGCCAATCGGTGTCGATGATGGTCGGCTTCGGCCTGGGTCCGATCGTCGGCGCCGGGATCGGCGGGTTCGTGTACGACTCGTTCGGTCCCGCGGTCCTCTACTCGGCCGCATCGCTCCTCGCGCTCTCCGGCGGCCTCGTGGCGTGGATCGCGCTGAACGAGCGCAACCTTCGCAGGCCGGACACCACGGAACAAGGGGAGCGGGGCGCGCCGCCGCTCGGAAGCATCGCCGGCCTCGCGCCTGCGGAGCCGTGACTTCGTGCCGGGCGACGTGCCCGTTCGCGGCCGCTCGGGGGGTTCGCGTACGATAGCCGCGTCCCGTCGAAAGGGGATCCCGTGGTCACCGCGTACATCCTGATCCAGACCGAGGTCGGCCGGGCCAGCCACGTCACCAGGGAGATCGGGCAGATCAAGGGGGTCGTGGCCGTCGACGGCGTGACCGGCCCGTACGACGTGATCGCTCGCGGCGAGGC
>DATHSY010000144.1:0-7144 GCA_035463715.1 Actinomycetota bacterium | reverse complement strand
GCCGGGTGTGGCTCGCCGTGGAGGACCGCGGCCCTGGCATCCGGGCCGAGGACCGCGACCGCGTCATGGAGCGCTTCTACCGCGGAAGGGGCGTCGAACCGGCCGGCTCCGGTCTGGGGCTCGCGATCGTGAAGGAGCTGGCGGAGAAGTGGGGCGGGAGCGTGGTGATCACCACGCCGCCGGATGAAGGCACCAGGGTGGAGATCCGGCTCAACACGGCGGAACGGCGCGACTTAACCTCGTCTTAGCAGGGCCGCTCGTACGCTCCACCCGTGAAGCGGCTGCTGTCCACGCTCGCGTACGGGTTCGCCGGCATCCTGCTGGCGCTCTCGCTGTCGCTCGGTGCGTTCGTCCTCGCCGGCCGGCAGATCGCCGACCCCGCGGAACCCGTCCGCTCCCTCGAGCCCAAGCTGGCCCCCACGCCGCATGACACACCGAAGGCCGACCGCTCGCCGGAGGACGGAAGGGATGGTCGCGACGACCCGCGTCCGACCGCGTCGGCGTCGGGCGGCCCGGCCGGCGATGATCACGAGAACGACGACTCGGGTTCGGCGGATCCGGAGGAGAGCCCGAGCCCGGGCTCCGGGTCGGACGACGAGTCGGAGGATGGGCAGGAAGACGACTGACCCGGCCGCGAAGCCGCCGACCGACGACCTCGCCGTATCATCGGGCCATGGAAGAAGAGCCGTCGGAGCCGGTCTCGTCGCCCTCGCCGCTACGCCGCCTGGTGGGAGGTGTCTGGTACCCGTTCGGTGTCACGGTGCGGTTCATCTTCCGCAACGGCAAGCGCATCGCGGTCAGCGTCGTCGGCTTCATCCTGCTGCTGCTCGGGCTGGTCATGTTGGTCACGCCGGGTCCGGGGCTCCTCTTGATCGTCGCCGGCCTCGCGGTCCTTGCCTCCGAGTACGTGTGGGCCGAGCGCGCGCTCAACTTCGCAAGGGAGAAGGCGCAACGGGCCAGGGACAAGGTCCGCCGCAAGCAGGGATAAGCTCCCGCGCGTGGGCAGGATCCTGATCGGCACCGCGAGCTGGACCGACCCGACCCTCGTCAAGGACGGCAACTTCTATCCGCCCGACGCGAAGACCGCGGAGGCGCGCCTGAAGTTCTACGCGACGAGGTTCCCGATCGTCGAGGTCGACTCGACGTACTACTTCCCGCCCTCGGAACGGAACTCGGTGCTCTGGATCGAGCGCACGCCCGCCGACTTCACGTTCAACATCAAGGCGTACTCGCTCCTCACGAACCACCCGACCAAGCGCGACTCCTTGTACGCCGAGGTCAAGGACACGCTCCCGGACGAGCTCAAGGAGAAGTCGCGGATCTACCGCGAGAACCTCGGGGACGAGCTCGTCGACGAGGTGTGGCAACGGTTCCACGACGCGCTGATGCCGCTGCACTCCGCGGGCAAGCTCGGCGCGGTCCTGTTCCAGTTCCCCGAATGGTTCGTCATCGGCCGGAAGAACAAGGACTACGTGCTGGAGGCGGCCGAACGCCTGAAAGACTTCCGCGTCGCGATCGAGTTCCGAAACGAGAGCTGGCTGAACGAGCGCAACCGCGAGGAGACGCTCTCGTTCTTGGAGGAGCACGACCTGCCGATCGTGTGCGTCGACATGCCGCAGGGATTCAGGTCGAGCATCCCGCGGTTCGCGGCGGCGACGGCGAAGGATCTGTCGATGGTGCGGTTCCACGGACGCGACCCCGAGGTGTGGGCGAAGAAGAACGTCTCGGCCTCCGAGCGCTTCCGCTACCGGTACTCGCAGGACGAGCTCCGCGAGTGGGTCAAGCCGATCAGCGAGCTGTCGGAGCAGACCCGCGAGACGCACGTCCTGATGAACAACTGCTACCGCGACTATGCGGTCAACAACGCGCGACAGCTCGGCGATCTCCTGGGGGTCGAGCTCGAGCGCGAGGAGTGACGGTGCGGTTCGGGAGGAAAGAAGTCTGGCCCGGACCCGCGGGCGCACCCGCGTGGAAGGGAGGGTAGTCCGGGCCAGACCAGCTTCACCGGCACCGTCCGTATTCGGTTCCGGAACGTCCTTTCCAGCCTAGCACCCGCTTCGCGGAACATCGGCCCTCCGGGCGGGCCGGAGGGCCCGCCGATCCACGGACCCACCGGCCATCGCCACGCCGTCGGGTACGCTCGTCGCGAAGGAGGGCAGCGTGTTCGGCAGATCGTGGCGGATCGGGAAGATCGCGGGCATCCCGGTCAACATCGACTCGTCCTGGGTGTGGATCGCGGTCCTCGTGACGTGGACGCTCGTGGGCCTGTTCAGTAACAGGTTCTTCCACCTCACCACCGGCGAGGCGCTCGCCTACGCCCTGGCGGCGGCGATCCTGTTCTTCTTCTCGGTCTTCCTGCACGAGCTCGCGCACGCCGTCGCCGCCCGGCTGAACGGGATCGAGGTGTTCGGCATCACGTTGGTGGTGTTCGGTGGCTTCACGAGCGCGCGCTCGGACCAGAAGGGGCCCGGTGCGTCGTTCGTGATCTCCGCCGTCGGGCCGGGGACGAGCCTGGCGATCGCCGGCGGCTCCCTCGGCCTGTCGGGACCGCTCGAAGGGCCGCTCGGCGGCGTCTTCTGGTACCTGGGGTCCGTGAACGCGATCATGGCGGTCTTCAACCTCCTGCCGGGTCTGCCGCTCGACGGCGGTCGCATGCTCGAGGCGGTCGTCTGGAGGATCACCCGGAGCCGCGAGCGGGCGACGAGGATCGCGGCCCGAGCCGGCATCGTGGTCGCGCTCCTCGTGATCGGGCTCGGGGTCTACGAGGCCGCCCAGACCCGGAGCCTGGCGGGAGCGCTCTGGCCGATCCTGATCGGGATGTTCCTCCTGCAAGGTGCCCGCGGATCCGAGCAGCAGATCACGCTCCGGCGCCGGCTGCAGGGCGCGACCGTGGCGCAGGCGATGGGCCCGCCTCCGGCCGCGATCCCGGCGGACCTGCCGCTCTCGCACGCGCTCGACCGGTTCGCGAACGCGCACGGCGGCGAGGCGTTCCCCGTCATCGAGGACGGCGGACGCGTGATCGGCGTCGTGACGTTCGAGGCGGCGCGACCGATCGGGATGCGCGATCCGTCGCGCCCGGTCCGCGACGCGACGATCCCGCTGTCCGAGATCGTCACCGTGCACGAGGATCAGCCGCTCGAAGATGTCGCCGGTCGGCTGGCCTCAGGCGCACCGGCCCTGGTCCTGCGAGACGACCGGCTCGTCGGCGAGCTCTCGGCCGCCACGCTGTCCCGCTGGCTCGAGCTCACGCACGGCTGACGCTCAGCGGACCGGACGACCTGCACGGCAACGTGTGACCTTGCTGTCGGTGGCCGGCGGTAGCATCGCGCCCGTGGCCCCCTCCGTGCCGGCTCCCGATGCCCAGCAGCAGCGTGTCCTTACGCACCGTGGGGGCGCCCTGCTCGTGACCGGCGCGGCCGGGACCGGCAAGACGGCGGTGCTCACGGCACGGTTCGCGGAGCGCGTCGCCGCCGGCGCGGATCCCGAACGCATCGCGCTCGTCGTCGCGGGGCCGCGCGCTCGCATCGAAGCGCAGGAGTCGCTGCTCGCGGCGCTCGGCCGGTCGCTCCCGGCTCTGCGCGTGACGACGATCCACGGGCTCGCGTTCCAGCTGGTAACCGAGCGCACCTCGACGCGTGGGGACGAACCGCCCACCGTCCTCGACGCGACGGCGCAGTTCGCGCGCGTGCAGCAACTGCTCGAGGGGGAACGCGAGCATCCCGAGCGGTGGCCGAGGTATCACGCGCTGCTCCATCTCCGCGGCTTCGCCGACGAGCTCCGGCACCTGGTTTCCAGGTTGCAGGAGGCGGCGCTCACGCCCGACGACGTGGCCACGGCGGCAGCCGGCCGCGGGCTCGACGGTTGGTCGGAGCTCGCGGCGTTCTACGCCAGGTACCTCGACGACCTCGCGCGCCGCGGCGAAGTGGACTTCGCAGGGCTGCTGCGCCGCGCGGCACTGCTGGCGGCGGAGGGACCTCCGCCGCTCGACGAGGTGCTGGCCGACGACTACCACGACGCGACGCTCGCCGCGGAGGACCTGCTGCTCAGTCTCCGCGCGCCGTGCACCGTCGTCGCCGGCGATCCGGAGTCGCACGTCTTCTCCTTCCAGGGCGCGTCGGTCGTTCCGTTGGCGCGCTTCGCCGAGCGCGCGGACGCGGCGACCGTCGAGCTCACGACGCTCCATCGCGCGCCGGGCGGAGTGAACATCGACGCGTGGTCGGCCGCCCACAGCTCCGAGGAGCATCGAGCGATCGCGCGCGAGCTCCGCCGGATCCACGTTGAGGAGGGCGTCGCATGGTCCGAAGTCGCGGTGGTGGTCCGTCGGCAGGGGACCGACCTGCTCGGTCTGGTCCGTGCGCTCGATGACGCGGGCGTGCCGCGGGCGACGGCCGATCCGGGGCCGTCGCCGAGCCTTGCCGCCGCGACCCGTCCCTTCGTCCTGGCGCTCCGGTGGCTCGTCGCGTCCGGGGAGGAACGCGACGAGATGGTCGAGACGATGCTGACCTCCGAGCTCGGCGGCGTGACGCCGGCAACCGGTCGCACCCTGCTTCGGAGCGTGCGCGCTCAGGGGCGGCCGCCCGCGGCGGCGCTCGACGCGGACCAAGACGTGACGCCGGCCGAACGCGCGTCGCTGGCGGCGCTCCGCGAGGCGCTCGCCGCCGCATCCGAGAGGCAGGCCTCAGTCCAGGACGCCTTCCGCGAGCTATGGCGCCGACTCCCGTACTCTGGGCGGCTCGTCGAGGAGGCCGACCGGTCCGAGCAAGGTGCGGCCGACCTCGCGACGGTCGTCGCGTTCGCCCGGTCAACCACCGAGGCGGCCGGATCGGCCGATCCGGGGGTCGCGGCGTTCGTCGCGGCGATGCGGGCGCGGGAGGGCGGTCCGGGAACCGCCGCGACGCCGTCCACGTGCTGACCGCACACGCCGCCGCCGGGATGGAGTTCGACACCGTCGTGGTCACCGGCGCCGTCGAGGGCGACTTCCCGAGCCTCGCGCGTCCCGAGCCGATGTTCGACCTCGACGTCCTCAGGACCTCCCGCACCCGTTCGGATATCAACCGGGCGCGGATCGCGGACGAGCGGCGGCTGTTCCGGATGGTGCTCGGGCGCGCTCGCAGGCGCGTGCTCCTCACGGCCAGCCACCCGTACGGCGAGGAGGCGCACGGCGTCCGATCGCGGTTCGCCGAGGAGCTGCGCGTGCGGTGGCAGGCCGTCCCCGACGCGCCGTTCGAGTCGCCGGTGTCGATCGGTGAGGCCGCCGCGACATGGCGCCGCCGGCTCGCGGACCACACGGCGTCGGCCCCGCAGCGCCTCGCCGCGATGGCCGGTCTCCAGGCGCTACGCGTCGACGCCGCGACGTGGTGGCACCAGAGGGACTGGACGCCGGGCGAGCCTGTCCGCGATGCCCTGCGCCTGTCCTACTCGCGCATGGATCGCCTGGAGAACTGCGAGCTGCAGTTCGTCCTGTCCGAGGAGCTCGGCCTTGACCCGGGCGGCGGGTACCAGGCGTGGGTCGGCAAGCTCGTGCACGGGATCATCGAAGACATCGAGGCCGAGAAGATCGAGCGCACACCCGACGCATTCGAACGGGCGGTCCGCGACGCATGGCAGCCCCAGCGCTTCCCGTCGTACGCGATCTCCGAGGCCGAGCTGCGCAACGCGATCGACGTCCTGATCCCCAATTGGTTCGAGCGGTACGGCGCCCAGCCGGCGCACCCCCACGGCACCGAGCGCTGGTTCTCCTTCGACATGGACGGCGCAAGGATCAGGGGCAAGATCGACCGGATCGGCCCGGCGCCCGAGGGCGGCACCCGGATCACCGACTTCAAGACGGGTCGCGCCGACAACGCCGGCAAGCCGGAGGACAGCCTCCAGCTCGGGCTGTACTACCTGGCGGTGCAGCGATGCGAGGACCTCCAGGACTTCCGGCCGGTCGACGGCGTCGAGCTCGCGTTCCTCGGCGGCACCCGCGGGAAGAAGGAGCTCCGCGTGCTCGACTGGCCGATCGACCCGGCCGAGGAGGCGGGCTACGTAACCACGGTCCGCGACCGCGTGTCCGAGCTGATCGCTCGCGTCCGCGAGCTCGACGAGCAGGGTGAGTACGTCGCGAGCGCCCAGGCATCGTGCTTCTTCTGCCGCTTCCAGCCGCTGTGCCCGCGGTATGCGGAGGGCGGAGAGGTCTTCCCGGTGCGAGCACCAGCCACGGCTGAGGCCGTGCGATGAGCGGCGCGCCGCGGCAGATCGTCGACTTCCTGGGCGCCGAGCCGACGCCGGAGCAGTGGGAGGCGATCTCGTACCCGCTCGAGCCCTTCGTGCTCGTCGCCGGCGCCGGATCCGGCAAGACGTCGGTGATGGCGGCCCGCGTGATCTACCTCGCGATGGCGGCGCAGGGGCTCCTCGGCGACGCGCGGGGCGTGATGCCGGGCAACGTCCTGTGCCTCACGTTCACGAACAAGGCGACGGAGAACCTCGCGCTGCGGACCCGCACGGCGCTGGCCTCGATCCCGGGTCTGGACGAGGGAGAGGAGCCCGAGGTCCTCAACTACCACGGGTTCGCGTCGCAGGTGATCGAGCGGCATGGGATGCGGATCGGGATCGAACCCGGCCAGCGGATCGTGACCCAGGCGCAGCGGAACGAGATCGCGGCTCGCGTCCTGGACGAGATGGTGTTCGAGCACCAGGACACGAGGTGGCAGCCCTCGATCGTCGCGAAGATCCTGTCGCTCGACGAGCAGCTCCAGAACCATCTGCGCGAACCCGACGAGGTCATCGCCTTCAACGAGGAGAACCTCGACGCCCTCGTGAGGGCGAGGTCGGACGAGCCGCTCGCCGCGGCGTCCGAGCGGATCGAGCTGGCGCAGGGCGTGAAGGTGTTCAGGCGGATCAAGCGCGAGCTCGGCGTGATCGACTTCGGCGACCAGATCGAGATGGCCGTCCGGATCGCGACGGAGCACCCCGCCGTCGGGCAGGGGTACCGCGAGCGGTTCGGCGCGGTGCTGCTGGACGAGTACCAGGACACGAACCACGCACAGGCGGAGCTGATGCGTGCGCTCTTCGGCGGCGGGCACCCCGTCACGGCGGTCGGCGACCCGGACCAGAACATCTACGCGTGGCGCGGCGCCAGCCTGCACAACCTGCTCGCGTTCCC
>DATHSY010000143.1:0-5056 GCA_035463715.1 Actinomycetota bacterium | reverse complement strand
GGCGTGGTCCGGGTCATATGCTCGAACCCGCGGCACAAGCAGCGGCAGGGTTAGGAGGTACCACATGGCTCGGATCGCAGGCGTCGACCTCCCCCGCGACAAGCGGGTCGACATCGCCCTGCGCTACATCTACGGGATCGGCCCGACCCGCGCGTTCCAGATCGTCGGCGGCACCGGGATCGACGGCGGGACGAAGGTCCGCGACCTGTCCGAGGAGGAGGTCAGCCGGATCCGCGAGTACATCGACCGGACGTACAAGGTCGAGGGTGATCTCCGCCGCGAGGTGGCGCAGGACATAAAGCGCAAGATCGAGATCGGCGCCTACCAGGGGATCCGGCACCGCCGGAGCCTCCCGGTCCGCGGACAGCGTACCCACACCAACGCGCGCACCCGTAAGGGCCCGAAGAAGACCGTTGCCGGCAAGAAGAAGGCGACCAAGAAGTAGTGAGGAGCTGAGGCGTCAGTGGCGAAGCCCAAGGCCAAGAAGGCCAAGCGCCGGGAGAAGAAGAACATCGTCCACGGCCAGGCCCACATCAAGTCGACCTTCAACAACACGATCGTCACGATCACGGACCTGCAGGGCAACACGATCAGCTGGGCCAGCGCCGGCAACGTCGGCTTCAAGGGCTCGCGCAAGTCGACGCCGTTCGCGGCGCAGCTCGCCGCCGAGGCCGCCGCGCGCCGCGCGCAGGAGCACGGCATGCAGAAGGTCGACGTGTTCGTGAAGGGGCCGGGATCCGGCCGCGAGACCGCGATCCGGTCGCTCGCCGCGACCGGCCTCGAGGTCGCCGGGATCCAGGACGTCACGCCGGTCCCGCACAACGGGGTCCGGCCCAGGAAGCGCCGGCGCGTCTAGCTCGACACGCCGGAACATCACGGACGGGGAGCAGTGGATGATCCCCCGTCGAAGGAGGTAAGGATGTTCACCGTCGCAAGGCCACAGATCCAGGAGGAGCAGGTCGCTCCCACCCGCTCGCGGTTCATCATCGAGCCGCTCGAGCCGGGCTTCGGCTACACCGTCGGCAACTCGCTCCGTCGCACGCTGCTCTCGTCGATCCCGGGCGCAGCGATCAGCTCGGTCCGGATCGAGACCGTGCTCCACGAGTTCTCGACGATCCCCAAGGTCACCGAGGATGTCACCGACATCATCCTGAACCTGAAGGAGCTAGTGATCCGCTCCGACGTCGACGAGCCGGTCACGGTCTACCTGAAGGCCAAGGGCCCGGGCGAGGTCACCGCCGGCGACATCTCGCCGCCCGCGGGCGTCGAGATCCTGAACCCGGACCTGCACATCGCCACGATCGGCAAGGGCGGCTCGCTCGAGATGGAGATGACGGTGGAGCGCGGCGTCGGCTACCGGATGGCGGACAAGAACAAGAAGCCGCGCGATCCGATCGGCGTGATCCCGGTCGACTCGATCTTCTCGCCCGTCCGCAAGGTCTCGTACACCGTCGAGAACACGCGGGTCGAGCAGATGACCGACCGCGACCGGCTGATCCTCGACGTCGAGACCGACGGCTCGATCGTGCCGCGCGAGGCGGTCGCCTCCGCGGGCGGCACGCTCCTCGAGCTGGTGCAGCTGTTCGGTGACCTCGCCGAGGCCGACAAGGTCACGGTCGGCCCGGCCGAGGACGAGTCGGCCCCGTCCGACTACGCGATCACCGTCGAGGAGCTCAACCTGTCGGTGCGTTCCTACAACTGCCTGAAGCGCGAAGGCATCAACACGGTCGGCGACCTCGTCCAGAAGTCCGAAGCCGAGCTGATGGACATCCGCAACTTCGGGCAGAAGTCGATCGACGAGGTCAAGGCCAAGCTGCAAGAGCTCGGCCTCGGGTTGCGGGAGGAGTAGGGACCGTGCCCAGGCCCAAGAAGGGGCCCCGCCTCGGCAGCGGCCCGGCGCACCAGCGGCTCATGCTGAACGGGCTCGCGGCGCAGCTGTTCGTGAACGAGCGCATCAACACGACCGAGGCGAAGGCCAAGGCCGTGCGCCCGCTCGCGGAGAAGCTGATCACGTTCGCCAAGAAGGGCGACGTGGCCGCGCGGCGCGAGGTCCTCAAGGTCATCCCGGACCGGGACGTCGTGCACAAGCTGTTCAGCGACATCGGGCCGCGGTACTCGGAGCGGGCCGGCGGCTACACGCGGATCCTCAAGCTGGGGCCGCGGCAGGGGGACGGTGCCCCCATGGCGAGGATCGAGCTCGTCGAGTCCGTGGGATAGGAGGATCCGCGGTCGTCCGGCTTCACCTCGCGTACGACGGGACCGGGTTCCGCGGGTGGCAGCGGCAGCGGGGGGTGCGCACGGTCCAGGGCGTGCTCGAAGAGGCCCTGGAGCGGGTGCTCGGTGAGGTGCCGACGCTCTCCGCCGCGGGGCGGACGGATGCCGGCGTGCACGCACGTGGACAGGTCGTGTCGTTCCCGTGGCGGGAGCCCGGCCCGGATCTGCGCCGGCTGCAGCGGTCGGTCAACGCGATGTGCGGACCCGAGGTCGTCGTCACGGATGCCCGAACGGCGCCCGAGGGGTTCGACGCGCGGCACAGCGCGTCGGCGCGCGAGTACCGTTACCGGATCGACGTCGGACCCGTCCCCGATCCGTTCACGGCCCGCTTCGTGTGGCACCGGCCCGGTGAGCTCTCGTTGCGAGCGATGCGGGCCGCGGCGCGGGGGCTGGTGGGGGAGCACGACTTCGCGTCGTTCTGCAGGGTGCCGGGGCAGGACCGGTCGACCGTCAGGCGGCTGGAGCGGCTCTCGGTGTCGCGGATCGGACATCGCCTGGAGATCTCGGCCCGCGCGAACGCGTTCCTTCACCAGATGGTTCGGAGCCTCGTCGGAACGCTCGTCGCGGTCGGGGAGGGGCGGGTCCCACCCGGCGCGATGGCGGAGATCCTCCAGGCACGGGACCGGTCGGCCGCCGGGGCGATCGCGCCCGCGCACGGGTTGACGCTCGAGCTCGTCGTGTACGGCTCGCGCCGCTGACAGGGACTACGCTCCGTGCGTGCGTTCGCGTCCGCTGGGGTCGAGCGGTCTGTGGGTGACGCCCGTCGGCCTCGGGCTCGCTGCGCTGGGTCGGCCCGCGTACATCACGCTGCACCGCGACCGGGATCTCGGCGACGAGCGGTCGGTGCTCGCGATGCGGGCCCGGGCGTTCGAGGTGCTCGACGCCGCGTACGAGGCCGGGATCCGGTACGTGGACGCGGCGCGGTCGTACGGGCGTGCCGAGGAGTTCCTGTCCGCCTGGCTCCAGCTGCGGTACGTGCCCCCCGGCGAGATCACCGTCGGGTCGAAGTGGGGCTACACGTACACGGGCGACTGGCGGATCGACGCAGAGGTCCAGGAGGTCAAGGATCACTCGCTCGCGATGTTCGAACGGCAGTGGGAGGAGAGCTTCGAGCTCCTCGGCGACCGGCTCTCGCTGTACCAGATCCACTCAGCGACGCTGGACAGCGGGGTGCTGGAGGACGCGGCGGTGCTCCGGGCGCTGGCCGGTCTGCGAGACCGCGGCGTGATCGCGGGGCTGTCGGTCAGCGGGCCGGCGCAGGGCGACACGATCCGCCGGGCGCTCGAGGTCCGCGTCGACGGCATGAACCCGTTCGGCGCCGTCCAGGCGACGTGGAACGTGCTCGAGCCCTCGGCCGGACCGGCGCTCGCGGAGGCCCACGAGGCGGGCTGGGGCGTGCTGGTCAAGGAGGCCCTCGCGAACGGCAGGCTCGCGGGGCTCGACGCGCCCGGGCCCGTCGTGGCGACCGCGGCACGCCTGGGAACGTCGCCGGACGCCGTGGCGCTCGCGGCCGTCCTGGAGCAGCCGTGGGCCGACGTGGTGCTGTCCGGCGCGGTCACGCCGGAACAGGTGCGGAGCAACGCGGCGGCCGCCGGGCTGATGCTCTCCGACGGGGATCTCGAGGAGCTCGCTGCGCAGTCGGAGCCGGCCGAGGAGTACTGGGCGATCCGCTCGGCGCTGGCCTGGTCCTGACCTTTGACGGGACGGCGAAACCGCAGGTAGCATGGGGCGTCGGCCGGTTCCGGCCGGCGTTTCCACGTATGAAGACCTACAGCCCGAAGCCGCGCGACATCGAGCGCCGCTGGTACGTGATCGACGCCAGCGGGGCCATCCTCGGACGTCTGGCGTCAGAGGTCGCCGCCATCCTGCGCGGCAAGCACAAGCCGATCTTCGCCACCCACATGGACACAGGCGACCACGTGATCGTGGTCAACGCCAAGCAGGTCCGCCTGACCGGGGGCAAGGAGGAGAAGAAGGTCGCCTACCGGCACTCGGGCTATCCGGGCGGCCTGACCGAGACCAAGTACTCCCGCCTGCTCGAGCAGAAGCCCCACTGGGCAGTCGAGAAGGCGATCAAGGGGATGCTCCCCAAGAACCGCTTGGGCCGCGCGATGGCCAAGAAGCTGCAGGTCTATCCCGGCCCCGACCACCCGCACCAGGCCCAGAAGCCGCAGCCGCTCAAGCTCGGCGAGGTCCCGAAGTGGGAGGGCCTGCCCAAGCCCGAGGCGGCGTCCGCGCCCGAGCCCAAAGACGAGACGACGCGCCCGGCGAGCAAGCCCTCGACGGCCAAGCGAACCACCGCGAAGCCGGCCGCGAAGAAGAGCGCGGCGAAGGCCACCTCGAAGTCGACGGCGAAGTCCACGGCGAAGCCGAAGCCGACCGCTAAGACCGCCAAGACCAAGGCCACGTCGAAGGCCAAGACCACCGCGAAGGCGACCACCGCGAAGTCGCCCGCGAAGAAGAGCACCGCTCGGAGATCGCTCCGCAGGAAGAAGAAGGAGGAGTAGGTGGCGCAGATCACGACGGGACGTCGCAAGGAGGCGGTCGCCCGGGTTCGACTGATGCCCGGCAGCGGCAACTTCGAGCTGAACGGCCGCAGCCTCGACGAGTACTTCCCGGCGCGTGCCCACCGCATGATCGTGGCCTCGCCGCTCCGGCTGGTCGGCCGCGACAAGGACTTCGACGTGGTCGCCCGGATCGAGGGCGGCGGCGTGAACGGCCAGGCCGGCGCGCTGCGGCTCGGGATCGCCCGGGCGCTGATCGAGCTCGACCCCGAGCTCCG
>DATHSY010000142.1:0-3542 GCA_035463715.1 Actinomycetota bacterium | reverse complement strand
CGGCGGTTCCTCGACGAACGCGGGATCGACTCGGTCGTGATGTACGACATGGCGCACGTCCTCGGCCTGGTCGGGCCCCACTTCCAGGAGCCGTTCGCCGAGGGCGCCGACGTCGTGACGGGCTCGACCCATAAGACCTTCTTCGGGACGCAGCGCGGCGTCGTGGCAGGCGCGTTCGCGGAGGACGACGAGCGGTTCGAGCTGTGGCAGGCGATACGCAACCGCGCGTTCCCCGGATCCCTGTCGAACCACCACCTCGGGACGATGCTCGGCCTGCTGATGGCGGCGTACGAGATGAACGCGTTCAAGGATGAGTACCAGCCGAAGGTGCTGGCGAACGCGAAGGCGTTCGCCCGCGCGCTCGCCGAGCGCGGGCTCGACGTCGAAGGCGACCCGTCGATCGGATACACGGAGACGCACCAGGTGCTCGTCCGCGTCGGATACGGGCGCGGACCCGCGGTCGCGCGGCGCCTCGAGGACAACGGCATCATCTGCAACTACCAGGCGCTCCCCGACGACGAGAGCTTCACGGCGTCGAGTGGCCTGCGGCTCGGCGTCGCGGAGATGACCCGGTTCGGGATGGACGCCGACGCCTTCGCCGAGGCGGCCGACCTGATGGCGGCCGTGATCCTGCACGATGCGTCCGTCGCCGAGGACGTCGCCCGGCTCCGGTCGCGGTTCACGGACCTCGGGTACCGCTTCGCGCTGGACGACGCCGGCCCAGCGATCGAACGGCTCGCAGGCGAGCTCACGCGTACCCCCTAGCCGAACGCGGACCCTCGTCGTAAGGTCGTCGCCAGTCCTCGTTCGCGCGACGAAGACCGACTGCCCGCAGGGGAAAGGGAGGGAGCGGTGAGCGTTCTCGAACGGCTGCAAGGCAAGCTCAGCGGCGACGTGATCGGTCCCGACGACGACCGATACGACGATGCGCGCCGGGTCTACAACGCGATGATCGACCGGCGCCCAGCCGCGGTCGTCCGTCCGACAGCGGCCGACGACGTCGCTACGGCGGTTCGAGCCGCAGCGGACGAGGGGCTCGCCGTCGCGGTCCGCGGCGGCGGGCACAGCGTCCCGGGGTTCGGCACCGCGGACGACGCCGTCGTGATCGACCTGTCGGCGATGCGCCGCGTAGACGTCGACCCGGCGACGCGGACGGCGCATGCGCAGGGCGGGGCCACATGGGGCGACTTCAACGAGGCGACGGGCGCCCACGGTCTGGCGACGACCGGCGGCATCTTGTCCACGACGGGCGTCGGCGGCTTGACGCTCGGCGGCGGGATCGGCTACCTCGCGCGCGGCGTCGGGCTGTCGTGCGACAACCTCGTCGCGGCTGAGGTGGCGACCGCCGACGGACGGATCGTGCGCGCGAGCGACGACGAGAACGCCGACCTGTTCTGGGCCCTGCGTGGCGGAAGCGGCAACTTCGGCGTGGTGACATCCTTCGGGTTCCGGCTCCACCCCGTCGCGATGATCTACGGCGGGCCGATGTTCTTCGAGCTCGAGGACGCCGCCGCAATCCTTCGGTTCTACCGCGAGTTCATCGCCGATGCTCCCGAGGAGCTCGGGATGTTCCCCGCGTTCCAGATCGCGCCCCCGTTGCCGTTCCTGCCGGAAGAGCGGCATGGGCAGACGTTCCTCGCGGTCGTGGCGTGCTGGGCGGGCCCGCTCGAGATGGGCAAGGGGATCCTCAAGCCGCTGCACGACGTCGCGCCCGTCGTCGCCGAACACGTGGGAGAGATGCCATACGCGGCGCTCAACAGCGCGTTCGACGCGCTGCACCCACCCGGACTGCGTCACTACTGGAAGACGAGCTTCGCGACGGACCTCACCGACGAGGCGATCGAGGCGAACCTGACGCACGGCCCGGCCGTTCCGGTGGTGAACTCGACCGTTCACATCTACTCGATCAACGGCGCTGTGCAGCGTGTGGCCCCGGACGCGACAGCGTTCGCCTACCGCGACGCCACGTTCGCGACGGTGATCGCCGGCATGTGGCCGGATCCGAACGACGACGACGCGAACATCGAGTGGGTGCGCGGCTACTACGACGCGATCGCGCCGTACTCGCAGGAGGGCGGCTACATCAACTTCATGTCGGCCGACGACCAGGACAAGATCCGCGCGAGCTACCGCCAGAACTACGACCGGCTCGTCGAGGTGAAGCGCGCGTGGGACCCGGGCAACGTCTTCCGGGTCAACCAGAACATCGCGCCCTGACCCCGAGGCGCGAGAAACGCACGAGGAGGGCGCCGAAGGCGCCCTCCTCGTCGTGTGTGACGTTGGTCAGCTCGTTACGACACCGGGCTGACGTTGCTCGCCTGCGGGCCCTTCTGGCCCTGCGTCACCTCGTACTGGACCTTCTGGCCCTCGTCGAGGTTGCGGAAGCCCGTCCCGTTGATCGCACTGAAATGGACGAACACGTCCGGGGAGCCGTCGTCGGGGGTGATGAAGCCGTACCCCTTCTCCTGGCTGAACCACTTCACGGTACCGGTCGCCATGCGGTGTTCCCTCCTTATTCCTTCCGACGGGCGTTCCTTCAGCCCGTCCGGCACCCGGCCATGACGTGCCGGGGAGGGAACCCTTCGAAGCGAACCGCGAACGTGTTGCCCTCGTGGCAGACGTTACCACCTCGGACCAGGGGCGCGCCAAGCCAGCCCCCATCCCTGCGGGCCGGGATGGATCTGGACGTGCCTGGGGCGGCGTGCTTATCCCGAAGGCTGCTTGAAGGCCTGCACCTGGAACTCCAGGCCGACCTCCTTGGCGACGAGCACGCCGGTCAGCTCGACGGCCGCGTTCCAGAGCAGGTTCCACTCCTCGCGGTTCACGCGCGTCCGCGCCTCCGCGAACATCCGGTCGTTCCCCCACAGATCCTCGCCCCAACCGAGGAACTCGCCCTTCAGCGTGATGGGCTTGGTGACGCCTTTGACCGTGAGCTGGCCGTCGAGCTCGAACCCGTTGCCGCCGGTCGGGCGGAAGGCCGTGCTCGTGAAGCGGAGCTCCGGGAACGCGTCCACCTCGAAGAAGTCGCTCGTGAGCAGGTGCGCGTCGCGCTGCTCGTCGGCGGTCGTGACGCTGGACGTCCGGACCGTCAGTCTGGCGCTCGAGTCCTCGGGCGTGTCGGCGACGATGATCGTCCCGTCGAAGTCGGTGAACCGGCCCCGGACCTTCGTCAGCATGTGGCGCGCCACGAACTCCACGGTCGTGTGGCTGGGGTCGATCGTGTACTCGCCGGTGGGCGGTATCGAGATCCCCTGGTAGACCCGCTCGGCCTGCGCTGTCTGGTTCATGGCATCCTCCTGGTCCTCCGGCCGCCGCGCCGGTCGCGACGGTCCCAGTCACTCACTAACGAGAAGGAAGTGACTTGCTATTCCCAAGGAACTTGCTCATAGGAATCCCCTACCGTTCCGTGCGGTTGGAACCGATACGGACTAGGGTCCGAAGCGACCCGAGAGGGCGGCGATGGTCACCGAGAGCGAGCACTCCCCGATCTGCGAGCACTTCCAACGCGCGGCCGAGCTGATCGCGCGCCGGTGGAGCCCGCT
>DATHSY010000141.1:0-6993 GCA_035463715.1 Actinomycetota bacterium | reverse complement strand
CGGGGATCGACGTCTCGCACTGGCAGGGCACGATCGACTGGACACAGGTCGCGGCGTCCGGCGTGCGGTTCGCGATCGCGAAGGCGACCGACGGTCGCGAAGGCGTCGATCCCCAGTATCTGACGAACAAGGCCGGCGCTGCGGCCAACGGGATCGCGTTCACCGCATACCACTTCGCGCGCCCGGACGACACGGCGCTCGACGCGATCGTAGAGGCCGACCACTTCGTGGACACGGCCCAGCTCTTGCCGGGCAACCTGATCCCGGCGCTCGACCTGGAGCGGACGGGTGGGCTCACGCAGACGCAGCTCACGACCTGGATCCTGACCTGGCTCGGACGCGTGACAGAGCGGCTCGGCGTTCGGCCGATGGTGTACACGAGCCCGAACGGATGGGAGAACCGGACCGGCGACACGACGGCCGTGGCCGCGGCCGGTTACACGGTGCTCTGGGTCGCGCACTGGGGTGTGGACGCTCCGAGGGTCCCCGCGCAGGATTGGGCCGGCAACGGCTGGACGTTCTGGCAGTACACCTCGGACGGGTCGGTCGCCGGGATCGAGGGACGCGTCGACCTGGACGTGTTCCGTGGGTCCTCTCTCGACGCCGTGACGATCCCCTCGTCGGACGTCACGCTGCCGGTGGCCACCGTCGAGGCGCCGGTCGGTCTGACCGATCCGGTCACGATCCGCTTCAGCGAGCGTGTGCGGCAGGTCACCGAGGGCAACGTGGTGATGTCGGCCCCGGCCACCGGCTCCTTCGTCGACCTCGACCTCGTGTGCCGTTCCGGCTCGGGCGTCGTCGACTGCTTCAACGGGAGCGTCCGTTCGGTGACGGGCACGCCGGGCGCCCCGCTCGTTGCCGGCGAGTCGTACGCCGTCGTGGTGAACCCGGCGGGCGTCGATCCGGCGATCGAGGACCGCGCCGGCAACGTCGTGGCGACCGTCGAGCTGCCGTTCGGCGCCCCGACCGACGTCGAGCAGGACAGCGCCGCCCTGTATCGATGGCACACCGCCTCGAACCGCCGAGCGTTCGGCGGCTCGTACGCCGTCGAGCACCTCGCCGGGGCGACGGCGACGTTCGCGTTCTCCGGACGCTCCGTGACCTGGTACACGGCGGAAGGCCCCGCGCAGGGGAAGGCTGCCGTTCGGATCGACGGCCGCCGCGTGGGCACGTTCGACCAGTACGCGCCGCGGCCCACGTACCGCGTGCCGCGCACGTTCAACCGCCTCGCGCGCGGTCCGCATACGATCGCGATCAGGGTGCTCGGGACCCGGTCCCGAGGTGCATCCGGCACCGAGGTCGTCGTCGACGCGTTCGGCGTCGGCCGGGACCTCGTGCGGACACCCACCCTCGCGCAGACGTGGCGCACCGTCGACGCTCCGGCGGCGTCTGGGGACAGCGTCGCGTCGGCGGATCTGGCGCGCGCCTCGGCGACGTTCGCGTTCCGCGGCACGAGCGTGCAGTGGTACACGGTTCGTGGACCGCGGCAGGGGCGCGCGGCGATCTACGTCGACGGCGTGCTCGCCCGCACGGTCGACAACTACGCGACCCGGCCCGCGTTCCACGTGACGCGAACGGTCACCGGTCTCGTCGACGGACGGCACACGCTGCGGGTCGTCGTCCTCGGGAAGTCCCGGCCCGCCGCGGACGGGACGCTCGTCGCGATCGACCGGTTCGTCGTCTCCTGAGCCGACCCCGCGTTACAGTCCGAGCGCCTTCTTCGCCGCGTCGGGGTCGTCGACCCCCACGACCGCACGATCCCTCGTCGCGAGGTACAGGAAGCGCAGGTTGATCCCCGCCTGCGCGGCGGCACGCGCCTTCTGGCCGAGCGTGCCGGGCGTGTCGACGTCCTCGCCGACATCCATGATCAGCGGCTCGGTCTCGCCCTCGACCTTGAGCCCCGCGGCCTCGAGCGTCCGGCGCGCGCCGGCGGCATCGGCGACGAGGATGTGGGCGAACCCGCGTCCCTCGTGCGCGAAGCCCATCGCCCCCTCGATGTTGATGCCCGCGTCGCCGAGCGCCTCGCCGACCCGCGCAAGCTCCCCGGGACGGTCCTCCAGCGATACGAGGATGTCCGTCAGCACGGTTCCCTCCCTTCCACGCCGACCTGTCAGGTCTCCTCCACGGAGGTCTACTCCGGTCGGCATCCTTGCGTCAAAGCGCCCGGGTGCTCGCTCCGGTACGCTCGTGGACATGTGCCGGAGCATCAAGCGGCTGCGCGGCGAGGACGGACCGGCATCCGAGCCCGAGATCCGCGAGGCCGCGCTGCAGTTCGTCCGGAAGGTGAGCGGGTACCGCGTCCCGTCGCAGCGCAACGCCGAGGCGTTCGATCGCGCGGTCGATGAGGTCGCGGAGGCCTCACGACTGCTGCTCGAGGCCGTCGGACCGCTCCGCGGGACGCGCCGCGAGCGCGTGGACGCGGCCGACGCCGGGTAGGGCCTCAGCCGAGCCGGTCCTCGATCTCCCACGCATGGTCGAGCACGTGCCACGCTACGCGCCGGACGAAGAACCGCGGCGGCCAGACGTCGCCGCCCCGCGGGCGCTTCCGAGGGAGCGTTGCCGTTCGCGCCGCCTCGAGCGCGGCCGCGATCGTCTCCCGTGTCTCGCCGAGCCCCGCGGCCTTCGGGAGTTTGATCGCGAGCTGTGACAGGTACGCGCCGTCGGCGTCGTTCACATGGGCGACGATCGCCTCGAGGGTGCGGCCGCCGCCACGTGGACCCTTGCGGAGCTCCACCCCTTCGGCCCGCCCCACCGCGCCGTCGAACGTCCGCCAGCAGGCGCGCAGGACCGTCAGCTGACGGCGGATCTCGATGTCGTCGAGCGGACGGCGGTCAGCCTTCGCCTTCGCTCCCGGCGCACCGAAATCGGTGGTTGCGTCTCCCGAGAGGCGCTCGACCATGCGGATCCCGCGCACGTCCTTCGGGACGGCGAACCCGAGCCTGGTCCCCTTCAGCACCGTCGCGTATCGGGGCGCGGCCGCGAGGAGCGACTCGAGCGCGGCGTCGGGATCCTTCCCGGCTCGCGCCCATCCCGGCCAGTCGAGCGCGACGGCGAAAGCGCGCTTCGCGCCGACCTCGATCGCGACGCTGACCGGAGCCATGGCGAGGTTCTACCCGATGCCCAGCCGTCCCTGCATGCCGGGTGGGAGTAGCATCGAGCGCCTACGCGGGCCCGAGGACAGGGGCACGACGAGGAGGAGGTGGGGAGATGACCGACGAGCGGACGCTCTCGGACGACGACATCCGGACGGTGACGACCGGGTCGTCGACCATTGCCGCCGAGGAGCGGCCCGGCGACACGGACGGCACGGACACGCAGGACACCGACGGCACGGACACGCAGGACACCGACGGCACCGACAGCCAGGACCAGGACGGGAAGGACTCGAAGGACGCCGACGGCACCGACCAGTGACGGTCGACGCACCCGTCCGTCCGGCCGGCGCGCTCGCGCGGATCACGCGCGACGACGCGGCCTTCCTGCGTGACACCTGGGGGCGGTCGGCTGCCGTGTTCCCGGCCGTCCCCGGCGGCGATTTCGAGCGGTTGCTGTCGTTCGACGATGTCGACCGAATCGTCTCGACGATGTCGCTGCGCACGCCGATGTTCCGTCTGGTCCAGGCGGGGCGGACGTTCACGGAGGCTGAGTACACGCGGGCAGGCCGGACGGGCTCGCGCCCCGTCACCGGGATCGCGGATCCGATCAGGATCTTCGCGATGTTCCGGGGCGGCGCCACGATCGTTCTCCAGGGGCTGCACCGGTACTGGGAGCCCGTGTCGCGGTTCGTGCGAGAGTTGGAGGTCGAGCTCGGCCACCCGTGCCAGGTGAACGCCTACATCACGCCGCCCGGCGCGCAGGGCCTCGCGCTGCATACCGATCCGCACGAGGTCTTCGTCCTGCAGACGTTCGGCGCCAAACGGTGGGAGATCCACGCGGCTCCCGAGGAGGAACGGCGCGCCCCGGTCGACGCGACGTTGTCGCCTGGCGATGCCGTCTACATGCCGACGGGAACGCCGCACGCCGCCTCGACGCAGGAGACGCTCTCGGGTCACCTCACGATCGGCGTCCACGTCACGTCGTGGCGCGAGGTGGTCGCCGGGATCTGGAAGCGGCTCGAGGCCGACCCCTCGCTCGACGATCCCGTCCCTGCCGGTTGGTTGCGGGACCGCGCGGCGTTCGGGGAGGCGGTCCGCGAACGGATCGCGACGCTCCGCGCGTCGCTCGATCTCGTCGACCCCGGCGACGTTGCCGCGACCCGGACCGAGGCGTTCCTGTCGAGTCGCGCGCCGCTGCTGCGCGGCGCGCTGTCGGACGAGCTTCGGGTCGTCGGCCTCGACGACGGGACGGTCGTGTCGCGACGACCCGGCTCGGTGTGCGACCTGACCACGCGCGGGGGTGAGCTGACGGTCCTTCTTGGGGACCGCCGGCTCGTGATGCCGGCGTGGCTCGAGCCCGCGATGCGATGGATCGCCGTGCAGGACCGGTTCGCGGTCGGCGACCTCTCGGCGCATCTCGCGGACGCCTCGTCGCGGGCCGTGCTCGTCCGCAGGCTCGCGCGCGAGGGCCTGCTCCTGCTGGACCGGTAGCCTCCGCGAGATGTCGCAGCGACCCCGGCTCTCCGCCGAACGCTGCTCCGTGCGGAGCGAGTTGATCGGCGCGCCGATGTTCGGCACGGCCTCGACCGTTCGGAGCTGGTTGCTGGTCGAGCACGGTGGTCCGTGGGGCGTTCACGCACTCGACGATGCCCGGATGCGGTCGGCCACCCGAGCGGCGCTGCGCGAGGCGCAGGACCGGTTCGACGTGCGGGTACTGCTGATCCGGCGCCCGTCTGTCCCACCGCTGCCGGACCGGCGCGTCACGTGTTTCGCGATCCGGTCGGGGCCCGGCGCGCCGTGGCTCGAGCGAGCGGAGCTCGGCGGTCTCGACGACGTCCCGGACGTCGATGTCGAGGGCCTCTCGCGCGGCGAGTCTTCCGGCATGACGCGGGTCGCCGAGCCGCTGTTCGTCGTGTGCACGCACGGCCGTCACGACCCATGCTGTGCCGAACGCGGCCGGCCCCTCGCGCGAACCCTCGCCCGGTCGGAGGCGGAGGCGACGTGGGAGGGCTCGCACGTCGGCGGCGACCGGTTCGCGGGCAACCTCGTCGCGTTCCCGCACGGGATGTACTTCGGCCGCCTCGCGCCGCAGGACGCGGCCTCGGTCACGATGGCATACCGACGCGGCCGTATCGACCTCGCGCATTACCGCGGCCGCTCCTGTTACGCGACCTCCGTCCAGGCGGCCGAGCATCTGTTCCGTGTCGACCAGGGCCTGGACGGCATCGACGACGTGCGCCCCGCCGGGGCTGTGCGCCGCGACGGCCTCATCGTCGTCACACTGGTCGCCCGGGCGCAGAGCTACCGCGTGACGATCGAGCGGTCGCGTGACGAGCCGCGCGTGCTGACGTGCCACGACACCGAGCCGTTCGCCGCGCCGGCGCACCGCCTCGTCGCGATCGAAGCGGTCGCTTGAGGCATCACTCCCGGTCCCATCCGAGCCCCGCCCACGGGTCGAAGTCGACCTCGAGGGGCTCCTGCGCCGGCCGCTCGGCGTGCGGGACGTGCTCGAGGTTCACGCGGATCCTCGTCCACGTCGTGAAGCGGCCGCGCATCGCATCGACGAGGACGTCGTTCGGTTCGAGGTACGCCCATACGCTCGGGTGCCGCTCGCGCCAGCGTTCGAGCCCGGCCATCGCCTCGTCCTGTGACTCGGCGCGTGCGATCTCGATCAACGGCCGGATCCGGCGGGGGTCGGGGTCGCCCTGTTCGGCGGCGAGCGCGAGCGCCATATCGAGGGAGCCGGCCGCCTCGTCGATCCCCTCGTGAGGGTCTCCGACCTCGGCGAACCGCGACGGCACGGTGTCGATCGTGAACGCTGCGGGATCGCAGTCGGGGACCTCCTGCCACCGCAGCGGGGCGGACACCCGCGCGTCCGGCGTGGGCCGGACGGAGTACGCCGACGCCACGGTGTGATCGCGTGCGTTCTGGTTGAAGTCCACGAAGACGCCGTGGCGCTCCTCCTTCCACCAACGGCTCGTCGCGAGGTCCGGGGCCCGGCGCTCGACCTCGCGCGCGATCGCGAGTGCAGCGAGTCGCACCTCGGGGAACGTCCACCGACGTTCGATCCGGCAGAGGACGTGGAACCCTCGGGATCCGGAGGTCTTCGGCCACCCGGTGAGCGCGAGATCGGTCAGCACGTCGCGGACGACGAGCGCGACGTCGCGTATCTGGGGCCACGTGATGCCGGGCACCGGGTCGAGATCGATCCGGAGCTCGTCCGGATGCTCGAGGTCGTCCGCACGGAGGGGGTGCGGGTTGAGATCGATGCAGCCGAGGTTCACGACCCATACGAGCTGCGCCGCGTCGCGGACGACGACCTCCTCAGCGGTCCGCTTGGACGGGTAGCGCAGCTCCACGGTCTCGACCCAATCGGGCGTCGAGGCCGGGACCCGCTTCTGGTAGAACGGTGGCGCGTCGATGCCGTTCACGAACCGCTTCATGATCATCGGCCGGCCCGCGATCCCGCGGACGGCGCCGGCGGCCACTGATAGGTAGTAGCGGATCAGGTCGCCCTTCGTGTGTCCGGTCGCGGGGAAGTAGACCTTCTGCGGGTTGCTGACGGTCACCAGCCGCCCGGCGACCTCGATCGTTCCTTTCGCGCGTGCCATCCGACGACCAGAGACGGTACCTCGTCCCCAGGTGCCGAACCTTGGCCCGTGACGTGCGGGTTCGCAGAACGTGTCAGCACGAGATCAGCGTGTCGCGGCCGGGGCCGCCCCGGCACGTGTCGATGCCCGGCCCGCCGTCGAGCGTGTCGCGCCCTGGACCGCCGATCAGCGTGTCCTTCCCCTTGCCGCCGCCCAGGATGTCGGGGCCGGATCCGCCGATCAGCACGTCGTCGCCGCCGGTCGGTGCCTCGGCGGTGATCGTGCCGGAGAACCCGCTGCCGTCGATC
>DATHSY010000140.1:0-3536 GCA_035463715.1 Actinomycetota bacterium | reverse complement strand
TCGGGCAGGCGCTGTTCGCCGATCAGGTCGAGGTACGTGGTGATCGGATGCGCGTTCGACACGACGCGCCTGGCCATCAGCTCGGAGCCGTCGGCAAGCTCGACGCCGTACGCGCGCCCGCTCGAGGTGATCGCGACGCGGCGGACGTCCACGTCGGTCCGGACCTCGGCGCCGGCCGCCTCGGCGCTGCGCGCGATCGCGGCGCTGACGCCGCCCATGCCGCCCTTCACCCAGCCCCACGCACCGGCGTGCCCATCGATCTCGCCGATCCAGTGGTGCATCAGCACGTACGCCGAGCCCGGCGTCATCGGGCCGCACCACGCGCCGATGATCGCCTGCGTCGCGAGAGCGCCCTTCACGCGTTCGTCCTCGAACCACTCGTCCAGGAAGTCCGCGGCGCTCATCGTGAACAGTCGCACGGCCTCGTGGACGTCGCGGCCGGTCCAGTTCCGCATCTTCGCGACGGTCTTGAGCCACGCGCCGAAGTCGCGGAGCGTGACGTTCGGCGGGATGACGAACAGCAGATCCTTGAGCAGCCGTGCAACGCGATCGAAGTAACGGTCGAACTCGACGTACGCGTCGGCATCGCGCTTGGAGAATCGCGCGATGTTCTCGGCGTCGCGCCTCGTGTCGCCCCACAGCGTCAGCGACGTCCCGTCCGGGAACGGCACGAAGTAGTCCGGCGTGATGATCGAGACCTCGTAGCCGAAGCGCTTGAGCTCGAGCTCGTCGACGACCTGCGGCGGCATCAGCGAGACGACGTAGGAGGCGCTCGAGACGCGGTAGCCCGGCCACGGCTCCTCGGTCGCGGCTGCGCCGCCGAGGACGCTCCGCCGCTCGAGGACCAGCACGTCGAGCCCGCCCTTGGCCAGGTAGGAGGCACAGGCGAGACCGTTGTGGCCTCCCCCGATCACGATGACGTCCCGCTCGGCCCCTCGCACGGCTGCCGCAGGGTACTGACCGACGATCGAAGCTGCAATCGCCTCCCCGCGAAACCGGTCCGGTCCCGGTAGCGTCTGCACGGCATGGACAGCATCCAGATCCGCGCGCTCCGTAACGGCCTGGTGGCGGCCGTCATCACGCTGGCCGCCGGCTTCGGCCTGAACGCGCTCTTCACCTCTGAGCCGACGGTCTCGGCACGGGACCACGCGCCGACGCAAACACCGCTGCCACTGCGATGCCGCCCGACGTTCGAACAGCTCGAGCGGACGCTGACCCGGGGGGTGGGAGGGACGGTCCTCGGGCTCGCCGCCACGGATCAAGGGGACGCATGGGCGGTCGGATACACCGGCGCGCCCGAGGCCGCCTCGCTGACGTCGATCGCGCGCTGGAACGGCCGCGCCTGGGAACGCGTGAAGGGCCCGGACACCGCGATCGTCGACGTCCTGACCGATGTCGACGCCGTCACGGGCGGCGTCGCGTGGGCGGCCGGATGGTCGCGCGACGCGGGGCCCCCGAGCGGGCTCCTGGCCCGGTGGGACGGCAAGACGTGGGCCGAGATCGCGGCCCCGCGGGCCGCGTCCGGCCTGACGCTGACGGGTGTCGCCGTGGTGAGCGACGACACCGTGTGGGCGGTCGGCTACACGGGCGACCCGGAGGACGGCGCCGAGCACGCCGTCGTCGTGCTGTGGGATGGATCGTCGACCCGGACCGTCCCGGTACCGGTCGGTGCCGGCCGGAGCGCGCTGCATGCGATCGATGCGGCCGGGCCAGGCGACGTGTGGGCGGTCGGGTACCACCGCAATACACCGCTCGTGCTCCGGTACGACGGGTCGGCCTGGCAGCGCGTGCTCGACGTCGAGGCGCGCGGCGGGCTCGCGTCGGTCTCGGTGGCGGGGCCGACGGAGGCGTGGGCGGTCGGCCGCTCGGTGCTGCGGTGGGATGGCACCGTATGGACGGAGGTCGGCCCTCTCCCTGGGAACGTCAACGCGACCGCGGTCTCGGCCAGCGGGCCGGGCCGGGCGTGGATCGTGGGCGTGGCCGGCACGGACGAACGACCGCGGTCGGTCGTGGTCCAGGCAACGGCCGACCAGCTAAGCAAGCCGGCCGCGGTGACGGTGCCTGGGGCCGAAACGCTCACGTCCGTCGTCGCCGTCGGGGACATCGCGTGGAGCGCGGGCTACCGCGAGACCGAAGCCGCGATCTCACCCGTCTTCGGCCGTCTGATCGGCTGCGAGACGCCCGCGCAGACCTAGACCGCCTGGCGCGACGGACGGACCTACCGGAGCGCGTCGAAGACGGGCTCGCCTCCAACGAGCGTGAGCTCGACCTCGGCGGCGGAGATCTCCGCGGCCCGATGTTCGAACAGGTCCCGGTCGAGCACGACGAGGTCCGCGTCCTTGCCGACCTCGATCGAGCCGGTGACGTCGTCCAGGTGGTTCACGTACGCGGACCCCATCGTGAACGCGGCGATCGCCTGCGGCAACGTGATGCGCTCGTCCGGCAAGAACGCGTCGCCCGGCGTGCCGTACGGGTAGTCGGGTGGCGAGACGCGGTTCACCGCGACGTGTATCTCCCAGAGTGGGTTGGGGCTCGAGACCGGCCAGTCGCTCCCGATCGCCATGTTGGCGCCGGTCGCGATCAGGCTCGCGAACGGGTACTGCCAGGTGGCCCGCTCATCGCCGATGAACGGGATCGTGAGCTCGGTCATCTGCGGGTCGAGCGCCGCCCACAGCGGTTGCGCGTTCGCCGTGACGCCGAGCGCCCGGAAGCGGCCGACGTCATCGGGGTGGATCAGCTGGACATGCGCGAGGTGGTGACGGTTGTCGTTCCAGCCGTTCGCCGCGCGTGCTGCCTCGATCGCGTCGAGGGCGTTGCGACATGCGCGGTCGCCGATCACGTGGATGTGCACCTGGAAGCCCTCGCGGTCGAGCGCGATGACGGCCTCGCGGAGCTCGTCCGGCTCGAAGAACGCGATGCCGTTGTGGTCGGTCTGCTCGCCGTCAGGTCCGAGGTACGGATCCAGCAACGCGGCTGTGAAGTTCTCGCAGACGCCGTCGGCCATGATCTTCACGGTCGTCGCGCGGAACCTTCCCTCGCGTGCACGCTCGCAACGATCCGAGATGAAGCCGAGCTGCTCGAGTCCCTTCGCTCGTTCCCACCACAGCGAACCGACGACCCGGGCGGTGAGATCGCCGCGTTCGGCTGCGCCGACGTACGTATCGTAGTTGTCCTGCATCGTCGAGTAGGTGCCGACGATCGCGTCCTGCCACGCCGTGATGCCGAGCGAGTGCAGGTACTCCTGCGCGAGCAGAAGACCGCGGAGCTGCTCGTCGCCCGACGCCGCTGGCACGACGGCCCGGACGAGGTTCATCGCACCCTCGTGAAGCGTCCCCGCCGGCGCGCCCGACGCATCCCGTTCGACCCGGCCGTCCGGAGGATCGGGCGTGCCTGCATCGACACCGGCAAGTTCGAGGGCACGCGAGCTCACCCACGCGGCGTGGTTGTCGCGGTTGTTGATGAACACCGGCCGGTCCGGCACCAGCTCGTCGAGGATCTCCTTCGTCGGCGTCCCGCCCGGGAAGACGTCCATCGCC
>DATHSY010000139.1:0-4862 GCA_035463715.1 Actinomycetota bacterium | reverse complement strand
CGGATCACGTTGTTCAGTCGCGTCGCCTCGAACGAGAGCTCGCCGTCCTCGTCGTTCACCTCGAACACGATCGCCACGCCGGGGTCCGTTCGAACGGCATAGCGACCGACCTCTTCGATGTCGTGAACCTCCGCCGTGTCGATGAACGGCTCCTGTCGCGCCCACGCGATCCACGCGCCGGCGAGCATCGCGACCGTGAGCGCGGTCCCGAGTACGAGCCCGACGGTGCGGCGGCCTGCCAGCAGCGCCGGCAGCCGCGTGACGCCGAGCGCGGCCAGGATCGGGATCGCGAAGCCGAACGTGATGAACCGGTCGGGCGGGAACGCGCCGGTGATCGCCCCGACCGCAACGCCGAGGATAGTCGTCCCGAGCCAGACGATCAGGAACCGACCCACGAACCCCGTCGCGAGCGGCGCCCCGATCGCCGCGAGCGGGACCGACGCCCACTGCACGTACCGCGCCCACCGGTCGACGAGCCGGTCGAGATAGGCCGAACGCAACACGTCGACCAGCCCGACGCGACGAAGGAACGCGTCGCGTGACGTGTCCACGTCCAGCGGCGCGGGACCGATCCGGGTCGCGAACCATGCCGCGGCGCCGATCGCGCCCGCGCCCGACGCCGCCGCGACCGTTCGGATCGACCCGAGTCGGTCCCCTCGCCACCCCAACGCCGCCGTCGCGACAAGGATCGCGATCGCGACGACGAGGAACAGCGGATGCGCGAGCCCTCCCGCGCCGAGCACGATGGCCGCGCCGATGGCTCCGGCTCGGGTCCCGCTCGCGATCAGGACGGCGGCGGCGGCGAACGTCGCGGCGAGCGCGAGGTTCGCGAGGTAGCCAGCGGCCAGGTGCACCGCGAACGTTCCGGCGAGCAGCCCGGCGAGCGGCCAGGCGCCCCGCGGTGCGTCCGTCCGGCGGACGAGCGCGGCGCAGGCCGTTCCGACGGCGATCGCGAGCGCGACCTCGAGCGCCGAGAGTGTCGCGGTGATCGGCGTTCCGAACGTCCCGGACAGCGTCAGCGCGAGGGCGGGGATGCCGGGCCGCTCGACCGCCGAGAGCCCGTCCAACCCCGCGAGCCTCGTCCACCACAGGTAGACGGGGCCGTCCGGTCCGACCGGGAACGCGTATCGGGATGCGACGAACGGACCGAGGAACCATGCGAGCAGCACCGCGGCCAGCGCGGCGAGCCACGCGATGTCGGTACGACGCGGGTCGGCGATCGTCGGCCTCCGTCGGATCGGGCGGACGCTAGCAGGCCGCTTGGTAGCATCGCCACCCATGCTCGACCGCGAACTCGCCGAGGAGGTCCTGCGTGCGGCGCGCCTCCGAGGCGGGTCGTTCGCGGAGCTGTTCGTCGAGGAACGCGTCTCGGTCTCGATCCAGCTCGACGACGGCAAGATCGAGGAGCTCACCACCGGCCTGGACCGAGGCGCCGGCGTCCGGGTCGCGCGAGGGACGTCGTACGGCTACGCGTTCTCGAACCGCCTCGACCGAGACGCGCTGCTGGAGGCCGCGTCCGCCGCAGCCGCCGCGCTGCCCGAGGACGGCCCGGGATCGGTCGTCGATCTCCGCACGCTCGAGCCGCCGGTCGTGCACCGAGCGGCCCGCGCGGCGTCGACCATCCCGTCAGCCGACAAGGTGGCATGGCTCCGCGAGGCGGACGACGCGGCGCGCGGGTTCAGCGACGGTGTCCGTCAGGTGATCGCGAGCTACGGCGACTCCGTGCAGCGCGCGCTGATCGCGACCTCCGATGGGCGATGGGTGGAGGAGCAGCGCCCGCGCATCCGGCTGGTCGTGCAGGTCGTCGCGGCGCGCGACGGCAATATCCAGACGGGGTTCCACGGCCCGGCAGGGCTCGCGGGCGTCGAGTTCATCCAGGCTCACCCGCCCGCCGCCACGGCCGAGGTCGCCGCGCGCCGTGCCGTCACGATGCTCGACGCGGGACCCGCCCCGGCGGGGGAGATGGCGGTCGTGCTCTCGCCCGGGATGGGTGGCGTGCTGTTCCACGAGGCGGTCGGGCACCCGCTCGAGGCGGACATCGTCGATAAGGAGGCGTCGGTCTACCGCGGTCACATCGGCGAGCAGGTCGCCTCGCCGATCGTGAACGGCGTAGACGACGCGACGATCGCGAACGGCTGGGGCTCGTTCTCGTTCGACGACGAGGCCACGCCCGCGCAGCGGACATCGCTGTTCGAGGACGGCGTCCTGCAGGGGTTGCTGTACGACCGGCTCCGCGCCGAGAAGGACGGCAAGCCGTCGACGGGCAACGGGAGGCGTCAGTCCTACGCGCACCCACCGATCGCCCGGATGACCAACACGTACGTCCTGAACGGCTCGTCGAACGCGGACGACGTGATCTCGTCCACCGGGTCGGGCGTGTACGTGACGTCGCTCGGCGGCGGCCAGACGAATCCTGCGAGCGGCGACTTCGTGTTCGGTGTGTCTGAGGGCTTCTTGATCGAGAACGGCCGCGTCGGGCAACCGGTCCGTGGCGCGAACCTGATCGGCCGGGCGATGGAGGTCATGTCGCGGATCGACGCCGTCGCGAACGACTTCGGCACGTGGCAGGGGGTGTGCGGCAAGGACGGGCAGGCCGCGCCCGTCGACAGCGGTTCGCCGACCCTCCGCATCTCCCGGATCACCGTCGGAGGCACCGGTGCCTGACCTCGGCGACCTCGTGCGCGCTGCCGTCGAGGCCGCGCAGGCCGACGAGGCGGTCGAGGCGTACGCGGAGGAGTCCCGGCGCACCGAGGTCACCGCGCACCATGGCGAGGTCGAGGGACTGACGTTCGCCGGGTCGCGTGGCGTCGGGGTCAGGCTGCTGGTGGACGGCCGGCTCGGTTACTCGTACGCGGCCGACCCATCGCCCGACGAGGTCAGGCAGGCCGTCTCGGAGGCGCGCCAGAACGCCACGTTCGCGACCGAGGACGACGACCAGGTCCTTCCGCCGCCGGCGACCGTCGAGCCGCTCGCGTGGCTGTTCCGTCCATCGCAGGCCGACATGCCCACCGAGCGCAAGGTCGACATCGCGATCGAGCTCGAGCGGATCGCGACGACGCGCGACCCGCGCGTCACGAAGGTCGACCACACGACGTGCGCCGATGCGCTCTCGCGCGTGGCGATCGCGTCGACCACCGGGCTGTCGGTCGAGTACGCGCGGACGGACTGCTGGGTCGTCGTCGAGGCGCTGGCCGAGCAGGGGGACGAGACCCAGTCCGGCTGGTCGTTCCGCGTCGGCCGCGATCTCGACGAGGTCCCCTGGGCCGAGGTCCCGGTCGAGGCCGTCGAGCGCGCGACCCGGCTGCTCGGCGCGACGAAACCCCCGTCGGCGCGCGTGCCCGTCGTGTTCGACCGCTTCGCGGGCTCGTCGTTCCTCGGCGTGCTCGCCGGGGCGCTATCCGCCGAGGCGGTCCAGAAGGGCAGGTCGTTGTTCGCGGATCTCGTCGGGCAGCAGGTCGGGTCGGAGCTGTTCACGCTCGTCGACGACGGGCGGCGACCGGATGGGCCGGCGGCGGCCCCGTTCGACGACGAGGGCGTCCCGACCGGGCGCACCGAGCTGTTCTCGAGCGGCACGTTGAACGGCTTCCTGCACAACTCGTACACCGCGCACCGCGGCAACACGAGGTCGACGGGGAACGCGCAGCGCGGCGGCTACAAGAGCGTGCCGGGCGTCGGGACGACGAACTTCTACCTCGAGCCGGGATCGACGACCGTCGACGAGCTCCTGGGCAGGGCCGACGGGGGCGTCCTGGTCCAGGACGTGTCGGGCGTGCACTCGGGCGCCAACCCGATCTCGGGCGAGTTCTCGGTCGGTGCGACCGGGCTGCGGATCACCGGCGGGACGCTCGGCGAGCCGCTGCGCGAGATGACGATCGCGAGCACGATCCCCGACATGCTGAGGGCGATCGCCGCCGTCGGCGACGACCTCCGGTTCTTCACGTCGGTCGGCGTCCCTACGATCCTGGTCTCCGAGATGACGGTGGCCGGCGTCTAGCCCGTTCGGACCTCGGGCTCAGATCGTCGCGGCGCGGATCCCGAGGCCGATCAACGTGAACACCGCAGCGGCCACGGCCAGCCGGTACCACATGAAGACCGCGAAGTCGTGCCGGCGCAGGTACCGCAGCAGGAACCAGATCACGAGGAACCCGCTCACCGCCGACGAAGCCATCCCCCAGACGAACGGCCACCCCATGCCGGGCGGGATGCCCTCGGACAGCAGATCGACGCCCTTGTAGACGCCGGCGCCGGCGATGATCGGCAGCGAGAGCAGGAACGAGAACCGCGCCGCCGTCTCGCGGTCGAACCCCATCGCCCGCGCCGCCGTGATCGTGATGCCAGAGCGCGAGACGCCCGGCTGGAGGGCCAGCGCCTGCGCGACGCCCAGGAACAGCCCGTCCCGCACCTGCAGGTCTTCGAGGTCGCGCCGCTGTGCGGCCGCATGGTCGACGACATACAGGACGACGCCGAACACGGCCAGCATCACGGCGATCAGCCACGGCGCACCGAGCGCGTCTTGGATCACCCGCTCGAGGCTCGCTCCGACGATCACCCCGGGGATCGTCCCGACGGCGATCGCCCAGGCGACCCGTTCGTCCATGGTCCTGATCGAGCGGGCGCGGACCGAGGAGACGGCCGCGATCGTGTAGCGCACGACGTCACGGCGGAAGTACAGCAGCGCCCCGACGAGCGTCCCGATGTGCAGCGCCACGTCGAAGCTCTTGTTCAGATCGGCGTTCTCGACGATCTCCCACCCGAACGCCCAGGGCACCAGGATCAGGTGGCCGGAGCTGGAGACCGGCGCGAACTCGGTGGCACCCTGGATCAGGCCGAGCACGATCGCCTGCAGGATCGACAGTCGGGGG
>DATHSY010000138.1:0-3202 GCA_035463715.1 Actinomycetota bacterium | reverse complement strand
CGTCCCTGTTCCGTCTCGCCAACCACGACCTCGACCGGGTTCGCCGTCGCGCAGAAGATCCGGCAGACCTCGGGCACCATCTTGACGGCGTTCAGGACGTTGATCGGGAAGCCGTCGCGGAGCAGGACCACGAACGAGTGCCCGGCACCGATCGCGAGCGCGTTCCGGACGGCGAGCTCGGTGAGCTCCTGGTCGTTGCCGCTCCGTCGGACGAGCCGCGGCCCGCTCGCCTCGCAGAACGCGATCCCGAACCGCAAGCCCGGCACGGCGCTCACGAGCGTCTCGTGAAGGTCCTCGACGGTCTTGATGAAGTGCGACTGACCGAGGATCAGGTTCACGTCGTCCGGCTTGTCGAGCCGGACCGTCGAGATCTCCATCGACCCTTCCCCTACAGAACGGCCCCCGCCCGGGACATTAACCCGGCGACCAGCGCCATCCTCGGTACGACGCTGGTGAGATCCATCCACTCGGTCGGTGAATGGTCGTTGCCGCCGACCGGCCCGAGCCCGTCGAGCGTCGGCACGCCGGCGGCGGAGGTCGTGTTGGCATCGGATGCGCCCCCGGTCGCCGCGTCCGCGACCGTGAACCCGAGCTCCTGTGCGATCTCGCTCGCGAGCGAGGCGAGCCGTGCCCCGCCCTCCCTCCGCTCCATCGGCCGGTGCCACTTGCCGCCGGTCCACGTGGCAGAGACGTCCGGGACGGTGTGCGACGCGGCGATCCGTTCGACCTCGGCCTCGACCTTCTGCAACGACGACTCCTCGGGCGAACGCAGGTCGACCTCGATCGAGCACCGCTCGGCGACGACGTTCGTGCGCGTACCGCCGTGGACGACTCCTGCGTTGACCGTCACGCCCGGCCACCGGCCGTTCAGCCCGTGGAGGGCAAGGATCTTGTGCGCGCCCTCGACGATCGCGCTGCGGCCCCTCTCCGGCTCCACGCCCGCGTGCGCGGCCCGGCCGACGATCTCGATCTGGTAGTCGGACACGCCCTTGCGCGACGAGACGATGTCGCCGTTCTCTCGGCCGCTCTCCAGCACGAACGCCACGTCGGCATCGCCAGCCTCTCGCTCGATGAACGCGCGCGACCACGGAGAACCGATCTCCTCGTCGGGGTTGCAGACATACGTGATGCGCGCGAATCCGTCGAAGCCTGCCTCCTGGAGGACCTCGACGGCGAAGAACGCCAAGAGCAGCCCGCCCTTCATGTCGGACACGCCGGGCCCGTACGCGCGGTCGCCCTCGATCGAGAACGGCCGCTCCGCCGTCGTGCCGTCGTCGAAGACGGTGTCGGTGTGGCCGATCAGCAGGATCCGTGGCCCTCCGCCGCCAGCAAGACGGCCGATCGCGAGGTCGCCGAGCTGTCGCTCACCTGCTCCCGGCCGATGCGATAGGCGTTCGACGGCCCATCCTCGCTCGCGGAACCGCGCCTCGCACGCGTCGGCGACGCGGCTCACGCCGTCGGGCGAGTACGAGCCGCTGTCGATGTTCACGATCTCGCGGAGCGCCTCGACGAAGTCGTCGTGCCGCTTGGCGGCCAGCTCCTTCAGCGCGGATGCGTCCACGGCGGCGCAGTCTATACCGGCCGTGACCCATGTCTCGGCCGGCCGGGCAGGCTAGCATCCGGCGGTGACCCGGCGGGCGCGAGGCGAGCTGAACGCCGCGTGGAGGATCGGCGTCGCCGTAGTCGGGCCCTCGTGGCGGCTCCTGTTCCGGCAGCGCTGCCTCGGCACCGAGCACATCCCGAGGTCCGGACCGGGGATCGTCGCGGCGAACCACGTCAGCGCGCTCGACGGGATCGCGCTCGCGCTCGTCAACGCGGAGCGGGCGGGCCGGATGACCAGGTTCCTCGCGGCGGCCGAGTTCTTCTCGAAACGCCGCTTCGGATGGGCGCTCCGGCTGTACAGGCAGATCCCCGTCCGGCGCGGACAGCGTGACGTCGCGGCGCTCGACGAAGCCATCGCGACCGTAGGCGACGGCGCCCTCGCCGGGATCTTCCCGGAGGGACACGTCAACCCGGGGGACCCGACGCGTCCGCAGCGCGGTCACACCGGCGTGGCGCGGATCGCGCTCGCCACGGGAGCGCCCGTGATCCCCGCGGGGATCTGGGGGACGCAGACGCGCTGGCCGAGGACCGGGCTCACATGGCGGCGGCCGTTCCGGCCGACGGTGGCGATCGCGTACGGCCGGCAGGTCGCACCGGTGGGCGACGTCGCCTCGCAGGCGGACCTCGACGCGTTCAGCGGGGTCGTGATGGCTGCGATCGGCGAGCAGCTCGAGTTGGCGCGCCGTCTCGCGGAGAGATCGTCGTGACGGCGGGGCTGATGCGCCTCACGCCGGCCCGGGCGCGGGCGGATCGACGCCCGCCTAACCGCGGAGGTACCGACCGAACCATTCGCCGGCGAGGCTCGCCACCTCCTCGAGCGCGCCCGGCTCCTCGAACAGATGCGTCGCCCCCGGGACGACCTCGAGCGCGGTCTCGGTCGCGGTCATGCGCCGCTGCGCATCGCGGTTCAGTTCGAGGACCTGCACATCGCGCTCGCCGACGATCAACAGCACCGGCGCCGTGACGCGGCCGAGCGCCGCCGGGGCGAGGTCCGGACGGCCGCCGCGGGAGACCACCGCGCGAACGACGTCGGGCAGCTCCGCCGCAGCGACGAGCGCGGCCGCAGCCCCGGTGCTCGCCCCGAACAGCCCGATCGGCATCTCGTGACGAAGGTCGGTCCACTCCACGGCAGTCATGAGCCGGGGGGAGAGCAACTCGATGTCGAAGACGTTCCGGCGGTCCCTAACTTCGTCCTCGGTAAGCAGGTCGAAGAGCAACGTTCCGAACCCGCGTGCGTGAAGCGACTCTGCCACTGCGATGTTGCGGGGGCTGAAGCGGCTCGAGCCGCTGCCGTGCGCGAACACGACGACGGCATCAGCCCCCGAGGACGCTGGTGTGAAGGTCCCCGGGAGCCGCACGCCGCGGTACCGGATCGTCACTTCGCTCGCGAGCTCCACCCGTCCAGTGTGCACCCACAAGCGACGCGAGGGGTGGCACGCGCCTGCTCGAGGCGCCCTACGTCATGCTGACGGCGGAGATCAGGTTGGAGTCGCGCAGCTTGCGCAGCGCCTCCCGCTCGATCAGCCGGACGCGCTCGCCCGACAGACCGAGCACCTTGCCGGTCTCGCGCAGCGAGAGCGGCTGCCCGTTCTCCAGCCCG
>DATHSY010000137.1:0-4634 GCA_035463715.1 Actinomycetota bacterium | reverse complement strand
CTGGCCCGGTGTCCGACCGCCGCGAAGGCGAGCGCCCCCAGGACCGATCCGGCTCCCTGCGCGCCGATCATGGCGCCCAACGCGACGGGGCTGTCGTAGACCCGCTCCGCGTAGACCGGCAACGCCACGAACGAGACGGCGTCGAGCAGGTTCGTGATCGAGAGCATGACGACGAGGCTCGCCAGCGTGGGATCGCCGCGGAGGAACGCATAACCCGCGCGCAGCTCAGCGACGTACCGCGTCTTCCGTTCGCGCGGCCGCCCCGCCGGGCGCGGCACTCCGAGCGCGACGGCGGCCGCCGACACGAGGAACGTCGTGGCGTCGATCCACAGGATGTTCGTCGGCCCGACCACCAGGATCAGCACGCCTGCCAGCGGGGCGCCGGCCAGACGCGCGGCGCGCTCGACCACGGCGTTCGCGCCGCTCCAGCGTTCGAGGCTCCATCCGGCGCGTCGGGACACGTCGGGGATGAGCGCGCCGCGTGCGGTCCCTCCGGGCGCGTCGAGCAGCCCGCCGAGGACCACGAGGACGACGAGCTGCCAGAACTCGAGACCTATCGTTGAGTGCAGCAACGGGATCGCCGCGACCGCGCCGCAGCTCGCGAGGTCGGCGAGGATGCTGGTGCGCCGGTACCCGAGCCGGTCGACGAGGGCGCCCCCGAACATCCCGGACAGGACGATCGGAAGCAGGCCGGCGAACGCGGTCACCCCGGTCCGCGCCGCGCTCCCGGTCGTCTCCAGGACGAACCATGGGATCGCGACGTGGGAAGCCATGTTGCCAGTCAGTGAGATCGCGTTCGCGCTCAGCAGCGCGAACACCGGGACGCGGCTCCGTGACGGCGCCGGCCTGTCGGTGGTCATCGGGTCGGCACCTCGCCGCGCGGCAGGAGGTTGACGATCGCGTGGACGAGGGCCCGCCCCTCACCCTTCGGCTGCGATGCGTACCGTTCGATCACGGCCCCGATCTCGGAGCGCATCGCTCGCAGCTCGGACGGCGTCACGTTGACGATCCAGTCGCTCATATCGGCGGCCTCGACCCACTCCCTCGGCCATCCGTCCGACCGCTCGAGCCACCGCTCCGCCGCCTCGGCGTACCGGCGCACGACCTCGAGGCTGAGGGCCTGCTCGGCGGCTCGGCGCTCGGGCGTGTCGAGGAAGTCGACACGGGACCAGCTCGTGCGTTGGTGCGAAGCGCGCCACCACCGTTCGCGGCCGTCGCCGGTAGGGCTCTCGGCCTGCTCGATGAACCCGTTCGCCGCCAGCTGCCTGAGGTGATAGCTGACGAGCGGGACGCTCGCCTCGACGCGCTCGGCCAGGATCGTGGCCGTCGCCGGCCCCATTGCCCGAAGGGCGCCCAGGAGGTGCAGCCTGAGCGGATGCGCGAGCGCCAGCATCTGCCGCGGCTCCGTGAGCCGAAGCGTCCGACCCTTCTGGCGCCTCTGACCTCTATGGCCCCTGTCGTCTCCCGCGGCCATACGCGAAAGGATACTTGCGAAACTTCGCTTTCGCAATACTTCTTTCACATCTTCCCGAGGATGAAGCCGGGTCGAGGAGGCGTTCGGTGGGTGATCAGCAGCAGCAAGACCGACGACGCAGAGCGGGTGACGGGAATCGAACCCGCACCACCAGCTTGGAAGGCTGGAGCTCTACCATTGAGCTACACCCGCGTCAGGCGCCAAGCGTAGCAAGCGCCGGTCGGGCGGGGTCAGCTCCGCTGACCGCTCCGAAGATCCATCCAGTTCGATTCGATCGCGACGAAGCGCTGCCACGCCTGGCGCCAGCCGTCGTCGGTCCTTGGGAACCGCTCGCTCGGCATCGACGGCGACTGCCGGTCCCAGATCCCGAAGTAGTCGGGCCCGTACCCCAGCAGGTAGCGCTCGCCGGTGTGGGTGAACTCGACCTTGTCGCCCTGCGGCGAGGACATCTGCGACGCGGCGGTCGTCGATGCTCCGGGAGCGGCGGCGAGCGGAGTCGTCATCGCCGTGCTGGCGCCGGAGGCGGGCTGGGTTTCGGAGACGCCCTGCGGCGGCGTGCTGGCAGACGCTGGCGTCTGCTCGACGAGCCAGCTCAAGCACCATCGGCACTTGATCGCCTCGTCCTTGATCTCCTCAGCGCAGTACGGACAGTTCTTCATGACCTCACCCTACTCCCCCGTCGCTCGCGCGACGCGCCCGTCCTTCATGACGAAGGCCACATCGGTGAGCACGCCGATGTCGCCCACGGGGTCGCCCGCCACGGCGACGAGGTCGGCCGCCATTCCGGGGCCCAGCCATCCCACACGGTCCTGCCAGCCCATCAACTCCGCGGCGACGCTCGTCGCGCTCTGGATGGCCTGCATCGGCGCCATGCCGAACCGCACCATGTACGGAAGCTGACGCCCCACCATCTCGTGCGGGTAGATGCCGCTATCGGTCCCGTACGCGATCCTGACGCCCGCCTTCACGGCTTTTGTGAACCCGTCCCGTTGCGCCTGCGTCGTCCCCTCGTTCTTGCCAAGGATCTCCGCGGGCCACCCGCGTTCGGCGCCGATCGTCGCGATCCAGTCGCCGTCGAAGATGTCGGCGACGAGGTACGTCCCGCGTTCGGCCATCATGTCGATCGCTTCGTCATCGATCAGCGAGCCGTGCTCGATCGATCTCACACCCGCGCGGATCGCGCGCTTGATGCCCTCGGCCCCGTGCGCGTGCGCCGCGACGTGGATCCCATACAGGGATGCCTCCTCGACGGCAGCGCTGATCTCCCCTTCGGAGAACTCTGGGGCACCGGGATCGGTCCCTCTCGTCATCACCGCGCCGGTGGCGATCAACTTGATCAGGTCGGCGCCACGGTGGACGATCTCGCGGACGCGGTGCCGGATCTCGTCAACGGAGTTCGCGACGCCGAACCGGAGTTCACGCGGGATCTCCACGTCCAGCGCCGCGGGCGGGATGTCACCGCCACCGCCCGAGACGGTGACGTAGGCACCGGCGCACTGCATCCGAGGTCCCTCGATCCACCCGGCCTCGATCGCGTCCCTCAGCGCGACATCCGTGAACGCCCGGAACGTGCCGACGTCGCGGACGGACGTGAAGCCGGCGCGGAGCGTGAGCCGAGCGTTGCGGACGCCGGTCAGGGCCTCCTGCGCCCCCGTCCGCAGCAGCTGCTGCGAGTAGTCGACCGAACCCGTCTCGGCCTCGTGCAGGCCGATCAGGTGTGCGTGGCAGTCGATCAGACCGGGGAGCACCGTGTACGCGGAGAGATCGATCACGCGGGCGCCGTCCGGGTATCGGCCGTCGTCGGGCCCGACCCGGTCGACGGTGCCGTCGCGGATCTCGACGATCCGGTCCCGCTCCACCTCGCCGGCGCGCGAGTCCACGAGCCGGCCTGCCCGCACGATCGTCGTCTGCTCCACGGCGTCGGCAAGGATAGCCGTGGAGCGGCGAAGCGGGCGGGGGAACGTCCCGGGTCAGCCTCAGCCGGTGCGTGTGTCGCCGGTGTCGCCCGGCATCTCGGCGTCGAGCTCCTCGAGGAGCTCGTCGAACAGCGACCGATAGTGCACCATCGCCTGCCGCATCTCCTCGGTATCGGCCTCGCCGTCCCCCTCGCGGTCCGCGATCCGCGTCGAGATGTCGTGTGCGGCCCTGTAGTCGGCGACGGTCCCGGGGTGATCGACAGAGATGTCCGCGGTCCGCTGGTCGAAGTCCTCCATCGGGTAGCCCCGCTCGCTCATCACCTTGGTCACGAGCGTATCGGCGGCGGCGAGCGCGCCGGCGGGGTCGTCCACGAACCGAGCCTGCACCGCACGCCACTCCTCGACGTAGCGCACGCGAGCGCCCGGTGGAAGCGGACGGATCTCCAGCATCTCCCGACGTTGACGCCGTTGCTGGAGCTCGGATTCCGCCTCGCGCGGCGACTCGGCCGTCTCGACGATCCGGTCGTACTCGTCGCCGAACTGGGACCGCAGCGAAGCGGTGCGCCGTCGCCGGCTCGCCTGCATCGCGGCCCACGCCACGAGGGCGACCACGATCACCACGCCGATCACGATCCACACCCATGCGTCCATGGCGACTCCCTCCCTCTCGCGCCGCTCGGCGTTCGTCCGGTGGCCGGACGCACGAGAACCGGTCGGGGCGCCTGGCCGGCTCTCCCCGACCAGTTCCCGTTCTGAGGCTGGGTTAGTCGCCCGCGCTCGGCGCGGCGCTCCTGATCTTCGCTGGGGCGGGATGTAGGAGCGCCTACACTGGTCCCGAGCGCCGGTAGCTCAGTGGATAGAGCGGCTGCCTTCTAAGCAGCGGGTCGGAGGTTCGAGTCCTCCCCGGCGCGCTGGCGCACCCCACGCCGACGAACCCGATAGGACGACCCGATGACGCCGCCTCGGATCTTCTGCATCCCGGCGCTCGACGCACCGATCGTCGCGGTCCTGCGCCGAGGACCGACCGCGTGGTACCACGTCGGGCGGTGGGACGTCGAGCGCGGTACGTACGAGCCGGGTTCGTGGCTACGCGGGACGCTGTATCCGCAGCGCTGTGATCTCTCGCCCGACGGGCGCTGGCTCGCCTATCTCGCACTCAAGCCCGGCGCCACCTGGGACGTCGGTGGGACCTTCATCGCGATCAGCCGGCTCCCCTGGCTCACGGCGCTCGCCGCGTGGCAGAC
>DATHSY010000136.1:0-17263 GCA_035463715.1 Actinomycetota bacterium | reverse complement strand
GGGTTCGCGTTCGGGTTCGCGTTCGCGTTCGCGTTCGGGTTGCCGTTGCCGTTCGACTTCGGGTTGTCGCCCCTCCACCCGCCCGACGGTGGCTTGTTCCGCCAGCCGAAGTGGTTGCCCTGGCCCGGGACCGGCTCCTCCTCAGGGGTCCCACCGTCGCCTGCGTCATCGCCTCCGTCGTCGACCAGATCATCGCCACCACCACCGCCTCCACCGGCGCCTCCGCCGCCACCTCCACCAGCGCCTCCGCCGCCACCTCCACCAGCGCCGCCACCTCCACCAGCGCCTCCGCCACCCCCACCGCCGCTTCCACCGGCCCCATCCACATCGGGCGCGATGTCGTCGCCGCCGGTGTCGACGATCACGATGACGTCGTCCTCGCCGGCCTGTATGTCGGGCTGGGGCTCGTCCGCGCCGAAGTCGATCCCGGGGAACAGCGCGCCGAAGATCGACTGGAACGTGGGTACCAGCGAGGCGTCGAGCGAATCCGACATCCGGTCCAGCAACGACTCGAGCCGGAAGTCGAGCCTGAACAGGGAGTAGCCCGCGTCGTCGGCCAGCGCCCGGGCGCGCATCAGGGCCTCGGCGAGCACGCTCGCTCCGACGTTCCTGCCCGCCTCGAGCGCCTCCTCGAGCTGTCGCAGGTCGGCGAAGGCGACGTCGAGCGCGGAGATCCCCGTGGATGGCACGCCGGACGACGCCGACGGCTCGTCGTCGATGCGCGCCGGCGGCGGCAGGACGTCACCGGGGAGGTTGCCGAAGACCGCCAGCGCGAGCAGCGCGAGGGCCACGATCGCAGCGGCGACGCCGCCGAGTCCGGCGAGCACACGACGCTCCTGGGGCGGTGGTGGCGGTGGTTCGGTCCATGTGAGGTCGAGCGGCGGCGGAGCCTGTGACATGAGCCCGTGCAGCATCGCAGTGAGGCTCGCCAACCCGATGCCCTTCTCCAGGTACCCGTCGGCGCCCGGCGGCCCGGGTGCGCCCGCGGCGCTCCGGGTGAAGACCACGATCCTTGCGTCGGGCGCTAGCTGGCGCAGCGGCGCGACCGACCCAGGAAGCAGCTCCTCGTCGACGACGATCGCCTCAACCGGCTCGGCCCCGGCCGCCTCCAGCAGCTCTTCGGACGTCATGACCTCGGCGGCGACGTCGAAGCCGTCGTCCTCCAGGAACCGACGCACGAGCGCGCGCTTCGCGTAGATGTTCCCGCCGATCAGGACGCGAACACGCTCGCTCCGCTGCTCCGTCATGTCGGTGCCGTCCCCCAGTGGCGAACCTCCGCTGCTATCGAGCGAATCCTATCGCCCGGTTGACGGGATTCGGTGAGCGACCCGCCACGGCGGCGCCTCATGTCCGGGACCCGCCCGCGGGAGCCGGTCCTCGTCCATGCCATCACGGAACCCCTCCCGAACGGTCAGCCGGGTGATGGTATTCGCGTTCCTGGGGACGCGGGAAGGGGGATCGGCCTAGGCCGTTGGGCCAGAAGCGCGCCGCGCCCGTCGCTGAGGGCGCGCCGGCCGGGTGCCGTCCCCGTCGGGCGGGAACGTCGTACGTGCCGCGAGCAGTTCGTCGATCCCCTCGGGCGGCATCGGTCTCGCGAAGTAGAACCCCTGGCCGAGGTCGCAGTTGAGGTCGAGGAGCTTCTCGAGCTGATCGGCGCGCTCGATGCCCTCCGCGACGGGACGCAGGTCCAGATCCTCGGCGAGCCGGATGATCGTCGCCGTCAGCGCCGACTTCCGCGCGTCGTCGTTGAAGGCGTCGATGAACGACTTGTCCACCTTGAGGATGTCGATCGGGAAACGCTGGATGTAGTTGAGCGACGAGTACCCGGTCCCGAAGTCGTCGACCGCGAGCTTGACGCCAAGCTGCTTCAGCTCGGTGAGCCGTTCCAGCGAGAGCTCCACGTCCTGCATCATCACGCTCTCCGTGATCTCGAGGATCAAGGCTGATGGGTCGAGCCCCGAGGTCATCAAGATGTCCGCTACCTCGTCGACGATCTCGCGGCGCTGGAGATGTCGTGCCGACAGGTTGACGGCGACGTGCAGCGGCGGATCCATCGCGTATCGCTCCTGCACCCGGACGGCCTCGCGGCACGCTTCCTCGAGGACCCAACGTCCGATCGGCACGATCAGACCTGTCTCCTCGGCGAGCGGGATGAACTCGAGTGGCGGCACCATGCCGCGCTTGGGGTGGTTCCAGCGGAGCAGTGCCTCGACGCCGGCGACCTTCCCGGTCAGCAGCTCGATCACGGGCTGGTAGTGCAGTACGAATTCCTCGTTGTCGATCGCGCGCTGGAGGTCGGCCCTGAGCTCGAGCCGGCGGAGCGCGGTGTCGTGCATGACCGATTCGAAGACCTGGTACCGACCCTTCCCCGCCTCCTTGGCCATGTACATCGCGACGTCGGCGTTGCGCAGGAGCTCGTCGGCGCCCTCGGGTTGCGGGTCCTCGGGCATCGTGGTTGCGATCCCGATGCTGGCGCGGACGAAGACGTCCTTGCGCCCGACCCGGAACGGACCCTCGAGCGAGCGCATGATCCGGGAGGCGACGTCGGCGACGTCCACGCTGTCACCGCCGTCCTCGAGCAGGATCGCGAACTCGTCGCCGCCCAGGCGGGCGGCGGTGTCCGCGGTCCGCAGACAGTTACGCAGCCGTTCGCCGACCTGTCGCAACACGAGATCGCCGGCGACGTGACCGAGCGAGTCGTTGATCGTCTTGAAGTCGTCCACGTCCATCAGCAGGACCCAGATCGGCTGCGCATCCCGGGTGCGGCGCTGCAGCGCGTGCTCGACGCGGTCACGGAAGAGGGCGCGGTTCGCGAGGTCTGTGACCGGGTCGTGGAACGCCTGGTGCTGCAACTGCTCCTCGAACGCCTTGCGCTCGCTGACGTCCCGCGTGTTGAGGACGATGCCCCGGACGTTCGGGTCGTGCAGCAGGTTCGTGCGCAGCGTCTCGACCTGGAGCCAGAAGTCATCCCGGTGTCGCAGCCTGAACTCGGCGAGGCCCGATGCCGCGCCGAGTTCCCGTCCCCCGGTCGTGAGGAACTGCAGCATCTGGGCCTTGTCGTCGGGATGGATCGCGTCGGTCAGCCGTCCTCCCTCGAGCTGCACCGGCTCGTATCCGAGGATGCGCTCGACCGAAGGGCTGACGTACCGGATGGTCGAGTCGGCATCCACGACCATCACGACGTCGGAGGAGTTCTGGACGAGTGAGCTGAAGCGGGCCTCGCTCCGACGCCGAAGCAGGTCCTCGGTCACCTTCGCGCCGTCGAGCACCTGTCCGAGACGCTCGCGGAGCGACGCGAGCGAGCGGATGGTCGGCTCCGGGATCCGATCCGATGAGGCCGAAGACAGCAGGGCCTCCAGCTCGTCGCGGAGCTGCGCCAGATCGGCGACGGTCGACGTCCAACGCTCGAGCGAGGCCTCCTCCGTGCGTCCCTCCTCGGCCCCGGGCGAGGCCGGCCTCGGGGACCGCCGGACCGTGTCGCGACGGCGCTGACGGCCTGTTCGCTCCTGACCGGGATCCGGCCGTACGGAAACGACGGGATCTCCCGGCATGCATGAGGCATCGGTCGGCCCTGGTAGGGGCTTTAGTCTGACCCCGAGGGCGCGCATCCAGGGGCGGGGAGGGTACCGAGGTGGCCGTGAGGGTCCTGATCGGAACGAGCGGCTGGCAGTACGACAGCTGGCGCGGTCCGTTCTACCCGCGCGAGGTGCCGAAGCGGCTATGGCTGCCGTTCTTCGCCGAGCGCTTCCCCACCGTCGAGGTCAACAACTCGTTCTACATGCTGCCCAAGGCGGAGAGCTTCGCCCGCTGGCGCGCCGACACCCCGCCGGGGTTCGTGTTGACGATCAAGGCGAGCCGATACATCACCCACATCCGGCGGATGCGGAACGCGGGCGAGGCGGTCGGCGTCTTCCTCGACCGCGCCCGGCATCTGCGCGAGAAGCTCGGGCCGGTCCTGTTCCAGCTCCCGCCGAGGTTCGCGGCCGACGTGGGGCTGCTGCGTGAGTTCCTCGATCTCCTGCCGACCAGCCTGCGGTCGGCGTTCGAGTTCCGCGACCGGTCGTGGGAGCGGGACGACGTGTTCGCCGCGCTCGATGCGGCCGGCGCGGCGTTCGTCCTCGCCGACCGGCCGGGCGCCCGCGTGCCGAAGGTCGTGACGGGCGGATGGTCGTACGTCCGGTTCCACCAAGGCCGGCCGGGGATCGCGGACTACCCTCGGGACAAGCTCCGGCGCTGGGCGGAGCGGATCGCCGCATCGCCGGCGCGCGAGACGTACATCTACTTCAACAACGATCCCGGCGGTGCCGCGGTCCGCGACGCGCTCACGCTGACGGAGCTGCTGTCGGGAGCCACGGAGGTCGTGAGGCCTCGAACCGCGCGATCGCGTCCTCGTGGTGCAGCGTGAGCCCGATGTCGTCGAGCCCCTCGAGCAGCCGCCACCTCGTGAACGGATCGATCTCGAACGACTCGCCGACCGTGGGGGCGCTCACACGCATCGACCCGAGGTCGACCGTGATCTCGGTCGACGGGTCGTCGAGCACCGCGTCCATCAGCGCACGGACGGCCTCGCCGGGCAGCTCGACGGGGAGCAGCCCGACCTTCATGCAGTTGTTACGGAAGATGTCGGCGAACCGCTCACTGACTACGACGCGGAAGCCGTGATCCTCGAGGGCCCAGACCGCGTGCTCGCGGCTGGAGCCGCTCCCGAAGTTCGGACCGGCCAGCAGGATCGTCGCGCCCTCGAAGCGGGGATCGTTCAGCACGAAGGTGGGGTCCTTGCGCCACTCGGCGAACAGGAAAGGCCCGAACCCCGTCCGCTCGATCCGCTTCAGGTACTCGGCCGGGATGATCTGATCCGTGTCGACGTCGGCGCGATCCAAGGGGAGCGCGCGGCCGGTGTGGGACGTGAACGGCTGCATCACAGATCCTCCGGCAGGTCCTCTGGCGTCGTGAAGTGCCCGGCGATCGCGGTGGCCGCCGCGACGGCCGGCGAGACGAGGTGCGTCCGTCCGCCCTTTCCCTGACGGCCCTCGAAGTTGCGGTTCGACGTCGACGCGCTCCGCTCACCCGGCCGGAGCTGATCCGGGTTCATCCCGAGGCACATCGAACAGCCGGCGTCCCGCCACTCGAACCCCGCCTGCTTGAAGACGACGTCGAGGCCCTCGCGCTCTGCCTCGAACTTCACGAGCATCGAGCCCGGCACGACCATCGCGCGGATCGAGGGGCTCACGGTACGACCGCGGACCACGGCCGCCGCCTCACGGAGGTCGCCGATCCGGCTGTTCGTGCACGAGCCGATGAACACCGTGTCGGGTCTGATCTCGCGGATCGGCGTGCCGGGACGGAGATCCATGTACTCGAGCGCCCGCACCGCCGCGTCGCTCGCCGGCTCGGGTACGGAGTCGTCGATCGTGACGGTCTGTCCGGGATTCGTGCCCCAGCTCACGTGCGGGCGCAACGTCGCCGCGTCGATCGTCACCGTGCGATCGAACGTCGCGCCGTCGTCCGTCGCGAGCGAGCGCCAGTCTTCGACGGCGCGCTCCCACACGTGGCCGGACGGCGCATGCGGCCGGCCCTCGAGGAACGCGAACGTCGTGTCGTCGGGGGCGATCATGCCTGCTCGCGCGCCGGCCTCGATCGACATGTTGCAGACCGTCATTCGGCCCTCCATCGACAGGGATCGGATCGCGCTGCCCCGGTACTCGATCACGTGCCCGACGCCTCCGCCCGTCCCGATCCGGGCAATGATCGCGAGGATCGCGTCCTTCGCGGAGACGCCGGGTGGCAGCTCGCCCTCTACCTCGACCGCCATCGTCGAGGGCCGTGTTTGGCGGAGCGTCTGCGTCGCGAGGACGTGTTCGACCTCGCTCGTGCCGATCCCGAAGGCGAGCGCGCCGAACGCCCCGTGCGTGCTCGTGTGGGAATCGCCGCAGACGATCACCGAGCCGGGGTGCGTGAGACCGAGCTGCGGGCCGATCACGTGGACGATGCCCTGATCGCGGTGCCCCATCGGGAAAAGGCGGACCCCGAACTCCTCACAGTTGCGGACCAGCGCCTCCATCTGCCGGACCGACACCGGATCGGCGGGGCCGGGCGCGGTCGGGACGTTGTGGTCCATCGTCGCCAGGGTGAGGTCGGGGCGTCGCACCACGCGGTCGTTCATCCGGAGGCCGTCGAACGCCTGCGGGCTCGTGACTTCGTGCACGAGGTGCAGGTCGACGTACAGCAGGTCCGGCTCACCGTCGGCGCGACGGACGACGTGCCGTTCCCATACCTTCTCCGAGAGCGTTCGGACCATTTCGCCTCCCACAACCCCGACCGTGGGTTGTTCCGCATAGTGGAATCTGGTATCGGTACGTGGACATGAGAAGCGTACCAACGCGCGGCGCCGGTCGCCAGCCCGGATCGGGCGTCGGCGTCCTCGACCGCTCCGTCGCCCTGCTCGCCGCGCTCGAGAACGGCGCTCGCACGCTCGCGGAGGTCGCGGGGCGCGCCGGGCTGCCGCGGCCGACGGCACATCGCCTACTAGGCGCGCTGGAGACCCACGGCCTGGTTCGGCGCTCGCGCGAAGGGTACGCCCTCGGGCCCGGGCTGATCCGGCTCGGCTCGGCCGCGTCGCGCGACCTGCCGCTGGCCGACGCCGCGCGGCCCACGCTCGAGCGGCTCACCGGGCGAACGGGCGAGAGCTCGCAGGTGTACGTGCGCGTCGGCGACGAGCGGGTGTGCGTCGCGGCGGTCGAGTCGCCCAACGAGCTCCGCACGATCGTCGAACCGGGGGTATCGCTGCCGATGACGGCGGGGTCGGCCGCCAAGGTGTTCCTCGCCGACGCTGACGAGGCCGACCGCGAGCGGCTGCTGCGCTCGTCCGGCAGGTCTGCCGCGTTGCGGACCGACATCACCGGGGTCGCGAGGCGCGGATGGGCGCATAGTGCGGGCGAGCGGCAGGCGGGTGTGGGCTCCGTCAGCGCGCCCGTCCGGGACGGTGACGGACATCTGATCGCCGTCGTGTCGGTATCGGGTCCGATGTCCCGGATGAGACCGGCGGATGCTCGGCGGCACGCGCGTCACGTCGTCGCGGCCGCGAGAGAGATCGAGGCGGCGATCGGGGCTAGATCGGGCTGACGGTCGGCTCCTCCGGCTGGTCGTGCGGGCCGGTGGAGGGGAGGAACACGTGGAACGACGCCCCGCCGCCCGCACGGTCCTCGACCCACGCGCGTCCGCCGTGCAACTCGGCGAAGCGAGCGACGAGCGCCAGCCCGACCGAGCCCGGCAGCTCCTCGGCGTCGGGTCCGCGACGGAGCGTCTCGAACACCGATCCCTTCAGAGCGTCGGGGATGCCAGGTCCGTCGTCCTCGACGATGATCTCGGCGCCGCCCCCCGATGGGTGCGCCCGCACCCAGACGCGGCAGCCCTCCGGCGTGTGCCGGACGGCGTTCGCGAGCAGGTTGTCTACCATCCGCTCGACCTTCGCTCGGTCGAGCGGTAGCACGACGCGCTGGGTGTCGAGCGTGACCTGACGTCCGCCCATCGCCTCGGACGACGTCGCCAGGTTCCGCACGACCTCCTCCAGGTCGACGGGGAAGCGTCGGGGTTCGAGGCCCTTCTCCAGCCGGTCGAGGTCGAGCAGGTCGGTCACCAGCTCGTTCATGGCCTCGGTCCGCTCCTGGAGCGTCTTCAGCATGTGGGTCCGCTCCGCCTCCGGCAGCTCGTGGTCCAGCCGCCGCAACGTGCTCGCCGCGCCCAGGATCGCCGTGAGCGGCCCCTTGAGATCGTGAGAGAGCGTGTGCAGGAGCGTGTTCTTCAGCCGGTCGAGCGCGCGGAGCTGCTCGAGCGCGGCCGCGAGCTCCTCCTCCGAGCGCTTGCGCTCGGTGATGTCGGTCATCGTTCCCTGGAGGACGAACGGGGTGCCATCGTCGTCGAGCACCGCCACCGCCTCGTCGTGGATCCAGATCCACGAGCCGTCCTTCGCGACCATGCGATAGTCGCTGCTGAAGACGCGGTGTTCCTGTTGCGAGCGGCGCTCCTCCGCCCGGACGCGGTCGATGTCGTCGGGGTGCACGAACGACGCCATCGGGTGCGGGTGCGCGAGCCACTCCTCGGGCGTGTATCCGAGGACGGCTTCGAGGCGCGGGCTGACGTAGAGCCAGTCGCCGTCCTCCCCGTACTCGCCGAGGTACACGACCGACGGCAGCTGCTCGACGAGCGCACGGTACTTCGCCTCGAGCTCGGCGTGATGGGCGGCCGCCTGCTTCTGTGGCGTTACGTCCAACATGACGCCCTGCCAGAACGACACCCCCGAGACGGGGTCCTCGACGAGGACGGCCTCGTCGCGGAACCAGACCTCGCGGCCGTCTCGAGCGATCACCCGGTACTCGCTCGCGAACCGATCGCCGCGCTTCGCCGCGTCGCGATCCTCGCACGTCACGCGCTCCCGGTCGTCGGGATGCATCGTCGTGATCCAGAGCGTCGGGTCCTCCTGCCATTCGAGCGGCGAGTACCCGAGCAGCGGGATCGTCTGCGGACTGATGTACACGTCGCGGAACCCCGTCGGGGTGGTCTCGTCCTCGACCTGCGTGTAGGTGATGGCGGGGATCTGCTCCACGAGCGCGCGGTAGCGGATCTCGGCCTCGCGAAGCTCGTAGTACCGGGCGCCGGCGGCAGCGCGGCCGTCCACGTCCGAGGCCCGGACCACCATGAGCCCATCGATCCCCTCGCCGATCGACTCGGCCCACAGCCGAAGGACCCGCGTCTCGCCGCCCGGCCTGGGGATGTGCGCATCGAACCCCTCGATCCCTCCGCGTTCGATCAGGCGACGACGCGCCAGGTCGTCACCCATGACCGAGAACAGGCCGAGGTCCGCCGTCGTGTGCCCGACGACGTCGTCGTGGTCGCGCCCCACGAGGTACAAGAATGCGTCGTTCGCGCGGACGATCTCGCCGCCGCCGAGCCGCGCGATGAGGATGCCCTGAGAGCTGCCATCGAAGACCCGCGCGAGCAGGTCCTCACGTTCAGGCGCCGAGGTCCGCTCCATCACGTGAAGCATCGGCGGGCTGGGGGACCGTCTTGACGAGGCTACGAGGCGGCCGGCCCTGGGCGCGGCGGCATCTCGGTCAGATCCGAGCCTGGTTGGCCAGGATCCGGACCACCTTGTCCTCGATCGCCACGGCGTCGGCCTTGGTCATCGCGGTGCACAGGATCGAGAACTCCCCCCAGCTCCGCTCCTTCTCGAGCCACACCCAGCCCGACAGGGCGGAGACGCCGTCGAGCGAGCCCGTCTTCGCACGGACCTTCACATCACGCAGCCGCCTCGCCAGCGTGCCCTGGCCGCCCGACGGCAGTGCGGAACGGAGCGCGTTCGCCCACGGCTCGTCGTTCACCGCCCAGAGCAGCCGAACGATGCCGTTGGCGGTCACGCGGTTCTCGTACGACAACCCCGACGAGTCGTGCGTCTCGATCGTCACGCCGTGCGATCCAGCGAACGCCTCGATCGCGGCGGCTCCCTTCGCGATCGTCCCCGGGGCACCGGACGTCTTGACGCCCAGGAGCTTGCCCAGGACCTCGGCGTAGAAGTTGTCGGACGGCCGGTTCATGAGCGACAGGATCGATGCGAGCGGCCGGGAGAGGACGTGCGCCACCTCGAACGCGTCGCCGGGCGCCTGACCCATCCCCGGCTTGCCGCCGACCCGTATGCCCAGGCGCTTCAGCTGCCCCGTCAGGGAGGCGGCGGCTCGTCGTTCGGCATCCCGGATCTCGTGGCCGCGGACCACGTTCCCGCGGTACGTCAGCGCCGTCGGCAACCCGACGTAGTCGCGCGTGATGCCACGGCGCCAGCCGTCCGCCCACCAGTCGCGCCGGAAGTACGTCGTCGAGCCGATCACCCTGCCCGTGACCTTCGTCACGCCGGCGGATCGGATCTGCCGGGCGAGCGCGCGCAGGCGCCCGGGTCCCACGGTCGGATCGCCGCGCCCGATCAGCCACAGGTTCCCCTGCACGATGCCCTTGCCGTCCAGCTCTCGCGCCGATGCGATCGTCGGGATCCGATATTCGGCCCCGACGCTGTCGAGCAGGGCCATCGAGAGCAGCAGCTTCTCGTTCGAGGCCGGGATCCGCAGCATCGCGTCGCGATGCTCATACCCCGTGAGGCCGTCGTCGCCGACGCTGACCGAGACCGCGCGGCGGCCGATCGCGTCGTCGATCTTGTCCATCCACGACGCCTGCTCGATCTCGAAGGCGAGCTCGATCCCGACACCCGGTTCGTTGAACTGGTCCTGCATCGGCCACGCGGCGCGCAGCCGGACGATCCCGATGTCCTCCCAGCCGAAGCAGGGCCTGGTCGAGGCGGAGGACGTCTCATCGAGCGTCAGCTCCTCGACGCTCGCCCAGCTTCCGCCGGTCTTGCGCTGGAGCTCGACGACCTGACCCGGCTTGTCCGGCGCGACCATGACGTCGATGCTGACGCAGCTCCCCGCGACCAGCGACGTGGCCAGCAGCGTCGAGTCGACGCGGGCGCGGACCTTGACCTCCACCTCCTGGGAAACGACCGGCGGGCACGTGTCGTCGATCGGCAGCTCGACGTGGTACCGGCCGGACGTCATCTGCCCGTCCGTGAAGGTGTAGCTCCCGTCGGACGCCGTGGTCCCCGACGCGACGAGGACCCACGCCAGGGGATCGGGCACGCGGAACATCAGCTGCGCCGTCCGTCCGGGCAGGCACCCCGGATCGCCGCTCACGGCGCCGGACAGCACGATCTGGTCACCGGCCGTCATCAGCTTGTCGGACGCCGTCAGCGTCGCCGTCTCGGCCGCCGCCGCCGGCACCCTCGTCGCGCCGGCGGACAGCAGGGCGAGCGTCGTCGCGAGGACGAACGAGACACCTGGCCATCTACGGGCGTTGCGGTTCAGTACTGACCCCCCCGCCCATCCGATCTCGCGGCCGCTCCGGTCGGCTGGGGTTAAGGATGCTCCCATGGATGGGAGCGGGTCACAAGGAGGCGTGGGCCTCGCGGACCGGCTCGTTCGACAGGAGCACGTGGTAGGACGAGCCGCCGCCATCACGCTCCTCGACCCACGCTCGACCGCCGTGTAGCTCCGCGAGACCGGCAACGAGCGAGAGCCCGATCCCGCCCTGGAGGGGGTTCGTCGTCCCGCCGGGCGACGTGCCCGGCTGGAACGGCTCGAACATCGACCGGCGGACGTGCGGCGGGATCCCGGGACCGTCGTCCTCCACGACGAGCTCGATCGCGTCCTCCGCGGACGTGAGACGGACCCATACGTGTGCGTCCTTCGACGTGTGGCGGACCGTGTTGTCGATCAGGTTCTCGATGATCCGGCGGATGTGCGCCCCGTCGACCGCCGCCATCACGCTCTCGGCCTCGACCGCGATCTCGCGTCCCGTCGCCGAACCGCTCGCGTCGACCGCTCCGCGTACGAGGTCGGCGACGTCCTGCACCAGCCGGGTGGCGAGCAACGATCCCCGCCCGAGCCGGTCGAGGTCGACGAGGTCGTTCAGCAGACGCTCCATCTTCTTCGCGCGCGAGCCCATCTGGTGGACGAGGTCGCGCGAGTTCTCGTCGTCGAGCGCGAGGTCCGGACGGAGCAGGGCGTTCGCTCCGGCCTGGATGCCGGTGAGCGGCCCCCGGAGCTCGGTGGAGAGCGTGTGCAGCAATGCGTTCTTGAGCGCATCCAGCTTGGCCAGGCGCTCGCCCTGCAGGCGCTCGCGCTCGACCACGTTCTTCAGCTCCCGCTCGGCCTGCTTCTCCTTCGAGATGTCGAGCATGAAGCCCTGCGAGTACCTCGGCGTGCCGTCCTCGTCACGGACCACGAACGCGACATCGTGCACCCAGACGAGGTGCCCGTCGCGCGCCACCATCCGGTACGTTTCGTCGAACGGTTCGAGCGTCTCGATGTGGCGCTTCTGCGCCTCGAGCGCCGCTGCGCGATCCTCCGGGTGCAACAGCCGGACCCACAGGTCGGGGACGCGTTCCCAGTCCCGCTCGTCGTACCCGAGCAGCTCTCTCGAGCGCGGGCTCGTGTACACGCTGCTCGCCTGTTCGTCCATCGAGTCGATGTAGACGACGGCCGGAAGCGTCTCGACGAGCGTCCGGTACCGCAGCTCCGCTTCGTTCGCCTGCTCGACGGCGTCCCTCTCGGCCGTGATGTCGAACATCACGCCCTGCCAGAACGTCCCGCCGGTCTCGCGGTCGTCGAGCACCACCGCCTCGTCGCGCAGCCAGACGATCCGTCCGTCGCGGGCGTGCATCCGGTACTCGGCGCTGAACGGCTGCCTGGTCAGCTCGGCGGCACGCTCCGCGGCGATCACCTTGGCGCGGTCGGCGGGGTGACGGATCCGGCGCCACAGCTCCGGATCGCTCATGAACTCCTCCGGCCCGTACCCCAGGATCGTCGAGACCTGGGGCGAGACGAACGTGGTCCGCTGGCCGGTCGACGACGAGCCGTCGTGGACCTCCGTGTAGGTGATGCAGGGGATCTGCTCGACAAGCGTCCGGTAGTCCACGCGGCCGAGCGCGGCCGACCCACCGTCCGACGGGGACGCAGCGGCCAGCTCCGAGCCGGCTGGGCCCGGGTTCGCGATCACGGATAGGCCATCGGCATCGGCCCTGGGCCGCTTGACGTAACGGTCAGGTGAACTTCGTCCGGGGCTCTTGAGCGAGGCCGCCGGTCCCCCGCATCATGGGGGCCCGGTTCGCCGAGGAGCGGGCCGAGGGGCCGACGGAGGGCCGGACAGGAGGGGAGTTGCCGTGTTCGAGGCCTTCGTGTTGATCCAGTGCGAGGCGGGCAAGGGCGCTGCGGTCGCCCGGGCGATCGTGGACCTCGACCGCGTGCAGGTCGTCGACGTCGTGACCGGTCCGTTCGATGTCGTCGTGCGGGCCGAGGCGACGAGCATCGACGAGCTCGGCAAGCTCGTCCTCCGGCCCATCCAGCGGGTGGATGGTGTGATCCGGACGATGACCTGTCCGATCCTCCATCGGTGACCTGACCTGACACGCTGGCGGCACGGCGTCAGACTGTCGGCGTGAACCCGCACGTCCGGTTCGACCGGCGACCCGAGCGAGGCTCCTCGGCCATCCTCGTGTGCGCGTTCGCGGGATGGAACGACGGGGGCGAGGCCGCGACGACGGCGCTGCGGTACGTCGCGGGGCAGTGGTCCGCCGAGCCGTTCGCCACGATCGACCCGGAGGAGTTCTTGGATTTCCAGGTGAACCGGCCGACCGTCATGCTCGAGGACGGGGTGAGCAGGCGGCTGACATGGCCGACGTGCGAGTTCTCCTCGGCGTCGCCCCGCGGACGGGACCTGGTCCTGCTGCTCGCCGTCGAGCCCAACGTGCGATGGCGCGCGTTCACGAGCGCGATCCTCGATGTCGCGCGGGAGGTTCAGGTGTCGTCGATCCTCACGCTCGGCGCGTTCCTCGCGGATGTCCCGCACACGCGCCCCGCGCCCGTCACTGCGGCTAGCTCGGACCCGCGGCTGGCGGGCCGGTTCGACATCACGCCGTCCACGTACGAGGGGCCGACCGGGATCGTCGGCGTCCTGCACGACGCCGCGAACGCGGCGGGTATCCCATCGGTGTCGCTGTGGGCCGCGGCGCCGCACTACCTGCCCTCCGGGACGAACCCGCGGGTGGCGCTCGGGCTGCTTCGCGCGCTGGAGTCGATCGTCGGCGTCGAGATCGACACCGACGACATCGAGACGGCCGTCGCGATCTGGGAGCGGCAGGTCCGGGAGGCGATCGAGGACGATCCGGCGCTCGTCTCCTATGTCGCACAGCTCGAGGAGGTGGCGGCCGCGACGGGCGACATCCCGAGCGGAGACCAGCTCGCCGCCGAGTTCGAGCGGTACCTGCGCGAGCGCCCCGACGGCTCGACGCCCTAGCGTCAAGCGACGAACGCACGCGACGGCTTGAGCAACCGCCTGGGCCCGTCCGGCCTCACGGCGCCGGGTCCAACGCCCCCACCCCCCGACCCTTCGTCGGCCGACCATGCTCGAAGGACAGCGAACGAAGGAGGGTGCGTTGCCCGGTACGGAGCAGAGCGGGCCCGCGAGGCACCCCGGCGTGTGGGTCGCGTTCGGCCTGGTCCTGGCGCTCGTCATCGGCGGTGTCGCGTGGGCCGCGCTGCGTCACCCCGGGACGCCGTCGTCCGCGGCGATGGGCCGCCGGGAGCACACGATGCCGATGCCGGCCGCCGACACCGAGGCGCCGGGGTTCGCCGTCGAGGCGGGCGTCGGAGATGCCTACCTGTATGCTGCCCAGAACTACAACGTGCTCAGGTACGTGCCATGCACGTGCGGATGCGTCGACATGGGGCACCTCGACAACTTCAACTGCTACGTCCGGAACGTCGACGCGGACGGCATCGTCGAGTGGGACCAGCACGCGGCCGGCTGTCAGGTCTGCATCGACATCACGCGCGACGTGATGGACATGCGCGCGCGAGGAACCCCGCTGTCGGAGATCCGCGGATACATCGACGCGAACTACACGGGTCCGGCGACCGACACGATCCTGCCGCCCGCGGCGTGACGTCGCTCGCGTAGCCTCTGCGCGGAGGTGACGGATGCGCGCGATGGTGCTCGAGGCGCCACGCGACCCGCTGCTCGAGCGGACGCTCGTCGACCCGGTGCCGGGCCTGGATGAGGTCGTCGTCCGCATCGCCGCGTGCGCTGTGTGCCGGACTGATGTCCACATCGTCGACGGCGAGCTCGCGGATCCGAAGCTGCCGCTCGTCCTCGGCCACCAGATCGTCGGGGAGGTGGTGGCCGCCGGCCGTGGCGTCTCGGAGGTCGAGGTGGGTCAGCGCGTCGGGATCCCGTGGCTCGCGACGACCTGCGGGATATGCCGGTACTGCACGACCGGCCGCGAGAACCTCTGTCCGGACGCGCGCTTCACCGGCTACGACCGGGATGGCGGGTTCGCCGAGGCCGTCGTCGCCGACGCGCGGGCGTGCCTCCGCGTTCCGGAGGGGTTCGGGGACCTGGAGGCGGCGCCGCTGCTGTGCGGGGGGCTGATCGGGTGGCGATGCCTTCGAGCCGTCGGTGACGCCGAGCGTCTGGGGATCTACGGGTTCGGGAACGCCGCGAGGATCGTGACGCAGGTGGCGCGGGCCGAGGGACGTCGCGTGTTCGCGTTCGTCCGTCCAGGGGACGAGGCGGGTGCGATATCCGCGGTCGCGGACGGCGCCGAGTGGGCCGGAGCGTCGGATGGCGCCCCGCCCGAGGAGCTCGACGGCGCGATCGTGTTCGCGAGCGCGGGGGAGCTCGTCCCGCGGGCGCTCGCGGCCGTCGCACCGGGGGGAACCGTCGTCTGCGGCGAGATCCACATGAGCGACATCCCGTCGTTCCCGTACGAGCTGCTGTGGCGGGAGAGGGTCCTTCGTTCGGTCGCGAACCTCACCCGTGCCGACGGGACAGGGTTCCTGTCGGCGGCGGCGCGCATCCCGGTCCGGACGCGGGTCCGGGCGTTCGCGCTGCGCGATGCGAACGCCGCCATCGCGGCGTTGCGTGTGGGTTCGCCGGACGGCGTCCCGGTCGTCGTGCCGTGAGCCGCTACAGCGGCGGCTCGAGCGCGAGGCGCGGTGCGTTCGCGCGGTCTTATGCGTGACGTGCCCGGAAGTCCTCCATGAAGGTGCGGAGATCCTTCACGCCCTCGACCGGCATCGCGTTGTAGATCGACGCGCGGATCCCTCCCACGCTGCGGTGCCCCTTCAGCTCGAGCAGCGCCTCGCGGGTGGCATCCGCGACGAACCTCGCCTCGAGGTCCTCGCTCGGGAGGCGCCACGTCACGTTCATCAGGGAGCGCGCGGCGACCTCGGCGTGCCCGCGGTAGAAGCCCTCGCTGCCGTCGATCCCGTCGTACAGGAGCGCCGCCTTCTCTCGGTTCCGCTCGCGGATCTTCTCCAGGCCGCCCACGTCGTCGCGTAGCCACCGCGTAACGAGGACGAGGAGGTAGATCGCGAACGTCGGCGGCGTGTTGTACAGCGAACGATGTGCGACGAACGTCCGGAAGTCGAGCATCGTGGGAAGCCCATCGGGGATCTGCGCGAGAGCGTCCTCCCGCAGCACGACGAGTGTCAGACCCGCCGCGCCGGCGTTCTTCTGCGCCCCTGCGTACAGCAATGCGTACCGGTCGACCGGCAGCGGCCTCGACAGGAAGTCGGAGCTCGCGTCGCAGACGAGCGGAGGTCCGGCCGCGGGCTCGAACCCGTCGGGGAAACCGACGCCTTGGATCGTCTCGTTCGAGGCGACGTGCACGTACGGCGCTGCCGCGTCGAACGCGAGCGCCGACAGGTCGGGGACCGCGCGCCACCCGGTGCCGGCGCCGTCCCAGGCGACCCGCACGCGGCCCTCCCGCCGCGCCTCGGCCAGCGCCTTCTTCGACCAGGAGCCGGTCAGAACGTACTCGGCAGGCGCGGTCCGGCCGCGGAGCAGGTTCATCGGGACCATCGAGAACTGCAGCGAGGCGCCGCCCTGCAGGAACAGGACGCGGTGCGTCGGCGGGATCGCGAGGAGCGCTCGCAGGTTCGTCTCCGCCTCGTCGATCACCGCCTCGAACGCAGGCGACCGATGGCTGATCTCCAGCACCGACGCGGCCGCTCCGGGCAGCTCCAGGAGCTCCTCGCGCGCGCGCTCGAGCACCGATAGCGGCAGCGTGGCGGGGCCGGCCGAGAAGTTCCAGGCGCGTGTCACGTATCCATCCTCCCGAACGCCCGCGCGGCCGTCACCCGCTACCATCACGCCCATGTCGGAGCGGGTGCGGGCGTCTCGGCGCACGGAGTCGTTCACGGAGTCGGTGATCCGGGAGATGACGCGGCTCGCGCTGCTACACGGCGCGATCAACCTGGCGCAGGGCTTCCCCGATTTCGCCGCCCCGCAGCAGGTAAAGGACGCCGCGAAGGTCGCGATCGACGCGGACCTGAACCAGTACCCGATCACGTGGGGCGAACCCGAGTTCCGCGAGGCTCTGGCCGCGAAGTACAAGCGCGACTACGGGATGCAGGTAGATCCCGAGAAGCACCTGTGCGTCACGTGCGGTTCCACCGAGGCGATGATCTCGGCCTTGCTTGGCGCGATCGATCCCGGCGACGAGGTCGTGATCTTCGAGCCGTACTACGAGAACTACGGACCCGACACGATCCTTTCCGGCGCGGTGCCGCGGTTCGTGCGGCTGTCGCCGCCCGACTGGACGTTCGATGAGCAGGAGCTCCGGGCGGCGTTCGGCCCGCGGACGCGAGGCATCATCGTGAACACG
>DATHSY010000135.1:0-9066 GCA_035463715.1 Actinomycetota bacterium | reverse complement strand
CCGATCACGATCGGGTGGGAGACGTTCGTGCGCTACTGCACGGATATCGGGACCTCGCTCGCCCGGCACGGGTTCAAGCGGATCCTGTTCCTGAACGGCCACGGCTCGAACATCCCGTTGATCGACATGGCGTCGCGACTGGTCGGCCTCGAGCATCCCGACGTCCTCGCCGCCGGTGCCTTCTACCTGACGAGCCCGGCCTCGGCGAAGGTGATCGATGAGGTCCGCGACTCGGTGCTCGGCGGCATGGGCCACGCCTGCGAGCTCGAGACCTCGATCTACCTCCACCTCGATCCGGACGCCGTCGAGATGGACAAGGCGGTCGACGAGAACTCGTTCCCCGAGGGCCCGAACGCGTGGATGGACTGGTCCGACGGGCCACTCAAGCTGATGCCGTGGTGGAACGCGCTCAGCCACACCGGGGTGCACGGCGACGCAACCAAGGCGACCGCCGAGAAGGGGAAGGTCCTTCTGGAGCAGGCGGTTCGTGAGTGCGCCGGCTTCGTGACCGAGTTGCGCGACAAGCCACTCCCCGTCAGGTGGGAGCCCAGCGAGCGGGTGCCCTAACCGTCGGTCCGCAAAGGGTGTGCCTTCGGTCCCTACCCGGGTCGTCACAGCTCGTGCTATACAACCGGGACTTCGAACGTCGGTTCAATGACCGATGGCCGTTGAAGCGCCGGGGGATGACCCGCGACCCGACGCGTCGGCTTCGCACGTAGGACATGACACAGGGACCGCACCGACCGGCCCGGGAGCCGGCGGGAGAGGAGGGGCTCAGATGGGTTCCGGATGGCGGCGCGTGCTTCTGCTAGCGATGGGTGTCCTGCTGATCGGGGGAAGCGCCATGCAGGCGGCCTTCGCCCAGGAGGCCAGCCCGGCGGACGACGGCGAGAAGGTGACGTTCACGTGGGGCTCGAGCGGCGAGCCGAGCTCGCTTAACCCCATGAGCGGATACCTCGCGCTCGATTTCTACTTCTGGACCGCGAGCTATCACTTGCTCACCGACTTCGACCAGAACCTCGGTGCCGAGCCGGGCCTCGCAACGAGCATCGACGTGAGCGACGACGGGATGACGTACACGTACCACCTTCGGGACGACATCGTCTGGTCCGATGGCATACCGCTCACGGCGGACGACGTGGCGTTCACGCTGAACCTCTACAAGGACAACCACGCGTACCTGCCGCAGAACTACCTGACGATGATCGACGGCGACGTCCGCGTCGTGGACGAGAGTACGATCGAGTTCGACTCGATCCACCCGACCAGCCTGTACTCGGGTGAGGTCGCGTACATGTACGACTACATCCTTCCGAAGCACGTCTACGAGGACATCGAAAAGCCCAAGCAGTTCGAGAACGTCCCGAACGTGGGCAGCGGGCCATTCATCATATCGGAGTACGAGGTCGGGCAGTTCGTTCGGATGGTCCGCAACCCCGAGTGGACCGGCGAGGAACCGTACGTCGACGAGATCGTGACGCGTCTGTACAAGAACGAGGACGCGCTCGCCGAAGCTCTGAGGCAGGGCGAGGTCGACTTCGTGTACCTCACGTCCGCGAACATCTACAACTCGCTGCAGAACGAGACCGGGATCAACACCGTCGCCGGGACGATCCCGTCGTTCTCGGAGATCGGGATGAACACCGGCTCCGCCTATCAGGAGCCGATGGGCGACTTCGTCCCCCACGGCGACGGCCATGAGGCGCTGACCGACGTCCGGGTCCGACAGGCGATCAGGATGGCGATCAACAGCGAGGAGCTCACCGACAGGGTCCTGCTCGGCTACGGCATCCCGGGGACGACGATCGTCCCACCGGTCTCGGTGAAGGGAGCCCGATGGGAGCCGACAGGGGACGACCTGATCACGTGGGACATCCCAGGCGCCAACGCACTGCTCGACGAGGCTGGGTACCTGGACGCGGACGGGGACGGCGTCCGCGAGATGCCGGGAGGGGGCGAACCGCTCGAATTCCGGTACTACACCCGGACGAGCGAGCAGACGTCCGTCGACGCGGCACCGTTCGTGTCAGAGTGGCTGGACCAGATCGGCATCAAGACGAACGTCGAGGCGATCTCGTCCGGCCGTCTCGGCGACATCATCAACGAGGGCACGTACGAGCTGTTCAGCTGGGGCTGGATCCCGGACCCGGATCCGGATTCCGCGCTGTCGTGGTTCACATGCGACCAACGACCGCCGGACGGCAAGACGTACGGCAACAACGATTCGTATTACTGCAACCCCGAGTACGACGAGATGTACGACGCGCAGAGGGCGGCGACCGATCCCGCCGAGCGGTGGGAGATCGTCCACGAGATGCAGCGTATGTACTACGAGGACTCGGCATACGCGATCATGTGGTACGACCCGACCTTCCAGGCGTACCGGGCCGACCGCTGGGATCCGGAGAGCTTCAGACCGCAGCCGATCGATCCCCCCGGAGACCTCCTCGAAAGCTGGGGCGGGCCGAGCGATGTCTGGCTGACGCTGCGTCCCGTCGGGGCGGGCGGAGGCGGAGGATCGGCCGAGACCCGCGGCATCTCGGCATGGGTCTGGATCGCGATCGCCGTCGGCGTCGTTCTGATCGTCGCGGCGATCGTCCTTGGCCGCCGACGGAGGGTCTCGGACGAGGACACCGCCTGAGCCAGGAAGGGCGGATCGCGAACGGAGACGGGTGAGGGATGCGCCGGTACTTCCTCGGCAAGGTGCTGCAGGCCTTCCTCACCCTCGTCTTCGTGCTCCTGTTCAACTTCGTGCTGTTCCGGGTGATGCCCGGTGATCCGGCGACGCTGCTTCTCCGTGGGACATCGAACTTCAACCCGGACACCGTAGAGCAGGTGCGGGCGGATCTGGGGCTCGACAAGCCGTTGCCGCAGCAGTTCCTTACGTACGTCGCGGATACGGCCACACTGAACTTCGGAGAGTCGTTCTTCCTCCGCGGGCGGCCGGCTCGCGAAGTGATCGTCGACAGGATCGGGCCGACCCTGCTGCTCGTGGGTACGTCTACGATCGTTTCGGCGATCGTCGGTCTCATCATCGGCATCTACGGCGGCTGGCGTCGGGGCAGCGCGTTCGACGTCGGCTCGCTCGGGTTCACGCTCTTCGTCTACGCGATGCCCGAGTTCTGGTTCGGCATGCTGGTGCTCATGGCGTTCGGCGCCGGCGTAGGCCCGTTCCCAGCTCTGTTCCCCACGGGTGGGTACGACACGCCCGCGGCCGACCTCACGGGGTTCGCCCATGCGATCGACGTCTTGAACCACATGGTGATGCCGTTCTTCGTCCTCACGGTCGCCTACCTCGGCGAGTACGCGATCATCATGCGGAGCTCGCTGCTCGACATCCTGGGCGACGACTTCGTCCAGACGGCACGCGCCAAAGGCGTGCGCGAGAAGCAGGTGCTCTGGCAGCACGCCGTGCCGAACGCGCTGCTGCCGACGCTCACCCTGACGCTGCTGTCGCTCGGGTACGTGTTCTCGGGCGCCATCACGGTCGAGTGGGTGTTCTCCTGGCCCGGGCTCGGATGGCTCACGGTCCAGGCGGTCGAGGCGAAGGACTTCGCGCTGCTCCAGGGGCTGTTCCTGTTGTTCAGTGTGGCGGTCATCGTCGCGAACGTCGTGGCCGACCTCCTCTACGCGTACCTCGACCCCCGGGTGAGGGCGGCCTGAGATGCGGCCGCCGCCGATCGAACCGCCGATCGTCGCACCACCGGTCATCGTCGAGGAGGCACCGCCCCCGGTTCCGCCGGGCGGTCCGGGGAAGATCGCGTGGGCCCGCCGGAGGCGATCGCTCTCGCGGAGCTGGCGGGTCTACCGGAAGAACGTGATGGGGATGGCCGGACTCCTCACGCTGATCCTCTTCATCGCCGTGGCGCTCTTCGCGCCACTGCTCGCCGACCGAGAGGCGCTGAAGGTGACCTGCGAGTGCAACGGACCCCCGCTGTCCCCACCGAGCATCGACTTCCCGTTCGGCACCGACAACTACGGTCGCTCCGTCCTCGCCCTGACGATCTGGGGCTCGCGGATCTCGTTGCTCGTCGGCCTCCTGGCGACCTCCGTCGCGATGCTGATCGGAGCGGTGATCGGGCTGGTCGCAGGCTACTTCGGCCGTTGGTCGGAGACGCTGCTGATGCGGATCACGGACTGGTTCCTGGTGATCCCGTTCCTGCCGCTCGCGATCGTCCTCGCGTCCGTCCTCGGAGGCGGACTCTTCGTCATCATCATGGTGATCGGCGTCACTTCGTGGCCGAGCACCGCCCGGATCGTCCGCGCCCAGGTGTTGTCGGTGAAGACCAGACCCTACGTGGAGCGCGGGCGAGCGCTCGGAGCCACGAACTGGCACACGATGACGCGGCACATCCTGCCGAACGTAGGCCCGCTGATCTTCGCGAACACGATCCTCACCGTCGCCATCGCGATCCTGTCCGAGACGACGTTGTCGTTCCTGGGGCTCGGGGACCCCTTGTCGATCTCGTGGGGAACCATCCTGGAGTTCGCCTTCGGCGGCGGCGCCATGGGCGGCGGCCAGTGGTGGTGGATCATCCCGCCCGGCCTCGCGATCGTCTTCGTGGTGCTGGCCTTTACCATGTGTGGATTCGCACTCGATGAGATCCTGAACCCGAGGTTGCGCGAGCGATGAGCATCCTGTCCGTTCGAGACCTCCACGTCGACTACCGGACCCAGGCGGGCCCGATCCCCGCGGTCCGCGGCGTGTCGTTCGACATCGAGAAGGGCGAGGTGCTCGGCCTGGCGGGCGAGTCTGGATGCGGCAAGTCGACGATCGCCAGTGCGATCCTTCGCCTGCTGCCGCCCGGCACCGAGGTGACCGGACAGGTCCTCCTCAACGGTGAGGACGTCCTGAGGATGAAGCCCGGTCGCCTGCGCGCCGTGCGATGGACGGGTGCATCGATCGTGTTCCAGGGCGCGATGCACGCATTGAACCCGGTCCAGCGGGTCGGCGATCAGATCGCGGAGGCGATCATCATCCACGGACAGGGCGGCGAGCGCGAGGCGCGCGTTCGGGTCGGCGCGTTGCTCGAGCAGGTAGGCCTGCCGCCAAGGCGGATCGACGATTATCCGCACGAGCTCTCCGGTGGGCAGAAGCAGCGCGTGATGATCGCCATGGCGCTCGCCTGCAGCCCGAGCCTGGTGATCGCCGACGAGCCCACTACGGCGCTCGACGTGATGGTGCAGGCGCAGGTCCTCAAGCTCCTGAACGACCTCCAGCACGAGCTCGGTCTGGCGATGCTCTTCATCACGCACGACCTGTCGGTCCTGGTCGAGGTCTCCGATCGCCTGGCGATCATGTACGCCGGGCGGATCGTCGAGGATGGGCCAGCACAAGATGTGTTCGAGGACCCGGCGCACCCGTACTCGCGGGCGCTGGCCGGCGCGTTCCCAGCGATCGGGGACCAGCAGTACCGGATGGCTCCGGCCGGCCTCGGCGGCGACCCGCCCTACCCGACGGACATCCCGAGCGGCTGCTCGTTCCACCCGCGGTGTCCTCTCGCCTTCGAGGACTGCCTGACGATCGACCCGGAGCTGTACGTCGCCGGGTCCGGCCGCCGCGCCGCCTGTCTGCTCGTGAACCGGCCTCTGCCCGTGGAGGCCGGCGCATGAGCCAGCGCGAAGGGTTCGTCGGGACGCTCGGGCCGCGGATCGAGGGGACGCCGCTGTTGGAGGTCGAAGATCTCTACGTCTCCTTCGAGGGTCGCGTCGGGCTCGGCTCGGGGCTCCTCGGGAAGAAGGCTACGGAAGCCAGGGCCGTCGACGGCGTCAGCCTCTCGCTGGCCCAAGGCGAGATCCTCGCGCTCGCCGGCGAGTCCGGATGCGGCAAGACGACCCTCGCCCGAACGATCATGGGGCTCGAGAAGGCCAAGAGCGGCACGATCTCGTTCGAGGGCGCGCAGCTCGGCCACAACCTCCGCAAGTACCGCCGCCGGGTGCAGATGGTGTTCCAGGATCCGACGGCCGCGCTGAACCCACGGCAGACGATCTACGAATCGGTCGCCGAAGGCCTCCGGATCCACGGGATCTCCCGCAGCAAGGATGGGGTCAGCGAGGAGCAGCTCGTCGCCCGCGCGCTGTCGCGCGCGGGGATGCGGCCGCCCGAGCGGTTCTTCCTGAACTACCCGCACGAGCTGTCGGGCGGCCAGCGACAGCGCGTGGTCATCGCGGGCGCGCTGGTGCTCGATCCCGAGGTGATCGTCGCAGACGAGCCCGTGTCCAACCTGGATGCATCCGTGCGCGGCGAGATCCTCCGGCTGCTGCTGCAGCTCCGCGACGACCTCGGCATCGCCATGCTCGTCGTGACGCACGACCTGGGGCTGGCGTGGACGATCGCCGACCGCGTGGCCGTCATGTACCTCGGACGGATCGTCGAGGTCGGTCCGGCCGAAGAGGTCCTGCAGCGGCCGCTCCACCCTTACACGAAGGCGCTGCTGGACGTCGTGCCGGAGGCGGGCGGCGTGGACCGCCCCTTCCTGACCGGCGAGCCGCCGGACCCGACGCGGATCCCGGGAGGGTGCCGGTTCCATCCGCGCTGTCCCGCGGTCGCGTCGGGCGCCGCGGCGGCGGCCGGCGTGGAGGACCGGTGCCGCGGACAGGACCTCGGGCTGCTGGAGCTTCGGCCGAACCACTACGCTGCGTGCCACCTCGCGGCGCTCGAGACGCGCGAGGGGAACGGGCAGGCACGAGCGCTGTCGACCCCCGAGACCTCGACGTCCTAATCGTCCGGCGCGCCCTTCAGCACGCCGAGGATCGCCTCCATCTCGGTGTCGCCTACCGGCTGCTCCTTGCCCGCGCCCTTGGCCGCGGCGAGCAAGGTCCGCAGGTTCGACTCGGCCATCTCGGCGCGGGCTTCGAGGTCGCGGACCCGAGCGCCGAGGGTCTGCGCCCGCCGCTCGGACTCGTCGCGGGCCTCACGTGCCTCCCGCGCCTCGTCCCGGGCCGCGCGCAGGCTCGCCCGGAGCGACGCCACCTCGCGCCCGAGCTCGATCAGGCGCTCGATCGCCTCGCGTCCGACCGTCGAGTACGTGGGGCGGCCGCCGTCCGTGGAGGCCGCCCTGGCGGGCGCCTCCCGGCCGCGTTTGCGGCGCCTCGTCCGCGGGATCTGCTCGCGCTCGCCCGACTCGATGGGGCGCGCGTCCACGAGCCGGTAGCTGCCGTCGACGACCTCGAGCCGGCGCCTCGCCAAGAGGGCACGCACGGCCCGTGCGGCGGCCAGCGGCTCGGTCAGGCCCATCTCGCGGCCGATCTCGGCCGGCGTGGCCCCGAGGACCTCGCCCAGGGCCACCTTGGCGGCGACGGCCGCCAGGAAGGCGTTCGCCCGGTCGAGGCTCTCCTGGTTCACGGCGTCATCGTCGCAACTTCCGACCCGAAAGACCACCCCAGGGCGGGGCGGCCGGGGCGGATTTGACCGGGAGCCACACGCGGGTGTACAAAACCTTTGGAGCCGCTGGGACCTTCGGGTTCCGGCGGCTCCATCATGTCCGCACCCCGTTTGCCCGGAGAGCGCCTCGCGTGGCCGAATCGACCGGCTCGAGCGGTGGCCCGCCGCCCGAACTCCCGCTGCGCGGCATCCGCGTGGCCGACTTCTCCCGGGTGCTGGCGGGCCCGCTCGCAACGATGGTCCTTGCCGACCTCGGCGCCGACGTGATCAAGATCGAACGCCCGGGGACCGGCGACGACACGCGGGCATGGGGACCGCCCTTCGTCGGGGACGACGCCGCGTACTTCCTCGCGCTGAACCGCAACAAGCGGTCGGTCGTCCTCGATCTGTCGACCGAGCAAGGCGTCGCCGCCGCGAAGCGTCTCGCGCTCCGTTCAGACGTCGTGGTCGAGAACTTCCGCCCCGGACTGATGGAGGCGTTCGGCCTCGGCGCCGACGCGTTGCGGTCCCAGGAACCATCGCTCGTGTATTGCTCGCTGGTCGCGTTCGACGACGAGGGCGAGGACGCGTCGCGGCCCGGCTACGACATCATCGTGCAGGCTCTGTCCGGATTGATGAGCTTCACGGGGCAGCCGGACGGCGAGCCGACGAAGGTCGGCGTCGCGCTGCTCGACGTGATCGCCGGGCTGTACGCCGCGAACGCGATCCAGGCGGCGCTGCTCGGCCGTCGGGCGGCGGGCCGAGGGGCGCACGTGGTCGTCTCGCTGTTCGAGGCGAGCGTCGCGGCGCTCGTGAACCAGGCCGCGAACCACCTGTTGGGCGGCGTGGTCCCGCGGCGGATGGGCAACGCTCACCCCAACATCGTCCCGTACCAGGCGTTCCACGCGTCGGACGCGCCGTTCATCCTGGCGGCCGGGAACGACCGGCTGTTCATCCGCGCCTGCGAGGCGATCGGCCGGCCCGCACTCGCCTCTGACCCACGGTTCACGACGAACGAGGACCGCGTGCGGAACCGGGACGCGCTCGTCAGGGAGCTGCAGGCGCTGTTCACGGAGCGAACCGCGGCGGAGTGGTTGAAGGCGCTCGCCGCGGCATCGGTGCCGTGCGCGCCGGTGCGCGACGTCGGCGAGGTGTTCGCGTCGCCCGAGGGCGCGCGAACGATCGTCGAGACCCAGGACCGGGTGCGGGGTCCGCTGCGGACGGTGGCCGAGCCGATCCGGATCGATGGCCGCAGACCCCCGGTTCGCCTCCCGCCGCCGCTCCTCGGCGAGCACACCGACGAGGTGCTCGCCGAGCTCGACGACGACCCGACATAACATGACGGCCGCGAGAGACTGGGCCGACGCGCTCGCAGGCTGGGGCATCCCGGACGATATCGTCGCCGCCGCACCGGAGTCGCCGTGGGGGTTCCCGACCGCGGCGTTCCGTCGTCGGACGCAGCGGTCGCTCGAACGGACTGAGCCCTCGGCGACGACGATGATCGCGCGCCAGGCGCTCCCTGCTGGCGGTTCCGTCCTGGACGTCGGCGTCGGTGCCGGTTCGACCTCGCTCCCGCTCGCGGACACGGCGTCGTCGATCGTCGGCGTCGACGCGTCTGCGGAGATGCTGGCCGCGTTCTCGGAGGCCGCGTCGAGGCTCGGGATGAAGACGCGGACGGTCCTCGGCACGTGGCCCGACGTCGC
>DATHSY010000134.1:0-3162 GCA_035463715.1 Actinomycetota bacterium | reverse complement strand
CACCTCGACCTGGCCGTGGTCCGGCTCCTCGGAGGCGGGCCCGTCGAACCCGATCGCGAGCGTCGGGTCCGCGGGCTCGAACGGCGGCTCCTCGATCTCGGGTGCCTCGGGGACCTCGACCGCGTCCTGCTCGGGCTCGACGGGCGCGTCGGTCAGCTCCGTGTCGTCGGTCTCGGTCTGGTCCACGGGGGCGTAGTCGGTCGTCGCCATCTCTTCGGGGGTCTCGCTCATCGGGGATTGCCTCAGCTTCTAGCCGAACAGGTCCAGGACGAACCTGGAGAACACGAAGTCCAGACCGAAGACGAACGACGTCAGCACCGTGACGGACACGAGCACGACCACGGTATACGCGAGCAGCTCCTGACCCGTCGGCCAGTTGACCTTCCTGAGCTCCTGACGGACCTCCTTCAGGAACTGCCCTGGGGGCGTGCGGCCCTGCCGCTCCTGCCCGCCTGCGCGGCGGGCCTGCGCGGCCGCCTGGGCGCGGTCCACGGTGGAGCCCTGGCGGCGCTGCATCCGCTTCATCTGTCGGTTCATCGGATCACCTTGTCACGATCGCTCGTCGCGATCACTCGCAGGGGCGGAGGGACTTGAACCCCCAACCGCCGGTTTTGGAGACCGGTGCTCTACCAAGTTGAGCTACGCCCCTCCACAACCACGTCCGGCCGGAAGTCGGGGGACGCGTCCGAGTATAGGTGCCCGCTCGCCGGCTCGGCAAAGGTGTCGGGCGGCCGCGTCGTTCAGTTCGCGCAGGTCAGCGCCGATGATGCGGCCGTGGAACCTCGACGCCCGCAGGCGCTCGACGCCGGGCTGTTCCTGCTGGTCGCCGGCTTGCCGCTGGCGGTCTTCCCGCTCGCTCGCCAGCCGTTCGCCGACCCGAAGCTCGCGGTCCTGCTCCTCGGCACGGTCCTGCTGTGGTTGGCGGGAACCGGGGTGGACCGGCGGCTCGGGGTCCCGGCGGCGATGTGGGCAACGGTGTGCGTCGTCGCCGCGCTGGCGGGCGCGGATCCCGCTGGGAGCGTCCTCGGACCTTGGGACTCGACCGGGCTGCTGCTGCTGCTCGCCTCCGCCGCCCTGCTCCCGGTGGCCTCCGCGGTCCCCGCCCGCGCCTGGGACCGTGCCGGCGGCTGGCTGGTGTGGGTCGCGGTCGCCGTGGCGGTGGTCGCGGTCGCGTGGCGCCTGGCGCCCGATGCGCTGGGCGGGACGGTGAAGGACCTGAGCTTCGACGGGTCCACGCTCGGCAACCCTGTCTTCGCCGTCGCGCTGCTGTCGGCCGCGATCCCGGCGGCGGTGGCATCGCACTGGAGCGAGCGGCGCCTCGCGTTCGTCCTCGTCCTGATCGCGTCGGGGCTGGCCGTGAACGGCGAGCGGAGCTCGTTGATCCTGCCGGCCGTGGCGCTGGTCACCTGCATCTGGCCGTCGCGCGCACTGCGGCGACGCGTCGCGGTGGCCGCCGGTGTCGTCCTGGCGACGATCGCGCTGTGGGGGCTCGCGTCGCCGGTCCTTCCTGACGGCGGGCTCCGCCAGGCCGGAGGGCAGTTCTCGACGCTCGCCGGCGAACAGGACCGCCTCGCCGTCTGGTCGGCGAACGCGCGATCGGTCGGTGAGCGACCGGTGTTCGGCTGGGGGCCCGGGCTCGCCTGGAGCGCCTTCGTCAGCTCGGCGACGGGCGAGGAGCTGGAGGTCGCCGGGCGCGGGTGGGCGGACGCCCACGCCCTGCCGCTCCAGCTGCTGGTCACGACCGGCGTCGTCGGTCTGCTCGCGTTCGCGTTGCTCGCGTGGCGGCTGCTGCCGGGGCTTGTCCGGCCTCCGCATCCCCTCGCGTGGACGGCCGCATCGGCGATCGTGATCGGCGCGTTCTCGCTGTACGAGCCGCTGAACGTCGCGCTCACGCCGCTGCTGTTCCTGTTCGCGGGTGCGGCGAACGGCGAGCGTGCGGACGTGCGAGCCTCGGCGAGCTCCGGCCTTCGGCCGGCGCTCGCCCCCGCCGTCGCCCTGTGCCTGGCCGTCGGGCTCGTCGTGAGCGGCACGGCCCTGATCGCCTCGTCGCTCGAGCAGTGGAGCCGCACGCACTTCGAGCCTTCCGCGATCCGCGCGTCCGTCCGCCTGATGCCATGGCGGCTGTCGGCGACCGAGCGGTACGCGATCGAGCTCGCGCTCGACGGACGGGCCGGCGACCGGGCGGCGGCGGCCGAGGCCCGTCAGCTGATCGCCGGCGCCGTCGACGACCACCCGTGGGACCCGGGGGTGCGGCTGATCGCCGCCGACGTCGAGATGCTCCTTCGCAACCCGGCGGGCGTGCAGCCGTGGATCGACGACCACCTCGAGCGGTTCCCCAACGACGACGTCGCGCCGCCACCGCCCGAGGACCTCGCCGCCGACGTCGTGCCGGCGGCCTGAGGGCGCCGAAAAACCCCTGCTCGGGTGCGTGATGGGTGCCTGGGCGTCACCTACACTTCTTCGGACGCACCGCGCCGGCCCCGGGATGCGAGCGTCTGATGAGCCAACCTGATCCGTCGCACCCGCCGAGCGGTTTCGAGCGGGCCAGGCGGATGCTGTTCGCGCGTGCCGACCCGTCCGAGACGGTCGTCGTCGGCAACGTCGACCCCGCCGACCTCACGGCCGCGGTCGAGCGCGTCGTGGACGAGCGGATGCAGGACGCGGTCGCGGCGATCCAGGAGACGGCGTCATCGCTGATGCACGAGGTCGCGGCGGAGGTCTGGCGCACCGCGGGCGGCGACAAGCGGGATGTGCAGGCCAAGCTGCTCGAGGCCCTGACGCGCGATCAGGCGATCCGCAGCCTGATCGCGCACAGCGATGAGCGGTTCCAATCTCTCACGGTGCGAACCGCACGCCTCGAGGACACGCTCCAGCGCCTGGCCGACCACACCTACGAGGCGACCGAGTCGCTCACGCGCGGCGTCCACGCGCTCGAGGAGGCCGTCCAACAACCGGCCGTCATGGAGATCGGAGATCTTCGCGACCGGCTGTCGAACGTCGTCCGCCAGATCTCCCGCGCGCTCGAGACGATCACCGAGCGCGACCGGATCATCGTCGAGGCGATCGGCGAGCGGGTCCGCGAGCACGGCGAGGTCGTCACGCAGGAGACGGGGCGGATCGCCCAGGCGATGGAGTCGTACGTCCAGCAGGGCGTGTCGGCGA
>DATHSY010000133.1:0-7825 GCA_035463715.1 Actinomycetota bacterium | reverse complement strand
GAGCAGCGGGAAGTTCCACGGGATGATCTGTCCGGCGACGCCCAGCGGCCGCGGCCGGCGGTTCGGGAACGCGTACTCGAGCTTGTCGGCCCAGCCCGCGTAGTAGAAGAAGTGCGCGGCCGCCAGCGGCAGGTCGACGTCACGAGACTCCTTGATCGGCTTCCCGCCGTCGATCGTCTCGAGGACGGCGAACTCACGCGCCCGCTCCTGGAGCTGCCGCGCGATCCGGAACAGGTACTTCGCGCGCTCGCTCCCGGGGAGGCTCCGCCACCCCTCGGTATGGGCAGTTCGCGCCGCCGCGACGGCGAGGTCGACGTCCTCGGGCCCCGCCTCCGCGACGCTCGCGAGCGTCTCCTCCGTCGCCGGGTTGATCGTGTCGAAGTAGCGGCCGCTCTTCGGCTCAACGAAGTCGCCGTCGATGAACAGGCCGTAGCGGTCCTCGAGCCGAACGATGTCGGTCGCCTCGCGTGCGACCGCGTACTCCCACGGGACGGTCTTCTCGATCGCGCCCATCAGTCGACCGTGAAGTAGTCGGCACCGGCGTAGCGGCCGGTGCGCTCCTTGTCGATCTGCATCAGCACGTCGTTCAAGAGCGACGACGCACCGATCCGGAACAGATCCGGCGTCATCCAGTGCGCGCCGAGCGTCTCGTACACGATCGTGAGGTACTGGATCGCGTTCTTCGACGTCCGCACGCCGCCCGCCGCCTTGAAGCCGGTCTGTCGCCCGGTCTCGCGGTGGAAGTCACGGATCGCCTCCATCATGCACAGCGCGTCGGGCAGCGAGGCGCCCCTCGGGATCTTGCCGGTCGAGGTCTTGATGAAGTCGGCGCCCGCTGCCATCGCAAGCATGCTCGCCTGGCGGACGCGATCGTAGGATCCGAGCTCGCCCACCTCGAGGATCACCTTCAGATGGGCCTGCCCCGCCGCCTCGCGCGCCGCGATGAGCTCCTCGAACGCGCGCTCGTACTGACCCGAGAGGAACAGCGAGCGGTTCAGGACGATGTCGACCTCGTCGGCGCCCATGTCGACGACCTCGCGGATCTCGACCAGCCGCGCATCGAGCGGCGTCAGCCCCGCCGGGAATCCCCCCGCGACGCTCGCGACGTTCACGCCGGTCCCCTTGAGCTGGCCCACCGCGACCGGCACGAGTTGCGGGTACAGGCAGACGGCCGCGACGGAGGGGATCGAGTCGTCGAGCGGGTTCGGCCGAACCGCCTTCGCGCAGAGCGCGACGATCTTGCCCGGCGTGTCGGAGCCCTCGAGCGTGGTCAGGTCGATCGACCGGATCGCAAGGTCGAGCGCCCAGAGCTTGGAATCGCGCTTGATCGAGCGCTTCGCGAGCGAGCCGGCACGTTCCTCCAGCCCGACCGCGTCGACGGCGGTCGTATCGGCGATGAGCCGGCGGACCTCCCGCCCGCTCAGCATCTGGGCGGGCGAACGCTTCCGGTGCTTGTCGATCTCGGCTGGTTGCGCCATCACGGCTCCTGAGCGGAGGGAGCCATGGTAGCCGCCCTGGTCCGTTCGAGTCTGCGTCGCCGACGTCCTAGCGGCCGGCTGCCCGGCCGGCCGGGATGTCCTTCTTCGGATCGAGGAACGGGAGCGGCACGACCGTCGCCTTCGCCGCATCGCCGAACGGCCACGCGACCTCGACCGTTGACCCTTCGGACGCGAACTCGATCGGGACCCATGCGTACGCGATGTTCTTCTCGAGCCGCGGCGACCATACGGCGTTCGTCACGTAGCCGACCTCCCGCGCGCCCGAATGCACAGGCCAGAACTCCTCCATCTCGTCGGGCATCTGTTCGCCATCGATCTCGACCCCGACCAGCTTGCGGCTCACGCCCTCGCGCCGTACTCGCTCGAGGACCTCCTTGCCGAGGTAATCCTCCTCCTGCTCCTCGACCAGCCGCTCGAGGCCGGTGACCTCGAAGGGATTGTGCCGCCAGTCGAAGTCCGGTCCCCAGTTGAAGATCCCCGCCTCCATCCGTCGCGTGTCCGAAGGGCCCGTCGGACGGATCTCGAACGGCTTGCCCGCTTCGAGGATCCGGTTCCAGAGCTCCGGTCCCCTCGACGCGTCGCGGAGGTAGATCTCGTATCCGAGCTCCGCCGTCCAGCCCGTGCGCGAGATCACGACCGGGATCCCGTCGAGCTCGGTCTGCGCCGTCCAGTAGTACTTGATCCCGTCGATCAGCTCGGCGCCGAACAGGGCTCGCATCACGTCCGGTGACTTCGGACCCTGCACCTGGACGGGGTACGACTCCGCCTCCCCCACCTCGACGTCCATCCCGGCCGTCGCGGCGACGCCCTTGCAATACAGGACCCCATCCGAATCGGCGAGCGCGAGCCAGTAGTGGTTCTCACCCAGGCGCAGCAGGACCGGGTCGTTCACGATGCCGCCGTCGGCCGCCATGATGAGCGCGTATCTCGCCTGTCCGACCGCGCACCTGTTCAGGTCCCGGCACGTGATCATGTTCGTGAACCGGTGGGCGTCGGGACCGGTGATCTCCACGCAGCGTTCGACCGACACGTCCCACAGCGCGACGTGGTTGACCAGGTGCCAGTACTCGTCCTCGAAGCTCGTGTAGAAGCCGGGAAGGTACATGTGGTTGTACAGCTCGTACGACTTGACGCCGGCCTTCTGGGTCTGCTCGAAGTACGGTGACCTGCGGTACCAGGGCCGGAAGTAGAGCCAGGTGCCACCCTCGCCCTGCGGGACGTCGTCCATGGGGCCTCCTCCTGCGTCGTCGGGCGGTTGAATCCTGGTTCAGACGTGACCCACAGGCAAATCGATGGCGGTCAGAAGCCGAGCCGCTGCAGCGCCTTGGGATCGCGCTGCCATTCCTTGAGCACCTTCACGCGGAGGTCCAGGAAGAGCCTCGTCCCTAGGAGGGCTTCCATCTCCCCACGCGCCTTCGAGCCGATCGTCCTGAGCGTCTCGCCGCCGCGGCCGATCACGATGCCCTTCTGGGAGTCGCGTTCCACGATGAGGTTCGCGTGGACGCGGGTCAGGTCCTCCTCACGTTCCACGTCTTCGACCACCACCGCGATCGAATGGGGCACCTCCTCGCGGGTCACTGCGAGCGCCTGCTCCCTTATCAGCTCCGCGAGGCGTTCCTCGATCGGTACGTCGGTCACCTCGTCCGGTGGGTACAACGGCGGACCGTCCGGCAACCGCTCGATGATCAGCTGGAGGAGCAGCCTCAAGCCCGAGCCCGTCTTCGCGCTGACCGGCACGACCTCGTCGAACTCCCCGAGATCGGATGCCGCCTGGAGCTGCGGCACCTCCTTTCGCCCGCGGATCGCGTCGATCTTGTTCACGGCGCACAGCTTCGGGACAGGGTGGTGTGCCAGCTGCTGCCCGTAGACATAGGCGTCGCCCCGTCCGACGCCAGCCGCAGCGTCCACCACCTGGACGATCGCATCGACGCCCTCGGTCGATCCGCCGACGATCTCGTTCAGCCTCGATCCGAGCGCCGTCCGGGGCTTATGGAACCCCGGCGTATCGACGAACACGACCTGCGCCTCATCGGTCGTGACGATCCCGCGGATACCGCGCCGCGTGGTCTGTGGCTTGTCGGAGACGATCGCGACCTTCTGCCCGACGAGCGAGTTGACGAGCGTGGACTTGCCGACGTTCGGACGGCCGACGACCGCGACGATCCCCGATCTCACGAGAGGAGGTCTTCGGGGCCGAACGCGTCGGGAAGCAGGTCCTCGAGCGCCCACATCGTGCGGGTGCCCCCCGGCGTCTCCGCGATCACAAGCGCCGACCTCCCGAACTCCCACAGGACCTGCCGGCACCCGCCGCATGGCGGCGTCGGCCGATCCTCGTCGGCGACCACGGCCACCGCGTCGATCGTCCGCTGCCCGTCGAGCACCGCCGCCGCGACGGCGTTCCGCTCGGCGCACACGCTGAGCGGGTACGACGCGTTCTCGATGTTCGCGCCCCGGTAGATCTTGCCGCCGGCAAGGAGCGCCGCGCCGACGTTGAACCGGCTGTACGGCGCGTAGGCCTTCTCGCGCATCTCTTTGGCGGCCGCGACGAGCCGATCGACCGTCTCGGCGTCCCCCGACCTCACTCGGCGTTGGCCTCCGCTGGCTCGGCCGGCCGCTCGTCCTCGTCGCGCCGCGTGATCAGGATCTTCGCGATCCGACGTCCGTTCACGCGCTCGGCCTTGAACGTGAGGTTCTGGAACGGCACCTCGGTTCCCTCGCGCGGGATCTCGCCCAGCAGGCCCATCATCAGGCCGCCTACCGTGTCCCACTCCTCGTCGGGAAGCTCGACGTCGAGCAGCTCGTTGATCTCGTCGATCCCGACCTTGCCGTCGACCCGGTAGACACCGGGTCCGACCTCGGCGACCTCGGGCTCCTCGCGGTCGTACTCGTCGGTGATCTCGCCCACGAGCTCCTCGAGCAGGTCCTCGAGGGTCACGAGACCGACGACGGACCCGTACTCGTCGGTCACGAGCGCGATGTGGAACTTCTCCTTCTGCATCTCTCGCAGCAGGTCGGCCGCCTTCTTCGACTCCGGGACGAAGTGCGCCTCGCGGACGATGTCGCGCAGCGACATGTCCTGCTTGCCCTGGTGGAGCGCCTTCAGGACGTCCTTCGCGAACACGAGCCCGATCACCTGGTCGAGGTCCTCCTCGAACACGGGGATCCTCGAGTAGCCGTGCTGGAGGACCAGCGCCTGCACGTCGCGCAGCTTCTTGTCGGCCTCGATCGCCACGATGTCGGGCCGGGGGACCATCACCTCGCGGACGACGGTGTCGCCGAACTCGAAGATCGAGTGGATCAGGTCCTTCTCTTCCTCCTCGATCGTCCCCTCCTCCGTCCCGGCCTCGGCCATCGCGCGGAGCTCGGCCTCCGAGACCCACGGGCCCTGCTTGAGCCCCTTGCCCGGCAGGAGGACGTTCGCGAGACCGATCAGCCACCGGGTAGGCACGGCCAGCACACGCCCCAACACCCACACCAGCGGCGCCACCGCGAGCGCCGCGCCGTCGGAGTGCAGTACGGCGTACGTCTTGGACATCGCCTCGACGATCACGAAGTACATGAGTGTGAACACGAACGATGCCAGACCGACCCATGCGCTCCCGAACGCTCGCTCGGCCAGGAACGCGACCAGGATCGCGGACCCGTTCTGCACGAACATCACGGTGAGGTACACGGCGTTCAGGTTCCGGGGCGGGTCCGCCTCGATCCGCTCGAGCAGCACCGCGTTCCGGCGCTTCTGTTCCACCAGCGACAGGGCTCGGACGCGGGTCATCCGCGTGAGCGACGCCTCGGCGATCGCCAGCACAGACCCGAACGCGACGAGGAGCACGACGACGCCCCAGAGCCAGTTCACGAGACGCTCACCCCGCTGTACCGCTCCTGGATCTCCCACATCGTGCGGCGCTCGTCCGCGTCCTGGTGGTCATGTCCGAGCAGGTGCAGGATCCCGTGGACCAGCAGCAACCGCAGCTCGGCGGCCGGATCGTCACGGTTGTTCGCGGCGGCGACGCTCGGCGCGATCACGACGTCGCCGAGGAGCATCACACCGCCCTCGTCCTCCTCGTCGAGCGGGAACGACAGCACGTCGGTCGGACCCGGCTCGCCCATGTACTGCCGGTGCAGGTCGGCCATCTCCTCGATCGTCACGAACGCGACCGAGAGCTCGGACGCGGGCCGACCCTCCCCGATCAGCGTGGCCCGCGCGAGCTCGATGAGCCCGTTCTCATCGACGGGCAGCGTCTGACGGTTCGTGAGGAGGATCCTTGGACTCGGACCGCCGTCATTCATCGACGGCCGCCCTTCCGCGCTCGTTGTACACCCGGTACGCCTCGACGATGTCCTGCACGATCCGGTGCCGGACGACGTCGCGTCCGGTCAGCTGACAGAACTCGATGCCCTCGATCCCCTGCAGGATCTCCCCGACGATCACCAGCCCGGACCGCTGCCCGCCGGGAAGGTCGATCTGCGTGACGTCGCCGTTCACCACGGCCTTCGATCCGAAGCCGAGCCGCGTGAGGAACATCTGCATCTGCTCGGGGGTGGTGTTCTGCGCCTCGTCCAGGATGATGAACGCATCGTTAAGCGTCCTACCACGCATGAATGCCAATGGCGCCACCTCGACGGTTCCCCGTTCCATCAGGCGCGGGAGCACGTCCGCGCCGGTCATCTCGAACAGCGCGTCGTACAGCGGCTTCATGTACGGGTCGATCTTCTCGTAGAGCGTTCCGGGCAGGAACCCGAGGCGTTCGCCTGCCTCCACCGCCGGCCGCGTCAGGATGATCCGCTGGATCTCCTTCTGCTGGAGCGCCTTCACCGCGGTCGCGACGGCGAGGTATGTCTTGCCGGTCCCCGCCGGTCCGATCGCGAACGTGAGCGTCGCCTTGCGCATCGCGTCGACGTAGCGCTTCTGCCCGAGCGTCTTGGGCGTGATGCCCTTCCCGCGCGCTCCGAGGAGTACGTCACCGAGCACCTCGGTCGGGCGAGCCTCGTCGCCCTTGATCAGCTCGATCGAGCGGCCGACCGACGAGGCCGTCAGCTCGTGCCCGCGTTCGAGCAGCCCGATCAGCTCTTCGAACAGCAGAGCGACGCGCTCGACCTCTTCGTCCGGTCCGGTGATCGTGATCTCGTTGCCGCGGACGACGATCCGGGAATCGAAGGCGGCCTCGACGATCTTCAGGAGCTCGTCGCGCTGGCCGAGGAGGGCGACCATCGCCTGCTCGCCCGGGACGAGGATCTTCACTTGGGTGGTGGCTCTCGCCAAAGGCGTTCTACCGGGGTGCGGCCCCGTCCTCCGAAGTTGCGAGTGGGGTCGTCTTCCGACGACCCCACGTCGACTGGATTCTACCCTCGGCCCCGGCCGCTAGCCAGGTCACGGCTTATGCAGCCTCCCCGGCACTGCCTTGCCGGTGTCCTCGCCGCGGAGCGCGGCGAGCTCCTCGAGCAGCCGTTTCTCCTGCTTGGAGAGCCCCTTCGGCGTCTCGACGTGCACCGTGAGATAGAGATCTCCACGCCCGCGCCTTCCGAGGTGCGGCACGCCCTTGCCACGGAGCTTGATGACGTGGCCGGACTCGGTCCCGGCCTCGAGCTTCACCCGCTCCGGTCCCTCGACCGTCTCGACCTCGAGGTCCGCACCCAGCGACGCCTGCGGCACGGACACGTCGAGCACGGCGTGCAGGTCCTGCCCCTTGCGTTCGAAGACGGGGCTCGGATCCACCGAGATCGACAGGTAGAGGTCACCGACAGGTCCGCCGGCGCGACCGGCGCTGCCCGCGCCTGGAACGCGGAGCTCGAGCCCGTCCGCCACCCCGGGCGGCACGTCGAAGGGCACCGAGCGCGTGGCCCGGACCCGTCCCTCGCCGAAGCAGCGTTCGCAGCGCTCGAGGACCTCCTCACCGGTCCCCTGGCACGTCGGGCAGGCCTGCGACGTCATCACGGTCCCGAAGATGCTCCGGCGGACCTCCTGCACCTGCCCGGCGCCACCGCACGTGCGGCAACGGGTGGGCGCCGTGCCCGGCTCCGCACCCGATCCGTTGCACCGGTCGCACACCTCGAGGGTGTCGACGTCCAGCTCCCGGTGCGCCCCGAAGATCGATTCCTCGAACGCGAGCCGCAGCGACCCCCGGACGTCCTCGCCGCGCCGCGTCCGCGTCGGCCTGGTCGTCTGCCTCCGCCTGCCGAACGTCCCGGGTCCGAAGAACGCCTCGAAGATGTCGGCGACGTCGCCGAACGGGAACACGTCCGGTCCGCCCTGGCCGTACATGTCGTACTGCCGCCGTTTCTGCGGGTCGGACAGGATCTCGTAGGCCGCGGTCACCTCCTTGAAGCGC
>DATHSY010000132.1:0-30044 GCA_035463715.1 Actinomycetota bacterium | reverse complement strand
CGTTGTCCGCGGGTCATCTCCCCGTTCTTTTACAAGAGACGATGAGACTGCTTTCCCCCGCCCCGGGGGAAGTGTTCCTGGACGGCACGGCGGGCGCGGGCGGACACGCCGAGGAGATCGCGCGAAGGATCGGGCCGCGCGGGATCCTGGTCTGCGCCGACGCGGACCCCGGGATGCTGGCCGTGACCGCGGAGAGGCTCCGGGGGGCCCCTGCCGTCCGCCTGGTCCACGCGGATTACGCGGACCTGGCAAGGCTCCGGGATGCGGCAGGCGGGAGGCCGTTCGACGGGATGCTCCTGGATCTCGGGATCTCTTCCCTACAGCTGGACGATCCCTCCAGGGGCTTCACGTTCCGGGAAGACGGACCGTTGGACATGCGGCGCGATCCCGGCGATCCGGTGCCGGCCGCGCGCGACATTCTCCGGAGGGCGCGGGAAAAGGAGCTGGCCGACATCTTCTACCGGTTCGGCGAGGAGAGGTTTTCCCGCCGCATCGCGAAAGCGATCGTGTCGCAGCGCACGCGGGAGCCGATCGAGCGGACGTCGCAGCTGGCCGCCCTGGTGAAACGGGCGGTCCCCCGGAAGGCGTGGCCGCGGGACATCCATCCCGCCACCCGGGTGTTCCAGGCGCTCCGCATCGCGGTCAACCGGGAGCTGGAGGAGCTCGCCGTTTCCCTGCCTCGAGCGGCGGACGTCCTCGCTCCCGGTGGCCGCGTCGTCGTGATCGCCTACCACTCCCTCGAGGATCGGATCGTGAAGCGGTTCTTCGCCGGCGAGCAGCGCCTGACGGTGCTGACGAAGAAGCCGCTGCGCCCGAGCGCCGCGGAGGCCGCGCGCAACCCGCGGGCACGGAGCGCGAAGCTCCGTGCGGCCGAGCGCGTCACGAGCGAGGCGGCGTGAGCCAGGCGGCTCGAGCGCTTCGGACCGACCCGCGCCCCGTCGCTGCGGGGACGACGCCCGCACGTGTCACGCCGGTGCCGCGAGCGACGCCGCCCGGTGGGATCCGGCCGCGGCGCCGCCGCGCGGCGAGGCGCCTGGGGTTCCTCGTCCTGTCGACCGTCGTCGTCGGCTCGATGGTCCTGGCGCTCGTCGCGCTCAACACCCTGATCGCGCAGTCGTCGTTCCGGATCGACGACCTGAACGCCCGGATCGACACGCTCGCACGTCGGAACCTGCAGCTCACGAGCGAGCACGCGAAGATGTCCGCCCCCGGCCGGATCGCCGACTGGGCTCGTCGGAACGGCATGCGTCTCCCCGACGACATCCGATTCCTCCACGCGCACGACGAGCCCGCCGGGAGCCCGGCCGGGGTAGCGGATCCGGACGGCGCCCGATGAACCGGCCGCAGCTCGGCAGGCTCGTCGCCCTGGCCCTCGCGCTCGTCGTGGCCATGGGGGTGATCGTCGTCCGGCTCGCGATACTTCAGGTGAGCCGGGCGGGGGCCTTCCAGGCGATCGCCTTCGACCAGCGCGTGCATCCCATCGAGCTTGCGCCGTGGCGCGGTCAGATCGTCGACCGCACCCTCGAGCCCCTCGCGATGTCCGTCCACGCGACCGACATCTACGCCGACCCCCGCTACGTCGAGGATGCGTGGACCACGTCGCAGCGGCTGGCCGGAGCGCTCGGCGAGGACGTCGACGTGGAGGAGCTCGTCGACGACCTCACCGCAGACACGTCGTTCGTGTTCGTCGCGCGTCAGGCCGAGAACGCGGTCGCGGAGCGGATCGATGCGATGGGTCTTCCGGGGATCGGGTTCCTCGACGTGAGCGCACGGTCGTACCCGGCCGGCCCGCTCGCGCCGCACGTGCTCGGGTTCGTGGACATCGACGGCAACGGGATCTCGGGGCTCGAGTACCAGTACGACTCGCTGCTCGCCGGGACGCCGGGCGAGCGCATCATCGAGCTCGACCCGAGCCGCCTCCACCGGATCGCGGGCGGGGTTGATCGCGAGCGCCCGCCGGTGCCCGGCTCGGACCTGGTCACCACGATCGATCGCGATTTCCAGTATCAGGTCCAGGCCGGGCTGGAGGAGTACGTCGAGCGGAACCGCGCGCGCGGGGGGACGGTCGTCGTGATGGACCGGCGCACCGGCGACGTCCTCGCGATGGCGACGTATCCATGGTTCGACCCGAACGACCCCGCCGCCGCCAAGGAGGGGGAGTGGCGCAACCGCGCGATCACCGACGTGTTCGAGCCCGGCTCGACCAACAAGGTCATCACGGCCGCCTGCGCGCTCGAGGAGGACGTGATCGGTCTCGAGGAGCGGCTGTCGGTCCCCTGGAAGATGGACGTGGGGCCGTTCACGATCCACGACTCGCACCCGCACCCCGTGCAGCCGATGACGATCGGCGACATCCTCGCCCAGTCGAGCAACATCGGCGCGGTCCAGGTCGCCGAGCGGCTGGGTCCCACGCGGATGTCGCGCTGCCTATCGCGGTTCGGACTCGGTCACCAGACCGGGATCGCGTTCCCCGGCGAGGACGAGGGGATCGTGCCCCCCCTGTGGCAGTGGACCGACTCGAGCCTGCCGACGATGGCCTACGGTCAGGGCATCGCCGTCACCCCGCTCCAGATGATCTCCGTATTCTCGACGATCGCGAACGACGGCGTGTGGGTGCAGCCGCGGCTCGTCCGCGGGACGATCGACCCGGGCGGCACCTTCCACCGCGCCGCCGACGCGATCCGCCGCCGCGTCGTCAGCGTCGAGACCGCGCGCACCGTCACCTCGATGCTGGCCCTCGCGGTGGACGAGGGAACGGGATCCGGAGCGTCGATCGCCGGCTACCAGGTCGCCGGCAAGACCGGAACCGCACGGATCCCTCGTCCGCAGGGCGGCTACTACACGGGCCGCTCGATCGCGTCGTTCATCGGATTCCTTCCCGCTGGCGACCCAGACGTCGTGATCGCCGCGATCCTCGATCGTCCGACGACCGTGTACGGAGGCATCGCCGCCGCGCCGCTGTTCCAGACGATCGCGCGGTACGCGATCGAACGGCTCGGCATCGCGCCGGCCGAGGAGGTCGTGTACCCGCCCACGGTGCGGACCGTGCGATGAACCCGGTTGGCGGTCCGTCGTCGACGGGAACGCTAAGCTCGGGGTCGGTGGCATCGCACGGCTCCTCGCCACGCCCCCTCGCCGACGTCGTCGCCCGCGTTCATGACCATCGGCTGCGGGGCGACCCGTCCGTCCGCGTGACGGACGTCGTGTACCGCTCGACCGACGCCGGTCCGGGCGCGTTGTTCTGCTGCATCCGCGGGGCGCAGCTCGACGGTCACGACTTCGCGCAGGACGCCACCTCACGTGGCGCCGCCTCCCTCCTGGTCGAACGATGGCTGCCGCTCCACGTGGCGCAGGTCCTCGTCCCGTCGGTCCGCGCCGCGATCGGGCCGGTCGCCGCGGAGGTCTTCGGGCGTCCCAGCGACCGGCTGACGATGATCGGCATCACCGGGACGAACGGGAAGACCACGACGAGCTTCCTGCTCGAATCGGTCCTGCGCGGGTTCGGGACGACGCCGGGCGTGATCGGGACGACGGGCGTGCGCGTCGACGGACGTCCGTCGCCGCTGCCACGGACCACACCGGAGGCGCCGGACCTGCAGCGGCTGCTCGCCACGATGGTCGCGGAGGACGTGGGCGCCGTCGCGATGGAGGTGTCGTCGCACGGGCTCCAGCAGCACCGCGTCGACGGGATCCGGTTCCGCGCCGCCGTCTTCACCAACCTGTCGCAGGACCATCTCGACTACCACGCGTCGATGCAGGAGTACTTCGAGGCGAAGGCGCGGCTGTTCACGCGCGCGATGTGTGACGTCGGCGTCGTCAACCACGACAGCGCGGAGGGCCGCCGGATCGCCGAGCCGGGACTGCCGAAGCTCACGTACGGGATCGACGACGGGGCCGACGTCCGCGCCACGGACGTCCGGACCGACGCCGACGGCATCCGGTTCGTCGTCGACGGCCGGTACGAGGTCCGCTCGTCGCTGCGGGGGTTGTTCAACGTCGAGAACTGCCTGGCGGCGTTCGCGACGGCGAAGGCGCTCGGGATCGATGCCGACGTGGCGATCCACGGGATCGAGGCCGTGCGCGGCGTCCCGGGCCGGGTGGAGACCGTGGAGGAGGGGCAGCCCTTCCTCGTGATGGTGGACTACGCCCATACGCCCGAAGGCATCCGCAACGTCATCGCCGCCGCGCGCCCGCTCGCGCTCGGGCGCGTGATCGTCGTGTTCGGTTGCGGCGGCGACCGCGACCGGTCGAAGCGTCCCCTGATGGGGGAGGTGGCAACCTCGCTCGCCGACCTGTCGATCGTCACCAGCGACAACCCACGCAGCGAGGATCCGCTCGCGATCATCGCCGAGATCGAGCCGGGCGCGAAGGCGGGTGGCGGGGACTACGTCGTCGAGCCGGATCGCCGCGCCGCGATCCGGTACGCCGCCCGGCAGGCGGCCGAGGGCGACGTCGTCGTGATCGCCGGCAAGGGGCACGAGTCCGGGCAGGAGTTCGCGGACCGCACGGTCCCGTTCTCCGACCGGGACGTCGCGGCGGAGGAGCTGCGTGCGTTGCGGGAGGCGTCGTGAGGCCGCGCACGCTCGCGGATGTCGCCGCCGCGGTCGGGGGCTCGACGCGCGACGGCGACGTGGTCGTGACGTCGCTCTCGACCGATAGCCGAACCGTCGAGCCCGGCGCGCTGTTCGTCGCGATCCACGGCGAGCACGCGGACGGGCACGATCACATCGCCGAGGCGATCGCGCGCGGCGCGGCGGGCTCGCTCGTGGACCGCGAGGTCGACGGACCATCGGTCCGCGTGCGGGACACCGTTCGCGCGCTGCTCGACCTCGCCTCGGACGAGCGCCGTGCGATGGGAGACGTGCGCCTGCTGGCGATCACGGGCGCCAACGGGAAGACGTCGACGAAGGACCTCGCGGCCGGCGTCCTCGCGACGCGGTTCCGCACCCACGCCAGCCCGCGGTCGTTCAACAACGAGATCGGGCTCCCCGTGACGCTGCTCGAGGCGCCGCCCGGCGCCGAGGTGATCGTCGCCGAGATGGGCGCGCGGCGACGTGGCGACGTGACGCTCCTGTGCCGGGTCGCGCGTCCGGACGTCGTCGTCGTGACCAACGTCGGCGTCGCGCACATGGAGATCTTCGGGTCGTGGGACGCGATCGTCCAAGCGTCGGCTGAGCCGGTCGATGCGCTCGAGGCCGACGGCACCGCGGTCCTCAACGCCGACGACCCCATCGTCCGCGGCTACCGCGACCGGACGGCCGCGCGGGTGCTCACGTTCGGTGTCGCGTCGGATGCCGACGTCAGAGCCGAGGCCATCGTGCTCGACGCGGAGGGGCGCGCCTCGTTCGATCTCGTCTCGGCCGACGGACGCGAGCCGGTGGAGCTGTCGGTCGCCGGCGAGCATATGGTCTCGAACGCGCTGGCGGCAGCCGCCGGCGCGATCGCGCTCGGCGTCGACCCGGCCGAGTGCGCCGCGGCGCTCAAGGACGTCCGCGCCTCCGAGTGGCGCATGGAGGTCTTCAACAACGCCGACGGCGTCGTCGTGGTGAACGACGCGTACAACGCGAACCCGGAGTCGATGGCCGCCGGGCTGCGGGCCGCGCGGTGGATCGCCCGGCAGGGGCGGATGGTCGCCGTCCTCGGGCACATGGCGGAGCTCGGCGATATCGCGTCCGACGAGCACGAGCGACTGGGCGAGCTCCTCGTTCGCCTCGGCGTCGACCGCATCGTCACGGTGGGCGATCCCGCGCGGGCGATCGCGCGCGCGGCGGTCCGCGAAGGCGCGCTCCCCGAGGACGTCGCCTCGTACGGGGACATCGACCAGGCGGTCGCGGACGTCCGGTCCTGGGCCGTGCGCGGCGACGTGGTGCTGGTGAAGGGCTCGCGCGTGGTCGGCCTCGAACGTGTCGCGGAAGCGCTGCGGTGATCGGCATCCTGATCGCAGCCGTGATCGGCATGAGCGTGACGTTGTTCGGCACGCCCATCGCGATCCGGATCTTGCGGGCGCGCGGCTTGGGTCAGCACATCCGCGAGGACGGCCCGCACACGCACCTCGAGAAGATGGGGACGCCCACGATGGGCGGCGTGGTGATCGTCATCGGGATCCTCGCCGCATACGTCGCCGGGCGCTTCGTCCTGCCGACCATGACCGGCAAAGGCCTCGCGCTGCTCGTGGCGACGGTCGGGCTCGGGGTCGTCGGGTTCGTCGACGACCTCATCAAGGTGCGCCGCCAGCGATCGCTCGGGCTGTCGAAGGCCGCGAAGTTCCTGGGGCAGGCCGTCGTCGCGATCGCGTTCGCATTCATCGCGGTCGAGGCGGGGGACGTCTCCACAAACCTGTCGGCGATCCGCGACACGGGGATCGCGCTCGGGGTGCTCTTCTATCCGTGGGTCTTCGTGCTCCTATCCGCGACCTCGAACAGCGTGAACCTCACGGATGGTCTCGATGGGCTCGCGTCGGGATCGGCGGTGCTCGTGCTGTCCGGCTACGTGATCATCTCGTTCTGGCAGTACCGGCACCCGTGTTCGGTTCTGCTCCCCGGGTGCTACAGCATGCCGATCAACCCGTCGCTCGACACCGCGATCCTGGCCGGCGGTGCGGCCGGCGCAGTCGCGGGCTTCCTGTGGTGGAACGCGGCGCCGGCGCAGATCTTCATGGGCGACACGGGATCGCTCGCGATCGGCGGTCTGATCGGTGCGCTCGCCGTCGTCACGGAGACGCAGTTGCTCCTTTTGATCCTCGGCGGGCTGTTCGTGATCGAGACCGCCTCCGTGATCCTCCAGGTCATCTCGTTCCGCGGGTTCCACCGGCGGATCTTCCGGATGTCGCCGATCCACCATCACTTCGAGCTGGCGGGCTGGCCCGAGACGACCGTGATCGTCCGCTTCTGGATCGTCGCGGGGATGTTCGTCGCCGTCGGGCTCGGCATCTTCTACGCGGACTTCCTCGCAAGGGGTGGGTCGTGACCGAGGGCGGACGCTTCGCGGGCGAGCGGGTCCTCGTGATCGGGTGCGGCGTCGCCGGGTCGGCCGCCGCCCGCGTGCTGGCCGAGGAGGGCGCGGTCGTCCGCGTCTCGGAGCGTCGCACCGAGATCGACGACGTCGACGGGCTGCGGGAGCTCGGCATCGACGTCAGGCTCGGGGGTCACCGTCCCGAGCACCTGGACGGCGTCTCGGCCGTCGTCGCGAGCCCGGGCGTCCCCGCCCACGCCGAGATCCTGCGGTGGGCGGCCGATCGCGGGACCGAGGTGTGGAGCGAGCTCGACGTCGGCGCGAGGCTGTGCACCGTCCCGTACGTCGCGATCACCGGAACGAACGGGAAGACGACGACGACCACGATGGTCGCCGCGATGCTGCGCGCGGCCGGGCTGGACGCCGTCGCGTGCGGCAACATCGGACATCCCTTCTCCATCGCCGCACGCGAACGGCACGACGCCCTGTCGGTCGAAGCCTCGTCCTTCCAGCTCCACCTGCACCACCGCGTGCATCCGAAGGTCTCCGTCCTGCTGAACGTGGCTGCGGACCACCTCGACTGGCATGGGTCGATGAGGGCGTACGCGGACGCGAAGGCCCGGATCTTCGAGCTGCAGCGCGGCGACGAGGTGCACATCGGCAACGCGCAGGACCCCGTGGCGGCGGAGGTCTCCCGCCGTGCCGGCTGTCGCGTCGCGTGGTTCACGCTGGACGAGCCGGCCGATGGGCAGGTGGGCTACATGGACGGCATCGTCGTGGCGCGGATCGACGCTCGTGAGGTGCGCCTCGACAGGCCGGTCCTCGACGCGGCCGGCTTCCGCGCCGACGCGGCCGCGGCCGCGGCCGCCGGACTCGCGTTCGGGCTGCCGGCCGAAGCGGTCGCCGAGGGGATCCGGGCGACGCGCCCCCTGCCCCATCGCGGCGAGGAGGTCGCTCGCGCGGGCGGCGTTCGGTTCCTCGACGACTCGAAGGCGACGAACGTGCACGCGGCGCTGAACGCGCTGGCCGGGCGGCGCGACGTCGTACTGATCGCGGGCGGGCTCTCCAAGGGCGCCGACCTGTCGCCCCTCGCCGACGCGATGCCGAGCCTGGCCGGCGTCGTGGCGATCGGCGATGCCGCCCCCGAGCTGGTCGGCCTGTTCGAGGGGCAGCTGACGGTCCGCAAGGCCGATCCCATCGAGGAGGCCGTCCGGGCGGCGTACGAGCTCGCCGTGCCGGACCGCGCGGTGCTGCTCGCGCCAGCGTGCGCGAGCTGGGACATGTTCAGGGACTACGTCGAGCGCGGCGAGCGGTTCGCCGCCGCGGCTCGAGCGATCGCCGAGGAGGTCGCACCCACGATGAACACGGAGGCGGGATCGTGAACGCGAGCCCGGCCACGATCGAACGGCCCCAGCTGCGCGTCGTCCGCGCCGGCGAGCGTGCGCCTGCGACGCGCGCCGAGGCGGCCGCACGCAGATCGGTCCGGCTGCTCGTCGGCTCGACGGTGTTCCTCTCGGTCGCGGGGCTGATCATGGTGCTGTCCGCGAGCTCGGTCTACGCGTGCCAGCGGATCGGCTCGTGCTTCTACTTCTTCCAGAAGCAGGCGGCCTATGCGGCGGTCGGCGCCCTGGCGCTCGTGGTGACCTCTCGGATGCGGTACCAGGTGTGGCGTCGGCTCGCGCTGCCGATGCTCCTGGTCACCGTCGCGCTGCTATCCGTCGTGCTGCACCCGGCGGCGGGCGTCGAGGCGTACGGCGCGTCGAGATGGCTCGGGTTCGGTCCCGTCACCGTGCAGCCGTCCGAGGTCGCGAAGCTCGCGCTCGTCGCCGTCGCGGCCGCGCTCCTATCCCGCAAGACGGTGCGGCTGTCGGAACCACGACAGGTGCTCATGCCGCTCGCCCCGGTCGCGGCGCTCGTATGCGGGCTCGTGTTCATCCAGCCGGACCTCGGCACGGCGATCGTGCTCGGCGGCAGCATCTTCGTCCTGCTGTTCGTGGCGGGCGCGCGGCTCCGGCACCTGTTCCTGGCATCCTTCGGGCTGGCCGCGACGGCGCTCCTGCTGCTCCGCGACTACCAGTGGGAGCGGATCACCGTATTCCTGAACCCGGCGGCCGACCGCATGAGCGGGGGCTGGCAGCTGTATCAGTCGCTGATCGCGCTCGGCTCGGGCGGCTGGTTCGGCGTCGGCCTCGGCGCGAGTCGCCAGAAGTGGATGTATGTCCCGAACGCCCACACCGACTTCGTGTTCTCGATCCTCGGCGAGGAGCTCGGCCTGGTCGGTGAGACGGTCGTGCTGATCGGCTTCGGCGTCCTGCTGTTCGCGGTGGTCCGGATCGCGGCGGCCGCACCTGACGCCTTCGGGCGTCTGCTGGCCGCCGGGATCGTCGGCTGGTTCGGGATCCAGATCGTCGTGAACCTCGGCGCCGTCACCGGCCTGCTCCCGATCACCGGCGTGCCGCTCCCGTTCCTGTCGTACGGCGGCTCGTCGCTCGTCGTCTCGCTCGCCGCCGTCGGGATCCTGGTGAACATCGCGCGTGCATCCGGCCGCGCGAGCCTGCGCACGCCGGTCGGAGGTGGAACGGCGTGAAGGTCGTGATCGCGGCGGGCGGCACGGCGGGGCACGTGTTCCCGGCGCTCGCGCTCGCCCGGCGGCTGGTCGAGGACCGCGGCGCGGACGTCGTGTTCGCCGGCACGCCGGCCGGACAGGAGTCTCGACTCGTGCCGGCGGCGGGGTTCCGCCTCGAGGCGGTCGAGTCCGCGCCGTTCGTCCGCAAGGTGTCCGCTCGGAACCTCCGCGCGCCGGTCGTCGTGCTGCGATCGGTCGGGCGAGCGTCGGCCCTGGTCGCGGACGCCGACGTCGTGGTCGGGATGGGCGGCTACGTGTGTGTGCCGGTCGCCGTCGCGGCGCTGCGCGCGAGGCGTCCGCTGGTCCTGCACGAGCAGAACGCCGTGCCCGGGCTCGCCAACCGGCTGCTGTCGCGGCCGGCTCGAACGGTCGCCCTGTCGTTCGGCGAGGCCGCCCGGCTGCTGTCGCGTCGCGTGCGGACCGTCCTCACGGGCAACCCGGTCAGGGCGCCGATCCTGTCGGTGCGGTCCGACCACGACGCGCTGCGCAAGCAGGCGCTCGCCACGTTCGGGTTCGACCCCGACCGGCGGACGCTTCTCGTCTTCGGCGGCAGTCAGGGCGCGCTACATGTGAACGGCGCCGTCGTGGATGCCGTGGCGCTGATGCGCGACCGCGCCGACCTCCAGGTGCTCCTGCTGACGGGGCCGGCGCATCACGACGCGGTCGCGGCGTCGCTGCGCGGGATCTCGGACGTGGACGTGCGCACGCTCCCGTTCCTCGAGCGGATGGAGCTCGCGTACGCGGCGGCCGATCTGGTGGTATCGCGCGCCGGGGCGACGACGGTCGCCGAGCTCACGGTCTGCGGTCTGCCGTCGATCCTCGTCCCGTACCCGTACGCGACGGGGCGCCACCAGGAGGCGAACGCCAAGGCGCTGCAGCGGGCCGGGGCCGCGACCGTCGTGATGGACGGAGCCCTGTCTGGGGCGATGGTCTCGCGGCGCGTCTGCGAGCTGCTGGACGCGCCGGAGCGCCTCGGCGCGATGCGCGAGCGGGCGGCGGCGTGGAGCCATCCCGACGCCGACCGCAGGCTCGCCGACGTGGTCGCGGAGGCGGCGCGGTGACCTCGCGCTATGTTCCGCCACCGGGAAGTGCCCCGACCCTGGAGATCCCGAGCCTGGACGGCGTTCGGACGGTGCACATGGTCGGGATCGGCGGGGCCGGGATGCGTAACCTCGCGCGGTTGTTCACGGCGCGCGGGATCGGCGTCACCGGCTCGGACCTCAAGGACTCGAAGGGCCTCGCCGAGCTCCGCGCGTCGGGCGTGGATGTGTTCGTAGGTCACGCACGCACGCACGTCGGCTCGCCCGATGCGCTGATCGTCTCGAGCGCGATCCCGCGGACCAACCCCGAGCTCGCCGAGGCGCGCGAGCGAGGCATCCCGGTCTGGATGCGGGCGCAGGCGCTCGCGGCGGCCGCGTGCGACACGAGGTCGATCGCGGTATCGGGGACGCACGGCAAGACGACGACGACCGCGATGGTCGGTCTCGTCCTCGAACGCGCCGGGCTCGATCCCACCCTCGTCGTGGGCGGGGAGCCGAACGAGAGCGGCAGCGGCGCGCGGCTCGGGCGGGGGGATGTGTTCGTCGCGGAGGCCGACGAGAGCGATGGGTCGTTCCTGCTGTTCGCTCCCGAGGTGGGCGTCATCACCAATATCGAGCTGGACCACGTCGACTTCTACACGGGCGGACTCGAGGAGATCGAGGCAGCGTTCGCGCTGTTCGCAGAGCGCTCGGCGAACGTCGTCGTCTGCGCCGACGACGAGGGCGCGATGCGCGCCGTGCGCGACGTGGCCACGCGCGTCGTGACGTACGGCACCGCGACGGACGCGAACGTGCGGATCGAGCCGGTGTCTCCGGGGCCGGGAGGCGCACGCGGGATCCTCGAGGTCGACGGCGAGCGGGTCGACCTGATGCTCACGGTCGACGGGGTCCACAACCTGGGCAACGCCGCGGCCGCGGTCGCGACCGCCGGGATCCTGGGCGTCTCGGCGGGCGAGGCGGCGGCGGCCCTCGCGGACTTCCGCGGCGTCCACCGGCGGTTCGAGCTCCGTGGCTCGGCGCGCGGCGCCGACTTCTACGATGACTACGGACATATCCCGACGGAGCTCGCCGTCACGATCGACGTCGCGCGGCGCGTCGGTCCGCAGCGTCTGATCGCCGTCTTCCAGCCGCACCGGTACGCCCGGACGCTCGCGCTGTGGCGTGAGCTCGGAGCCAGCCTCGTGGACGCCGACGTGGTCGTCGTGACGGACGTCTACGGCGCGGATCAGGAGCCGATCCCGGGTGTCACCGGGAAGCTCGTGGTCGACGGCGTCAGCCAGGCCGATCGCTCCGTCCGGATCGCGTACCTCCCGCGGCGCGCGGACGTCGTCTCGTTCCTCGCCCACGAGGTTCGGCCGGGCGACCTGGTCGTCACGATGGGATGCGGCGATGTGTGGATGCTGGGCGACGCCACGCGCGAGCGGATCGAGGCGGCGTCGTGACGCCTTCCGACGCTCGCTCCGTCGATCGCTCCGTCGATCGGGCCGAGGCCATCCTTCGGACGGCGCTCGGCGACCGGGTCCGCCGGGGGGTCGTCCTGGCACCGTTGACGACGTTCCGGATCGGGGGCCCGGCGGCCCTGTACGTTGAACCCGATCGCGACACGGATCTGGCCGCGGTGGGTGAGGCCGTGGCGCAGACCAGGCTCCCGTTCCTCGTGATCGGGAAGGGCTCGAACCTGCTGATCGCCGACGGCGGGTTCGCGGGGATCGTCGTCCGCCTCGGCCGCGGGTACCGGTGGGCCGAGGCCCATGGGGACGATCTGCGCGCCGGGGCGGCGATGCCGCTGCCCGCGTTGTCCGGTGTCGCCCTGTCGCAGGGACTGTCGGGGTTGGAGTTCGGTGTCGCGATCCCCGGGTCGTTCGGCGGGGCGCTGCGGATGAACGCAGGCGCGCACGGCAAGGAGATGAAGGACGCCGTCGCGTCGGTCGAGGTGTTCCGGCTCTCCACTCGGGCCGAGGAGTCGATCCCGGTGGCCGGCGCCGGCTTCCGGTACCGGGGGTCAGACCTCCCGGCCGACGCGGTGATCGTCGGCGGCACGCTGCGTCTGGAGCCGGCGGAGCGGGACGCGATCAGGCGCCTGATGGACGAGGCCCGCGGATGGCGCCGGCGGACGCAGCCGTTAGCCGAGCCGAACTGCGGGAGCGTCTTCAAGAACCCGCCGGGGGAGCACGCCGCGCGGCTCGTCGAGGGCGCGGGCCTGAAGGGGTTCGCGATCGGCGGCGCCATGGTGTCGACGAAACACGCGAACTTCATCGTCGCCACGCCCGGCGCGACGGCGGCAGACGTGATGGCGTTGGTTCGGCACGTCCAGGACGTCGTCGAAGCCGACAGGGGGATCCGGCTCGAAGCGGAGGTGCACGTCGTTGGCGATCTCGATCCTGCAACGCGCTGACGCGACGTGGTCGTCGGTGCGTGCCTCATTGCGCACCCTCGGTGGCAGGCGGATCGCGGTCCTCGCCGGCTTCGTCCTGATCACGATCGCGGGGGTGCTGCTCGCGCTTTCGCGCTCGCCGCTGTTCGGCATCCGCGACATCGAGGTCCGCGGCACCGAGCGTCTGTCGGCCGACCGGATCAGGGCCCTCGCCGACGTCGAGCCGGGCGGCGACCTGCTGTGGTTGAACCTCGCCGAGGTGGAGTCCCATATCGAGCGAGAGCCATGGATCGCCGACGCGACGCTCGAGCGCGTCCTCCCGTGGACCTTGGTCATCCGGGTCAAGGAGCAGACAGCGGTCGCGGTCGTGCGGACGCCCGCGGGCGACGCGCTCGTTGCCGCCGACGGGACGCTCCTCGGGCGGGCGCGCCCGCGCGTGGACCTTCCGCGTTTGGTCGTTCCCGCCGCGCAGCTTATCCGGGGGCAGTCGCCGTCTGCGGCCGTCTCCTCCCTCGCCCGGGTCGTGCGGTGGCTCCCGGACGCCATCCGAAGAAGCGTCGAGAGCCTCGGGCTGTACACGGACGGGTCGGTCGTGCTTCAGATCGCGGGCGGTCCGGCGGTCGAGTTCGGCGCCGTCGACGATCTCCGCGCGAAGGCGCACTCGCTGCGCCGCGTGCTTTCGTGGGTCCAGCGGCAGCGGGTCGAGGTCGGCGAGATCTCGCTGGTCTCGCCCGGCGCCCCTGCGGTATCACTGTCGGCCTAAGCATCGCCGACTTGCCGCCGGTTGGCCGATAGTTGTCAGCGACCCGAACAACGAGCGTCGACCGAACCTTGACGCACCAGGGGTTCGATAGTACGTTGGCGGACCGAACGTGAAGTAGAAATAACAATCAAGTTCGAGTTGAGGTTCAAGGTTGTGCGCAAGGCTGTACGGGTGGATGAGCGAAGTGGTACGGCGTTTCCCCAGGTAGGCCCGGTACCAACGGGCGCGGAGGAAGAGATCGATGGACGCTCCTCAGAACTACCTCGCCGTGATCAAGGTGGTCGGGATCGGTGGCGGCGGCGTCAACGCGGTGAACCGCATGGTCGAGGCCGGGCTGCGCGGCGTCGAGTTCATCGCCGTCAACACCGACGCCCAGACCCTGTTGATGTCCGACGCCGAGGTGAAGCTCGACATCGGTCGCGAGACGACCCGCGGCCTCGGGGCGGGCTCGGACCCTGAGGTCGGAGGCCGGGCCGCCGAGGAGCACCGCGACGAGATCGAGGAGATCCTCAAGGGCGCGGACATGGTCTTCATCACCGCAGGCGAGGGCGGTGGCACGGGGACCGGCGGCGCGCCGGTGCTCGCCGAGATCGCCCGCGACCTCGGCGCGCTGACGATCGGTGTCGTGACGCGACCGTTCGGCTTCGAGGGCCGCAAGCGCGCGATGCAGGCCGACGTCGGGATCACCAACCTGAAGCACTCGGTCGATACGTTGATCGTCGTGCCGAACGACCGCCTCCTCCAGGTCTCCGACCCGTCCACGCCCATGCTCGACGCGTTCCGGATGGCCGACCAAGTCCTGTACCAAGGCGTCGACGGGATCACATCGCTCATCACCACCCCCGGGCTGATCAACCTCGACTTCGCTGACGTGAAGACCGTCATGACGGGCGCCGGCTCCGCGCTGATGGGGATCGGACACGGATCGGGCGACGATCGCGCGGAAGAGGCCGCGAAGTCGGCGGTCTCCTCGCCGCTGCTCGAGTCGTCGATCGAGGGCGCGCGCGGCGTGCTCCTGTCGATCGCCGGGCCGACCGACCTGACGCTGCACGAGGTGAACCGCGCGGCCGACGCGATCACGCGCGTCGCGCACCCGGACGCCAACATCATCTTCGGCGCCGTCGTCGACGACGTGCTCGGCGAGGAGATGCGCGTGACCGTCATCGCGGCCGGGTTCGACAAGCTGATCGAGCGGCCGCACGCGGACAGCCGGATCTCGCGGCTGCTCGAAGAGCCGACGCCGCTCCCGAGAGCCGTGGTGGTCGAGGAGAGCGTCCTCGCCGGGTCCATGCCCTCGATCCTGGAGGACGAGGACGAGATCTTCCGACCGGCACCGGAGACGGTGTCGTTCGACGCCGAGGAGGACCTCGACATCCCGGACTTCCTCAAGAGCTGAGTCCGGGCATCCGCCCGCGCGATCGTGGGGGCGGGGACCGAAGACGCAGAGGCGCCCTTCCCCCGCCTCTGACACCCGCCCCCGCCCCCTCAACCCTCGGGCGATCCTCACCACGCGCTCACCGTCCGCCGCGCGGCCGGTCGTGTGGACATGGCGTTGACGTGGGCGTGTGACGTGAGTGAACCAGCGCGACGGATGTTAGGTTCTGTGAACTCATGGTGCTAGACTCCGCCACCGTCGCCGGGAACGTCGGGCGTGTGCTCGAACGGCTCGGGGCGGCGGCCGAGCGCGCGAGGCGGCCGGTTGGGTCGGTGCGGCTGGTCGCGGCCAGCAAGACCGTCCCGCCGGCGGCCGTTCGAGCGGCGTCCGAGGCCGGTATCGCAGAGTTCGGGGAGAACTACGTGCAGGAACTGCGTGAGAAGAAGGACGCCGCGCCGGGGGCGACCTGGCACTTCATCGGGACGCTCCAGGCGAGCTCGGCGCACCATCTCGCCGGCCTCGCCGACGTGGTCCAGACCCTGGTCCCGGGCAAGGCGACGACCCGGCTCGCGCGGCGTGCGGCCGACGTGGGGCGGACGATCCCCTCGCTGATCGAGGTGGACTTCACGGGGGAGCGGACCGGCGTCGCGCCCGACGGCGTCGAGGCGTTCGCCGACGAGGTGGTTGACCTCGACGGCCTCGAGCTCGCCGGGCTCATGACGATCCCGCCGCTCACGGCCTCGGCCGAGGACGCGCGTCCGTACTTCGTCCGACTGCGGGCGCTCGGCGACCGGGTCCGAGACGCGCATCCGACGGCCGTCCAACTTTCGATGGGGATGTCGCTCGATTACGAGGTTGCGGTAGAGGAAGGCGCTACTATCGTCCGCGTCGGCACGGCGATCTTCGGAGAGCGACCGCGGGCCTGACCGATCCGGGGAGGAGCGATGCCAAGCGTGTGGAAGAAGACGCTCACCTATCTCGGGCTCGTCGAAGAGGACGAGTTCGAGGACCTCGACGAGGTCGGCGCTCGCCAGGACACCGGTCAGCCCCGCCGCCTGCAGCGTCCGCAGCAGCTGCACGACGTCACCATGCAGCCCAACGAGGGCATGGTCCGGACGATCCCGTCGCCGCGTTCCGCGCAGGCGTCGTCGATCCACAAGTCCGAGCCGCGCCGGTTCAACGAGGCGCGCGAGGTCGCCGACCGGTTCAAGGACGGCATCCCGGTCATCATGAACCTGCAGAGCACCGACGACACGATCGCGCGCCGGCTCGTCGACTTCGCCTCCGGCCTGGTGTACGGGCTCGACGGCAAGATCGAGATGGTCGCGAACCGCGTGTATCTGCTCACCCCGGCCAACATGGAGGTGTCGGCGGAGGACCGGGAGCGCATCGCGGGTGGCGACTTCTACAACCAGTTCTGACCTCGACCGCACCTCCGTCCGACCGACATGACGACATCTGGGAACCCGATCCTCGTGGTCGTCTGTCTTGCGCTCACGATCTACTTCTGGATCCTGCTGCTCCGGGTGATCCTGTCGTGGGCCGAGGTGTTCGGGTTCCGCCGGCCGTGGAGCGGTCCGCTCGCGACCGCGATCAGCCTCCTGTACACCGTGACCGAGCCGGTGCTTCGGCCGATCCGGAACATGATCCCTCCGCTGCGGATGGGAGCGATGGGGTTCGATCTCTCCATCCTGATCGTGTTCGTTATCCTCTACGTCCTCCGGGTGGCGATCTGCTAGGCAGGGGGGACCCATGAGGAAGAGGACCGAGACGCAGACGGAGCCCCCGTCGGACGCTTCGTCGGAGGATCGCCTCGCGCCGGCGGACGTCCAGAACAAGGAGTTCGGCCTGTCGTTCCGCGGCTACAACGAGCGCGAGGTCGACGAGTTCCTCGACCGCGTGACCGAGGACCTCGCGTGGTACATCGACGAGAATCGCAAGCTTCGCTCGCAGCTCGCGTCGAGCGGCTACGTGGACCCGGCCGAATGGGGAGCCAACGCGGAGGCGGCCGGTGCCGACGTCCTGACGCGAGCCAAGCAGGAGGCCGACCGGATCGTCCGCGAGGCCCAGGCGCGCGCCGCGTCGATCGGGACGGCTGGCGCGTCCGACCGCCGCGCGGTCGTCGCGCCGTACCTGAACCGCGAACGCGAGTTCCTCCGGTCGCTCGGCGGACTCGTGCAGGAGCACGCCGTGACGATCAAGGCGATGGTCGAGGAGGCGCGCCGCCGTGTGGAGCCGGGATCGTCGCCCGACGTCTCGCCGCCGATCGTGATCACGGATGAGGACCTCGAACCACCCGAGAACCAGGCCGTGAACGAGGTCGAGAGCCAGGCCGAGAGCCAGGCCGAGAACCAGGCCGAGAACCAGGCGGCCGAGAACGAGAACAGGTCGGTGGACGAGCGCACCGTCGCTGGGTTCGGGGGCGACGCGCCGCCGCACGGCGAGAGCGACGATCAGCGTCGTTCGCTCCGCGAGCTGTTCTGGGGGAACGACTGAGCGAGCGGCCGCTCAGCGGCTGAGGCGCTCGAGCGACGCGCGAACCGGCGTGCCCTCGATCGTGGCCTCCTGCTCGAAGGCACCACCGTCTGGGCGCCCGCCGACCGACACCTCGACCGCCAGCGTCTCCGCCGCGATCCGGTCGCGGTGTTCCTGTGCAGCCGCTCGGACGTCGCCCTCCGCCTCGATCCACAGCCGGATGCGGTCGCTCACGTCGAGGCCGGCGGCCTTCCGCGCGTCCTGCACGAGCCGCACGAGGTCGCGGGCGATGCCCTCCCGACGCAGGTCCTCGGTGAGCTCGAGCTCGAGTGCGAGCGTGACCCCGCCCTCGCTCGCGACGCCCCATCCGGACATCGTCTCCCGCGACAGGTCGACGTCGCCCGGATGCAGCGCGACCTCGCCGGAGGGCGTGCCGACGGTCTGCGATTCGCCGCGCGCCAGCGCCTCCGCGACGGTGCCGTCGTCGTTGGCCAGGGCAGCCGCCACCTCCTGGACCTGCCGGCCGAGCCGGGGGCCGAGCGTCTTGAAGTTGGGCTTCGCGGTCCAGCGACCGAACCCCTCGTACGAGCCGGCGAACCGGACGCGTCTCACGTTCAGCTCCTCCGCGATCTCGGGCAGGAGCGGTTCCAGGATCCGTTCGTCGCCGGTCCCGTGCACAAGCGCCTCCGCCAGCGGCTGGCGGACCTTCACCTTTGTCTCGGTCCGGATCCGACGGCCGAGCTCGACGATCTGCCGCACCGTGCGCATCGCCTCGTGAAGGAGCGGGTCAGTGACGCCGCCGTCCGGGTGCGGGTACTCGGACAGATGGACGGAGTCGGGCCGGCCGTCCCTGTCGGCCGCGAGGTTGCGCCAGATAGCCTCGGCGACGAACGGCGTGAACGGCGCGAGCAATTGCGCGACGGTGACCAGGCAGGTGTGCAGCGTCTGGGCCGCCGCGACCGTCCCGGGCCCGCCCTCGCCCGACGGGTCCCAGAACCTGCGACGTGCGCGCCGCACGTACCAGTTCGACAGATCGTCGACGAAGGTCTCGATCGCGCGTCCGGCAGAGGTGGCGTCGTAGCGCTCGAGCGACTCGCGCGCCTCCGCAACGGTCTGCGTCAGCCGGGACAGGATCCACCGGTCCATCACCGGGCGGTCGCGGACCGGGACCGGGGGAGCGAAGAGGTCGGGTCCGCTCGCGTTCGCGTACGTCACGAAGAACGCATAGACGTTCCAGAGCGTCAACAGGAACCGCCGGACGACGTCGTCGAGGATCTCCATCCCGATCCGTCGATCGGCCCACGGCGAGCCGCTCGTCAGCAGGTACCACCGCAACGCGTCGGCTCCCTGCCGCTCGAGCACGTCCCATGGGTCGATCACGTTGCCGACCGACTTCGACATCTTCCGCCCCTCGGCGTCCACGATCAGACCGAGGCATACGACGTTGCGGTAGCAGATCGAGTCGAAGTGGAGCACGCCCTCGGCCATCAGGGTGTAGAACCACCCGCGCGTCTGGTCCACCGCCTCGCTGATGAAGTCCGCCGGGAACCGCTGCTCGAACCTGTCCCTGCCGCGGCCCAGGTCGGGGTGGTAGCCCCACTGTGCGAACGGCATCGCGCCCGAGTCGTACCAGGCGTCGATCACCTCGGGTACGCGGCGGCTCTGCCCATCGCACTCGCGGCACGCGAACGTAACCTCGTCGATCGCCGGCCGGTGGGGGTCGATGTCGCGGACGTCGCGGCCGGCGAGCTCCGACAGCTCGGTGAGCGATCCGACCGCCGTCTGATGGCCCGCGTCGCACCGCCAGATCGGGAGCGGGGTCCCCCAGTAGCGCTCGCGCGAGAGAGCCCAGTCCACGTTGTTCTCCAGCCAGTTCCCGTAGCGGCCGCGCTTGATGTGCTCGGGGTACCAGGCGACCTCCTCGTTCACCTCGAGGAGCCGCTCCTTCACCGCGGTCGTCCGGATGTACCAGGAGCTGCGCGCCAGGTAGATCAGCGGGGTCCCGCACCGCCAGCACATCGGGTACGCGTGCACGATCGTCTCCGCGCGCAGGACCAGCCCCCGTGCCCGTAGGTCGTCCGTGATGAGCGGGTCGGCCTCTTTGAAGAACATGCCGCGGACGAACCCGGGCGCCAGGTCCGTGAACCGTCCCTCACCGTCGATCGGCCGGAAGCTCTGCCATCGCTCGCGCCGTCCCACCTCCATGTCGGGGGCGCCGAAGGACGGCGCCAGGTGCACGACGCCGGTCCCGTCCTCGAGCGAGACGAAGTCCGCGTCGACGACCCGGTGCGCGCCCTCGACGTTCGGGTACAGCGGCTCGTACGTCGTGCCGACGAGCGCGGTCCCCCGGAGCCGAACGCCGGTGTCGGTCGCGTCCGGCAGCATGGTCGCGACCAGCGCCTCGGCCAGGACGAGCCGCTCGCCGTCCTGCTCGACGATCGCGTACGGGGCGTCCGCGGCGACCGCGAGACCGACGTTGGAGACGAGCGTCCACGGCGTCGTCGTCCATCCGAGGAGCGACGCGCCGGCGAGCTCGCCGTGCGGGCTGTCCACGACGCGGAACAGGACGTAGATGCTCGGGTCTTCGACCTGCTCGTACCCCATCGCCGTCTCGGCGTCGGACAGCGCGGTGCCACACCGAGGGCAGTACGTCGTCACCTTGTCTGCCTCGTAGAGCAGGCCCTTTCGGTGGAGCTCCTTGAGCGACCACCAGACGCTCTCGATGTAGTCCGTGTTCATCGTCCAGTACGCGTCCTCGGTGTCGATCCAGAACCCGATCCGCTCCGTCAGCCGCGCCCAGTCGTCGACGTAGCGGGTGACGGACTCCCGGCACAGGCGGTTGAACTCGGCGACGCCGAACGCCTCGATGTCGCGCTTGGTCCTCGTCCCGATCTGCTTCTCGACCTCGAGCTCGACCGGCAGGCCGTGGCAGTCCCAGCCGCCCTTCCGGGGCACGTGGAGGCCCGCCATCGTCTTGAATCGCGGGTAGAGATCCTTGAACGTCCGCGATTCGACGTGGTGGATCCCCGGCCGGCCGTTCGCCGTCGGCGGCCCCTCGTAGAACACCCACTCCTGCGCCGACTCGCGCTGCTTCAGGGAGCGGGAGAAGACGTCGGCCTCGCGCCAGAAGGCGAGGATGCCGCGCTCGAGCTCCGGGAAGCTCACCTTCGCATCGACCGGTTCGAACCGCTGCATCCTGGTCCGCCTCCTCCCTTACAAAACGCAACGCCCCGTCCCCATCGGGGACGGGGCGTGGGCCCCGCGGTACCACCCCGCTTGCGACGTCGTCGCCGGCGCCGCCGCTCATCGGCCGCCGTCACGGCCTGCCGCTGTCACGGGCGGACCCGTCCGCGCCTACTGCGGGTGCGTGGCTCGCGCCCGGTTCGGACGGAGGCTCGGGGAGGATCTTCGCGGGGCCGTCGCCGCCGGGCTCCCACCGTCCCCGGCTCGCTACGGCTCGGGCTCCCCGCTACTCGTTCCCGTCGTTGCCGTTGGCGGTCATGCTACACCCCGCATGGGCGCGATCACCGTTCGCGTGAAACCGGGCGCGAGCCGGCCGGGCGTCGAGAACGGCGCCTCGGGGGTCGTGATCCGCGTGCGGTCCGCCCCGGAGGCGGGACGCGCGACCCAGGAGGCACGCAGGATGCTCGCGGCCGCCCTCGGGGTCGCTCCCTCGCGCATCCGGCTCCGGTCCGGAGCGAGCTCACAGGTGAAGCTGTTCGAGGTCGATGGGCTCACGGCCGAGGAGATCGCGATGCGCTTGGGCGCAATGGGAACCGTCTGATTGCCGGTGCACGCGACGCGTGCTACCGTCCCTCGGCCATGGCCACCAGAGCCCCGTACACCAAGAAGGAGCTCGACGACCTGCGCACGCGCCTCGAGGAGGAGCGCGCCCAGTTGCAGGCGCAGCTGACGACGATCGAAGAGGCGACGTTCTCGAGCTCGCAGTCGGAAGTCTCCGGCGAGGTGTCCTTCGATGACGAGAACGCCGACGCCGGGACGTTCACCTTCGAGCGGGAGCGGGACCTGTCGATCGAGAACAACGTTCGGGACCTCCTCCGCAAGATCGACCGAGCGCTCGGGCGGATGGACGACGGCACGTACGGGACCTGCTCCCGGTGCGGCAAACCGATCGAGAAGGCCCGGATGAAGGCGCTGCCGTACGTGGACCTCTGCATCAAGGACGCGCAGGCGCAGGCGCGCCGCTGAGCGGACCGGGGTGACGGCGACGCGGCGCGTCGTCACGTACGTCTACCTCGCCGCGACCCTCACGTACGCGCTGGACCGCGTCACGAAGATCTGGGCCGAGCACGTCCTGGCCGGACGCGGTTCGATCGTGCTGATCCCGGGCGTCCTCGAGCTCGACTACACGACCAATTCGGGAGGTGCCTTCGGGTTCGGTCAGAGCGCGCCGTGGATCTTCGCGGCGGCCTCGATCGGCGTGAGCGTCGCGATCGTCGTCGCCTCGTTCCGGGTCGAGCACGTGTGGACGGCCATCGCCCTCGGCCTGGTCCTCGGCGGGGCGCTCGGCAACCTGACGGATCGGATCGTGCGCGCCGAGGGCGGTCTGCTCACGGGCAGGGTGGTGGACTTCATCGACCTGCAGGTCTGGCCGGTCTTCAACGTGGCGGATTCGGCAGTCGTCGTGGGGGCGATCCTGCTCGCCGTGCTGTCGGGGTGGCGCGAATCGCGGGAGGCCTGAGCGCGTGGCCGAGATCGTGCCGGCGCGACCGGGACGCCTCGACGTGGTCCTCGCGGAGGCGCTGGGGCTCACCCGGGCGGAGACGCAGCGGGCGATCTCCGACGGCCGAGTCCTGGTGGACGGCGCCGCCCGAGCCAAGTCGCACCGACTCGAGGGCAGCGAGCAGATCGAGATCGACCTCGGCGGGTTCGGCGCCCTCGAACCCGATGACGCGGGCGTCGAGGTCAGGTACCGCGACGAGCACCTGCTGGTCGTGAGCAAGCCCCCCGGCGTTCCGACCCACCCGACCGAGAACCGGCGGACGGGCACGCTGGTGAACCGGCTGATCGGCATGGGCGTCCCGCTGTCGGGCGCCGGCGGGCCCCTGCGACCGGGGATCGTCCACCGGCTCGACGCCGGCACGTCGGGGCTGATCGTGGTCGCCTCCGACGACCAGACGCACCAGGAGCTGACGGAGCTGTTCCGCCGCCACGCCGTCGACCGGCGGTACATCGCGCTCGTCCGTGGCGCCGTCGCCCACGACCGGTTCGAGGTCGATGCGCCGCTCAGACGGGCGCGTGCGCGGATCCGCGTGGACCGGGCGGCCGGCCGGCGCGCGGAGACGTCGTTCGATACGGTCGAACGGCTCGCGCGGGCGACGCTGCTCGAGGCCGCACCGCGGACGGGGCGCACGCATCAGATCCGCGTCCACCTCGCGGCCGTCGGCCATCCGATCCTGGGTGACGTGCGCTACGGGGGCGGGGGCGACGACGCGAAGGCGCTCGGTCTCACCCGGCCGTTCCTTCATTCGGCGCGGTTGTCCTTCGAGCATCCGATCACAGGGCGTCAGGTCAGCGTCGGGGATCCGCTACCCGACGATCTCGCGGCCGCGCTCGAGCTGGCCAGGGCGGCGACGGCCTAGTCGCCGACCTCGGTCAGGGGGACGAGCAGGTCGAGGTGCTCCTCGTAGTGCTCGTACGTGTCGCCGACGACCGCGTCGATCATCGGGCGGTCCGGGAGATCCGCCCGGTACGGCGCCTCGAGCGTCGAGGGATCCATCGCCTCGAGCAGGCCCACCACCTCGGCGTACGTCCGGCCGAACGCGGCCCGCGCGTCGTCGAGCGACATCGGCGCGTCGCGGTCGTGGAGGAACGCGTTGATCTCGTCGATCTCCATCGTCGCGTACCGCTCGGGATCGAACCCGAGCATGTCCTCCTCCGGGATCCCGCGCATCCGTGCGAGCAGCAGCTCCTGCCAGGCTGCGAGGTGCGCGAGCTGGTCCTTGCCGGACCACTCACCGGCGGGGTGCGGCCCGATCATGATGTCGTCCGCGATCTCGGCGAGCACCGCGTCGAGCTCGGCCTTCGCCGTACGGATCCGTTCGAGCAGCTCGTCCTTCGTCATGCCTGGCATGATGTCACGCCGAGGGGTCGGGACGTTCAGCGGCGGACGCGCTCGGCTTCCTTCAGGTAGAGCGCGTGCTGGGTCCGGACCTGCTGCCGCGACGCCAGGATCGCCTCCTCGACGTCGGGGGAGAGGGTCCGCGACTCGATCAGGTCGCTCACCTTCCGCGGGTCGACGGCGAGCACCCGCTCCCACAGCCCGAGCGGCTCAAGGATGCCGCGGAGGCGGTCCTCGTCCACCGCGGTCACGTGCTGCGGGCGCCGGTCGATCGCGGCGCCATCCGTGCCGAACAGTCGACGGTAGCCGTGCTCGTCGCAGAAGGCGTTGATGTCGCCGGCGAGCTCGTCGATCCGCTTGTAGACCTCGCGACCGCGTCGCTTCAGCGAGATCCACTCGTCGACGATCTCGGTCATCCGAGGCGCCGGGTCGCCGTCCTGCTTCTCGTACGCGTGCCGGAACAGCGGACACAGGCGCTGGTACTCGCACCAATCGCAGAGGGGGTTCTGCCGCGGCTCGAACATCCCGGCCGCGATCCGTTCGGCGACCGTTCCGATCCGTCTGCGGAGCTCGTCCACGTCCCGCGACGTCCGCGAGGTCGACATCCGCTGGCCGGGGAGCAGGTAGTACAGCGTGAGCCGCTCGGGCTCGATCCCCCAGACCTCACGCGCGGCCAGGTGGTACACGGACAGCTGCAGGTCCTGGTCGATCCGCGCCTGCGGGGGCAGCCGCCGGTTCGTCTTGTAGTCGATGATCTCGTAGCCGCCGCCCGGGATCCGGTCCATCCGGTCGATCACCCCAGAGACCTGCACGCCCTCCACGTCGATCGTGAAGCGGTGCTCGAGCGCCGCAGGGATGCGGTAGCTTTCCGCGTTCTCACGGTGGTAGTGCGCGAGGACCTGGTGCCCGTGGTCTCGATACGTTCGCTCCTCGGACGCGTCGCGGAAGCCGTCGGAGACCCACACGGCATCGAGCAGCTCGTGGAGTTCCTCGACCGACGGCGGAACCGGGACCGGCCGCGAATGGAACCGGTGCAGCGCCTGATGCAGCGAGTCCCCGAAGGACAGCGCTGGGGAGGGCGCCGTCGGCACCCGATCCTCGTACTGGAATCGGAACTTCGCCGGACAGGTCTCGTAGGTGTTGATGCTCGAATACGAAAGCCGCATAGAACGGATCGCCTTCTCTTCGCGCTCCTCGCGCTCCTCACGCGAACCGTCAGAGCGTACCCCGTTCGCCCTCGGAATCACAAGCCTGTAGTTTTCCACAGGGTGGGCAGATACGCCAAGACCCGGGGAGGCGCGGCGTGATCGACGGGTCTTGCGTGCCGGTCACGGCGCGAGTAGGCTCGCGGACGCGAGAACTACAGGGATGTGATTTTTCCCCAGGGTTTCCACAGCTTTTCGACCGTCCTGGCAGGAGCCGTTGAGCGCACAGAGCTTTGTCCATCTCCACGCGCACACCGAGTACTCGCTGCTCGACGGGGCGTCCAGGATCGACGCCCTGTTCGAACGCGCGAGGGGCTACGGCATGCCGGCCCTGGCGATGACCGACCACGGCGCGATGTACGGCGCGCTGAACTTCTACGAGGCGGGGCTCGCGTCTGGCGTCAAGCCCATCCTCGGCGTCGAGACGTACGTGGCACCCGGCTCGCGGTTCGATCGGTCGCCGGGTGAGAGCGAGGAGAAGTACCGGCACCTCACGCTCCTGGCGCGGAACGACGCGGGCTACCGCAACCTGCTGAAGCTGGTCACCGACGCGCACATCGACGGCTTCTACCACCGGCCGCGGATCGACAAGGAGCTCCTCGCGGCTCACTCCGACGGCCTGGTCGCCCTCTCGGGGTGCCTGGCCTCCGAGATCGCTCAGCTGCTCCTGGGCAGCCAGGACGGTAAGGCCAAGGAGGTCGCCGGGCAGTTCGGCGACATCATGGGCCCCGGCAACTTCTTCATCGAGCTCCAGGACCACGGGATCGACGACCAACGGACGATCCTGCCCAAGCTCGTCGAGCTCGCCTCGTGGACCGACGTACCGCTCGTCGCGACCAACGACCTGCACTACACCGAGCGCGCAGACGCCAAGCCGCACGACGTGCTGCTCTGCATCCAGCAGCAGAAGGTGCAGACGGACACCAACCGCCTGAAGTTCGACACCGACGAGTTCTACCTGAAGACCGCCGAGGAGATGCGGGCGACGTTCGCCGAGCTGCCCGAGGCGTGCGACAACACGCTGCGGATCGCGGAGATGTGCGAGCTGACGCTCTCGTACGGGGACCTTCACCTGCCGCGGTTCGAGCCCCCCCACGGTGAGCCGCTCGAGGCCTACCTGCGCGACCTCGTCTTCCGCGGGGCGCAGGACCGATACGGCCCGCTGACGCCGGAGATCCGCGACCGGATCGAGCACGAGCTCGACGTGATCGTCCGGATGGGGTTCGCGGGCTATTTCCTGATCGTGTGGGACCTGATCCGGTTCGCGAGGGACAGCGGGATCCGGGTCGGCCCGGGCCGGGGCTCGGCGGCGGGCTCGGTCGTCTCGTACGCGCTGCGGATCACCGACCTCGACCCGCTGCGGTACGGGCTGATCTTCGAACGCTTCCTGAACCCCGAGCGCAAGCAGATGCCCGACATCGACATGGACTTCGACGAGCGCCGCCGCGACGAGGTGATCCGCTACGTCGCCGCGAAGTACGGCTCGGACCACGTGGCGCAGATCATCACGTTCCAGACGATCAAGGGCAAGCAGGGGATCCGGGACGCCGCGCGTGTGCTCGGCTTCCCCGCGAGCGTCGGTGACCGGCTCTGCAAGATGTACCCGCCGGCCGTGCTCGGCCGCGAGCACCCGATCGACGAGGCCCTGAAGCAGTCGCCCGAGCTCGCCGATGCGTACGAGAGGGAGCCCGAGGCCCGCGAGATCGTCGACACGGCGAAGGCGCTCGAGGGGCTCCGCCGCGAGGACTCGGTCCACGCCGCCGGCGTCGTGATCGGCGACGCGCCGCTCGTCAACTACCTGCCGCTCAAGCTGTCGAAGGACTCACGGGACGACTCGCGCCGGATCGTCACGCAGTTCGACATGCACGGCGTGGAGAAGCTCGGCCTGCTCAAGATGGACTTCCTCGGCCTGCGGAACCTCTCGGTGATCGAGGACACGCTCGCCCTCTTGCGTCGCCGCGGGATCGAGCTGGACATCGACCACGTGCCGCTCGACGACGAGGACGTGTACCGCATGCTGGGAAGCGGTGACACCACCGGAGTCTTCCAGATGGAGTCGCCTGGCATGCGCTCACTGATCCGCCTGCTCCTTCCCGACCGCTTCGAGGACGTCATGGCACTCGTGGCGCTCTATCGGCCGGGCCCACTGGGAGAGGGGATGCACGTCGAATACGCCGAGCGCAAACACGGGCGCAAACCCGTGCGATACCCGCATCCCGACCTGGAGGACGTGCTCAAGACGACCCACGGGATCATGGTCTATCAGGAGCAGGTCATGCAGGTCGCGGTCCGGATGGCCGGCTACACCATGGGCGAGGCCGACACCCTCCGCAAGGCCATCGGGAAGAAGATCCGTGCCCTGCTGCTTCCACACCGCGAGAAGTTCGTGACCGGATGTGTCGAGCATGGATACGACCAGCGACTGGCCGAGGACATCTTCGATCTCATCGAACCGTTCGCTGACTACGCGTTCCCGGCGGCGCACGCGTGTTCATACGCCTACATCGCCTACCAGACCGCGTACCTCAAGCACCATCACCCGGTCGAGTACATGTCCGCGGTGCTGACCAGCGTCAAGGACGACAAGGACCGCAAGCCGTACTACCTGAACGCCTGCCGGCTGATGGGCATCGAGGTCCTGCCGCCGGACGTGAACGAGTCCGAGCTCGACTTCGCGCCCGTGCAGAGCGGTGAGCCGAAGATCCGCTACGGCCTGTCGGCGGTGCGTAACGTCGGCGGAGGGGCGGTCGAGCAGGTGATCGCGGCGCGGTCGGGCAAGGGCGCGTTCACGACCTTCGCCGACTTCTGCCGCAAGGTCGACCCCGGCGTCCTGACCAAGAAGGTGCTCGAGAGCCTGATCCTCGCGGGCGGGTTCGACTCGCTCGGGTACACGCGGGGAGGCCTGATCGCGGAGCAGCCCGATGGCAAGCTGGCGTTCGACCGCGTCGCCGGACCGATCACGGCCGAGCGGCGAGCCGAGGCGGCGGGCCAGCACTCGCTGTTCGCCGACGCCGAGGGCGGCGCGTTCGAGGTGGACGAGGCCGTGCTGACCGGGCCGGAGCTCGAGCAACGGATGCTCCTGCGGCTCGAGAAGGAGATGCTGGGGCAGTTCGTGACCGACCATCCGCTGCTCGCGATCAAGGACGAGCTGGCGGCGCAGACCCAGATGGATCTGACAGAGGTCGCCTCGCAGGGTGACGGCGACGTCGTTGCCGTCGGCGGCATCATCGCGACGGTTCAGCGCAAGTTCACGAAGACCGGCGATCCGTACGTGGTGTTCCGTCTGGAGGACCTCGTCGGCGGCGTGTCGATCGTGGTCTTCCCGAACGTGTACGCCGACGTCGCCCCGCTGATCGAGCCGGACTGCATCGTCCTGGTGAAGGGCAAGGTCGATCTGCGCGGACGCGAGCTGCAGCTCCGCGCGCTCGAGATCCGCGAGCCCGACCTCGGTTCGGCGGGCCCGAGGCCGAAGACGAAGGGCACGCTCGTCGTCGACGTGCCCGCGGCCGGCTGCACGAACGCCGTGATCGCGAAGCTGAAGGCGCTGCTCGGTGCGCACCGAGGCTCCGTCCCGGTCCAGGTCCGGTTCATCTCGTCCCGCGGTGTCACCCCGCTCGACGTGGGCAGCTATCGCGTCGACGCAGGCGCGGGGCTGCTCTCGGAGCTGCGGCTGCTGCTCGGGCGCGACGCGGCCCGTGTCGTCGAGAGCGGTCCGCCGGCCGGCCCGCTGGTCCGCGTGCCCGACCGCGCCCCAGCCCGCACGCGCTAGGGCCAGAAGCCAGGCCGGCCGCTACTCTGCGCTGGGTGGCGTTCCAGGTGATCCCCGGGATCGATGTCGCCGGCGGCCGGCTCGTACGGCTGTCGTCCGGCGGTCCCGTCGGGGTCGACGCGTTCGGCGGGGATCCCGTCTCGGCCGCTCGAGCGTTCATCGACGCCGGCGCGGCGATCCTCCACGTCGTGGACGTCGACCAGGCGCTGTCGGGGCGGCCGTCGAACCTCGAGGTCGTGGCCGCGGTCGTCGCGGCCGGCGGGACCGTCCAGGCGAGTGGCGGGGTGCGGACGCGCGCGCATGTCGAGGCCTCCCGCGACGCGGGCGCGGCTCGCGTGGTGCTCGGATCCGCCTGCCTGACGGACCGGGTGCTCACGGAGGCGCTCGTCCGGGAGGGGGGCGACGCCGTCGTGATCGGGATCGAGGCGGACGGCACGGACATCGTCCCGCGCGGGGCACCGGACGTTCGGCTGGCGATGTGGGAGACGCTCACGTGGCTGGGCGAGCTGCCGGTCGCCCGGTACCTGCTGACCGAGGTCGCTCGTGCCGGCGGCCTGACCGGTCCCGACCTCGACGGGCCGTGGGCGCTCGCGACCTCGACGGGTCGGCCGGTGATCGCCGCCGGCGGGATCCGCGGGGTGGACGACCTGCGTTCGCTCGCGCGGCTCGGCGGGACGGTCGAAGGCGCCGTCGTGGGTCGGGCGCTGTACGAAGGCCTCGACCTCCGCGAGGCGCTCGCCGCCGTCGCCTGAGGACCGACCTCGCCGGGTGCGGGGAGCGCCCGTACACTCTGCGAACCATGGGGTTCCTGACCGACCTCGTCGGCCGCGTCCGAAGCGACCTCGACCGGGCACCGCTCGACGACGCCTCCCTGATGGCGCGGGCGATGGCGTCGCCTCCCGCGCGCGACCTCGCGGCCGCGGTGCGGTCGGCCGGTCCGGGCGCCGTGATCGCTGAGGTCAAGCGCTCGTCGCCGTCGGTCGGAGCGATCGCGGACGTGGACGCGGGCGAGCAGGCCCGTCGATACGCGTCCGCGGGGGCCGCCGCGATCTCGGTGCTGACCGAGCCGCGTCACTTCGACGGATCGCTGGCCGACCTGCGCGCGGCCCGAGCGGCGACGACGGTGCCCGTGCTCCGCAAGGACTTCATCGTGCATCCCTCGCAGGTGATCGAGGCGCGCGCGGCCGGGGCCGACGCGGTGCTGCTGATCGCGGCGGCGGTCACGGACGCCGAGCTGAAGGCGCTCGTGACCACGGCCTTCGACCTCGGGGTCGCGCCGCTCGTGGAGACGCACTCCGAGGCGGACCTCGACCGGGCGCTCGCGACGGAGGCCGAGCTCGTCGGCGTGAACGCGCGCGACCTCGAGACGCTCGAGGTCGACGTC
>DATHSY010000131.1:0-4207 GCA_035463715.1 Actinomycetota bacterium | reverse complement strand
AACATGACCGTGCGGCTGATCGGGCACGGTCACGACGTCGTCGCGTACGACCGCGCCGAGGACGCCGTGCGGCTGGCTGCGTCGGCAGGCGCCGAGAGCGCCTCCTCGCTCCAGGAGCTGGTGTCCAAGCTCGCCGCGCCGCGCGTCGCGTGGCTGATGGTGCCTGCGGGCGCTCCGACCCAGGCGACGATCGACGAGCTGTCCGCGTCCCTCGGCGACGGTGACGTGATCGTCGACGGCGGCAACTCTTTCTACAAGGACTCGATCCGTCGGGCCGAGGAGCTGGCGTCGCTCGGGATCGGGTTCGTCGACTGCGGGACGAGCGGCGGCATCTGGGGTCTCGAGAACGGGTACTGCCTCATGGTGGGAGGGCCGGCCGATGCCGTCGCGATCGTCGAGCCCGCCTTCCGCGCACTCGCACCCGAGGGCGGCTACGCCCACGTCGGTCGGAGCGGCGCCGGTCATTTCACGAAGATGGTTCACAACGGGATCGAGTACGGGCTGCTCGCCGCGTACGGCGAGGGGTTCGAGATCCTCGAGCGCTCGGGGTTCGACCTGGATCTGCGCCAGCTCGCTTCGATCTGGCGCCACGGCAGCGTCGTGCGGTCGTGGTTGCTGGACCTACTCGGGGAGGCGCTCGCGCGCGACCCCGGGCTTGCGTCGATCCGCGGGTACGTCGAGGACTCCGGTGAGGGGCGCTGGAGCGTGATGGCGGCGATCGACGAGGACGTGCCCGCACCGATCACCTCGCTCGCGCTGTTCAACCGGTTCGCGTCGCGCCAGGACGAGTCGTTCTCCGCGAAGGTGATCGCGGCGCTACGCCAGGAGTTCGGCGGCCACGCTGTGCAGCCCGAGGCGAACGAGAAGGACGAGGGGTAGATGGGGCCCCGCCTACCGCCGCAAGCCATCGTGATCTTCGGCGCAACGGGCGACCTGACCAGGCGCAAGCTGTTGCCTGCCTTCTTCCACCTGTACGTCGAGGGGCTGCTCCCCAAGGGGTTCGCGATCATCGGGTTCGGCAGGACCGACTGGTCGGACGACGCGCTCCGCGAGCACGCGCTGCGGTCGCTGAGCGAGTTCGCGCGGTGCGACCCACAGACGAAGGACTGGGACGGTTTCGCGTCGCACCTGCGGTACTTCAGGGGCGAGTTCGCCGAGAAGGGCTCGCTGGATCCTCTCGTGGGGTTCCTCGAGGAGATCGACAGCGAGTTCGGGACGCAGGAGCGACGCTTCTTCTACTGCGCGACGCCACCCGACGTCTACGAGCCCATCGTGGCGCGGCTCGGTGAGACCGGCCTCGCGAAGGACGCGAAGATCGTGTTCGAGAAGCCGTTCGGACACGACCTCGCGTCCGCTCATTACCTCAACGAGTGCATCCACTCCGTGTTCGACGAGGACCAGGTGTTCCGGATCGACCACTACATGGGCAAGGAGACCGTCCAGAACATCCTGGCGTTCCGGTTCACGAACGGGCTGTTCGAACCCGTGTGGAACCGGCGGTACATCGACCACGTGCAGATCACGGTCGCCGAGGAGATCGGGATCGAGGGGCGCGGTCACTTCTACGAACAGACGGGCGCGCTGCGCGACATGGTGCAGACCCACCTGCTCCAGGTGCTCACCTTCGTCGCGATGGAGCCGCCGACGGCGTTCGCGCCTGATCCGCTCCAGGACGAGAAGGTCAAGGTTCTCCGAGCGATCCATCCCGTCGATCCCGATCGCGTCGTCCGCGGCCAGTACGTCGGCTACCACGACGAGGTAGATGTGGCTCGGCGCTCGACGGTCGAGACGTTCGTGGCGCTCGAGCTCCGGATCGAGAACTGGCGGTGGGCGGGCGTACCCTTCTTCTTGCGGACCGGCAAGGAGCTCGCGAAGAAGACGACGCAGGTGACGCTCGTCTTCAAGGACGTGCCGTTCAACGTCTTCCGCGACGTCGCGCTCGGGCGCCCGAGGCGCGACCATCTGACGATCCGGATCCAACCGGACGAGGGGATCACCCTGGCCGTCAACGTGAAGGAGCCGGGACCGGATATCAGTCTCGGACGGGCGACGCTCGACTTCGACTACGGGACCGAGTTCCCCTCGGAGCTGCTCGACGCCTACGAGCTGCTGATGATCGAGGCGATGGAGGGGGATCACACGCTGTTCCTGCGTCAGGACAACGTTGAACGCGCGTGGGAGATCCTGATGCCGGCGCTCGAGCATCCGGCGCCGCTTCTTCGGTACGAGCCCGGCACGTGGGGTCCCGAGGAGGCTTCGATCCTGATCGAGCCGCACCGCTGGCACAGCCACACGCGGCGCACGTAGGCCTGGCCGCCGCTCCTTCCGTCCGTGTACGCTTCGCGCTCTCTTCGGACGCGCGTCGAGACGAACAGGGGGCGATCGATGACCGAGCGGACGAGGTTCGACCTGGGAACGGACGAGATCCCGTCGGCATGGTTCAACCTGCTCCCCGACATGGCACAGGCCGGGATCGGGCTGCTACCCCCGCTTCACCCGGGGACCAAGGAGCCGGTGACACCCGACCTCCTTGCACCGCTGTTCCCGGAGCCGCTGATCATGCAGGAGATGTCCACGGATCAGTGGATCGACATCCCCGGTCCGGTGATCGACATCTACCGGCTGTGGAGGCCGGCGCCGCTGTATCGGGCCTCGCGGCTCGAGGAGACGCTGGACACGCCCGCCCACATCTACTTCAAGTACGAGGGCGTTTCGCCGGCGGGATCGCACAAGCCGAACACCGCGGTCGCGCAGGCCTACTACAACAAGGAGGCCGGCGTCCGGCGGATATCCACGGAGACCGGAGCGGGCCAGTGGGGCTCGTCGCTGTCGATGGCTTGCACCTTCTTCGGGCTCGAGTGCCTGGTGTTCATGGTGAAGGCATCGTTCGGGCAGAAGCCGTACCGGCGCATCTTCATGGAGACGTTCGGCGCCGAGGTGCGTCCGTCGCCCTCGTCGACCACGCAGGCCGGCAAGGGCATCCTCGAGGCGAACCCGGACTCGACCGGATCCCTCGGCATCGCGATCAGCGAGGCGATCGAGGTCGCGGCGACGAACGACGACACGAACTACTCGATCGGATCGTGCCTGAATCACGTGCTGCTCCACCAGACGGTGGTCGGGCTCGAGGCGCAGCAACAGATGGAGCTGGCAGGCGAGCGACCCGACGTCGTCGTCGGGTGCGTCGGCGGAGGGTCGAACTACGGCGGGCTGGCCTATCCGTTCATGGCGGGCAAGCTGCGGGGTGAGACGCCCGACATGCGGTTCCTGGCGACCGAGCCGGCCGCGTGCCCGACGCTCACCAAGGGCGAGTTCGCGTACGACTTCGGCGACACCGCACAGATGACGCCGCTGCTGCCCATGTACACGCTCGGCCACGACTTCGTGCCGGCACCGGTCCACGCGGGCGGGCTGCGGTATCACGGCGATTCCCCGTCGCTGTCGCTGCTTGTGCGGGATGGATACATGGAGGCCGCGGCGTACTCGCAGAACGAGGTGTTCGAGGCGGCGGTGCTCTTCGCGAAGACCCAGGGGATCATCCCGGCGCCGGAGTCGGCGCACGCGATCCGAGGTGGGATCAACGAGGCTCTCGTCGCGCGCGAGGCCGGTGAGCAGCGCGTGATCCTGATCGGGCTGTCTGGGCACGGGCACTTCGACATGCAGGCCTACGACGACTATCTGAACCACCGGCTGCCCGAGGTCGAGTTCGATCCGGCCGAGGAGCAAGCGGCGCTCGCAGGGCTCCCCGACGTGCCGATCGGGAGCTGACGCCGCTCCGTTCGGGCTCGGGTGGGGCGCTAGTCTAGGCGGCGCCATGTCGCCCGGCGTCGATCCGCTCGACTACCTTCAGATCGACCGGCTCCTCGACGATGAGGAACGCGCGATCCGCGACGCCGTTCGTGACTTCGTCCGCAACGAGATCCTCCCCGGGATCGACGCGTGGTTCGAGGACGCCGTCTTCCCCCGTGAGGTCGCGAAGGGCCTCGCGGATCTCGGGCTCCTCGGCATGCACCTCTCCGGCCACGGGTGCGCGGGTGCGAACGGCGTCAGCTACGGCCTCGCCTGCCTGGAGCTCGAGGCGGGCGACAGCGGGTTCCGGAGCTTCGTGAGCGTGCAGGGATCGCTCTGCATGTTCCCGATCTGGCGCTTCGGGACCGAGGAGCAGAAGCAGCGCTGGCTGCCGCCGATGGCGCGCGGCGAGGTCGTC
>DATHSY010000130.1:0-4146 GCA_035463715.1 Actinomycetota bacterium | reverse complement strand
CAGGCCGAGAACGTTCGCAAGATGATCGTCGCGATGGCGGGGGACATCCGCGTCCTGCTGATCAAGCTCGCCGATCGCCTGCACAACATGCGGACGCTGTCGGCGCTGTCGGTCCAGAAGCAACATGAGAACGCGACCGAGACGCTCGACATCTTCGCGCCCCTCGCGCACCGGCTCGGCGTGCAGCAGATCCGGTGGGAGCTCGAGGACCTGTCGTTCAAGACGCTGCACCCCGGTCCCTACCGGGAGATCGCGAACCTGGTCGAGCGTCGGCGCGGCGAACGCCAGCAGTACATCGACGGCGTGCTGCAGGCCGCCCGCCAGCGGCTACGCGAGGCCGGCGTGAAGGCCGACGTCGACGGCAGACCCAAGCACCTGTACTCGATCTACGAGAAGATGGTCGTCGGCGGCAAGGAGTTCAACGAGATCTACGATCTCGCGGGGGTCCGCGTCCTCGTGGACTCGATGCGCGACTGCTACGGGGCGCTCGGCGCGATCCACTCGCTGTGGAAGCCCGTGCCGGGTCGCTTCAAGGACTACGTGGCGATGCCCAAGTCCAACATGTACCAGTCGCTGCACACGACGGTCGTCGGGCCACAAGGACGACCGATCGAGGTGCAGATCCGAACGCGCGAGATGCACCGGACGGCGGAGTTCGGGATCGCGGCGCACTGGCGCTACAAGGAACGACAGGACGGGAAGAAGGCGAAGGAGGCCGCCGACCTCGCGTGGCTCGGACAGATGCTCGAGTGGCTGAAGGACATGGCCGACCCGCGCGAGTTCATGGAGGGCCTCAAGATCGACCTCTACGGAGGTCAGGTCTTCGTCTTCACTCCGAAGGGCGATGTGATCAACCTGCCCGCCGGCGCGACGCCCGTCGACTTCGCGTACGCGATCCACACCGAGGTCGGGCACCGGACGGTCGGCGCGAAGGTGAGCGGCAAGCTCGTCCCGCTCGACTACGAGCTCCGCACGGGGGACTCGGTCGAGATCATCACGTCGAAGGCGCAGGGGGAGGGCCCGTCGCAGGACTGGCTGAAGTTCGTCAAGACCCCTCGCGCCCGCACGAAGATCCGGCAGTGGTTCAGCCGCGAACGGCGCGAGGACGCGCTCGACGAGGGACGCGAGCTCCTCCAGCGCTCGATGCGCAAGCAGAACGTCCCGTTCAAACGGCTCGCGACCGAGGAGGCGATGCGGCAGGTCGCCGAGGAGATGAAGTTCCCCGACCTCGAGGCGCTCTATGTGGCCGTCGGGGAGGGGCATGTCTCGACGCAGTCGGTCCTGGCCAGGCTCACCCGCATCGTGAGCGGCACGCCGGAGCACGACGTCACCGAGGTGCCGCTGTCGCGACCGGTGACGGTGGAGCGGCACGACGTGACCTCGGGCGTCGTCGTCCCGGGCTCGGCCGACGTCTGGGTGCGGCTCGCCAGATGCTGTACGCCGGTGCCCGGCGACGAGATCCTCGGGTTCGTCACCCGCGGCCAGGGCGTGTCGGTCCACCGGACGGACTGCCCGAACGCGAAGGCACTCGCGTCCGAGCCCGAGCGGCTGATGGACGTGTCGTGGCGCCCGGGACGCTCGACGTCGTTCATCGTCGCGATCAAGGTCGAGGCGCTCGACCGGACGCGGCTCCTGTCGGACGTCGCGACGGTCCTGTCCGACCAGCACGTCAACATCATCTCCGCGACGTCATCGGTGGGACGCGACCGGGTGACCACGCTGCGGTTCACGTTCGAGCTCGGCGACATCGGCCACCTGTCGCAGATCCTGGGCGCGGTCAAGCGCGTCGAGAACGTGTACGACGCCTACCGCGTCGTGCCTCGCTGATGGGGGGCCGGGGGCTCAAGCAGCGAGCGCGCGTGCGCGCGAGCGTTAGCCCCCGTCTATAGGCCGATGCGGATACTGCTCCAGCGCGTCTCGAGCGCCTCCGTGCGGGTCCGCGACCAGGAGCTCGCCCGGATCGGGCACGGGTTGCTGCTGCTCGTCGGCGTGGGCAAGCAGGACGGCTTCGGCGAGTACGACCGTCTGGCCGAGAAGGTCGCGAACCTGCGTGTGTTCGAGGACGAGCAGGGAAAGATGAACCGCTCGCTCGCCGACGTCGGCGGCGAGGTGCTCGTCGTTCCGCAGTTCACCCTCTACGGCGACGTCCGCAAGGGTCGCCGGCCGTCGTGGGACGGCGCGGCGCCTCCGGACGTCGCGGCCGATCGCGTGGAGGCGTTCGCCAGGGCGCTCGAGGGGGCGGGCGTGCGGGTGTCGCGGGGCGCGTTCCGCGAGCACATGCACGTGGAGCTCGTCAACGACGGACCCGTGACGCTCTGGATCGACGCCGCGGCGCTCTGAGCCTCTGCCGCGGTTGCCGCCGATAAGATGGCGCGTCCATGTACCTCGACGTCTTCTCTGACAACTCGTTCGAGTCCAACTGCTGGCTGATCGGCACCGACGGCACGGACGAAGCGGTCGTCGTCGACCCCGGGTTCTCGGCGGAGGTCGTTCGCGGGCTCCTCGCGGACTCGGGCAGGCGGGCGGTCGCCGTGCTGGCGACGCACGGGCACTACGACCACATCGGCGCCGCGGCCGATCTCTGCGGTGACGAGCTACCGCTGTTCATCCACGAGGCGGATGCAGAGGCGCTCGTCGACCCCGTCGCGTGGGGTGCGGGATACGCCTCGCCGTCGGTGCCGGCCAAGGACGTCCGGACGTTCGTCGACGGCGATCGGCTGACGTTCGCCGGGTTCGAGATCGAGGTGGTCCACACGCCCGGTCACACGCCTGGCAGCTCCTGCTTCCGCACCGACGGATGGGTCGCCTCGGGCGACCTCGTGATGGCCGGCACGATCGGGCGGAGCGATCTGCCGAACTCCTCGCCCGCCGAGATGCGGAGCAGCCTCCGGCGGTTCCTGACGTTCGAGGACGTCCTCGACGTGTTCACGGGCCACGGCCCGCGAACCTCGGTCGGGCGCGAGCGCGAACGGAACCCCTGGCTGCAGGAGCTGCGATGAGCGACTGGGCGCCGCCGCGCGGAACACTGGACCTGCTGGTGCCCGGCGGTGGCCGGATCCGAGCGCTCTACGACCGCGCCGCAGGCCTCGCGCGACGCTACGGCTATCGCTACGTCGAGACGCCGGGGTTCGAGCACACCGACCTCTTCGCGCAGACGTCGGGGCAGACGAGCGACGTCGTGACGAAGGAGATGTACACGTTCACCGACCGCGGGGATCGGTCGCTCGCGCTCCGGCCCGAAGGCACGGCACCGGTCATGCGGGCGTACCTGCACGAGCTGCACGACCTGCCGTCGCCGTTCAAGAGCTACTACCTGACGCGGATGTACCGGTACAGCCGTCCGCAGGCCGGCCGTCTGCGCGAGCACCGACAGTTCGGGATCGAGGTCTTCGGCGCCGCCGAGCCGGGTGCGGACGTCGAGGTGATCGTCGTCGGCGACGGGTTCCTTCGGAGCTTGGGGCTGTCGCGGTACGAGGTGCAGGTCAACTCGATCGGGGACCAGGTGTGCCGGCCCGCGTACCGAGAGGAACTCATCGCGTTCCTCCGCGCGAACCGCGAGCGGCTGACCGACGAGCACCGCGACCGCTTCGAGGACAACCCGCTCCGCGTCCTCGACTGCAAGGACGAGGCCTGCCGGGCCGTCGCAGCCGAGGCGCCGAGGATCACCGACCGGTTGTGCGATGCCTGCCGCGCTCATCTCGACGGCGTGCTGGCCGGGCTCGAGGACCACGGCATCAAGGCCGTCGTCACGCCCACGCTGGTCCGCGGCCTCGACTACTACACGCGGACGGCGTTCGAGTTCGTGAGCCATGTCCTGTCCCAAGCGCAGGCGACGCTCTTCGGCGGTGGACGGTACGACGGGCTCGCGGAGGCGCTCGGTGGCCCGCACATCCCGGGCGTCGGTTTCGGAATGGGCCTCGAGCGGGTGCTGCTCGCCCTGGAGGACGAGGGGGTCGAGCCGCCGTCGGAGCCGCCGCTCGAGGTGTTCGTCGTCGGGCTGGGGGAGCGCGGCCGCGCGACCGCCTCTCGGCTCGTTCGCACGCTCCGCGCGGCGGGCGTGTCGGCCGACGCGGCGTTCGAGGAGCGGCCGCTGAAGGCCCAGTTGCGGATGGCCGATCGCTTCGGCGCGAGGTTCGCCGCGATCGT
>DATHSY010000129.1:0-2462 GCA_035463715.1 Actinomycetota bacterium | reverse complement strand
GTCGAGTGCGTGAACGTCGAGCACGAAGAGGTGCTGCTGATCCCGCGCTGGATCGACGCGGGCCGCGTGACGTTCAAGTACGGCCTGGGCGACGAGTTCATCAACGTCCTGAAGGTGATCGCGCTGCTCGGGCTCGACTCCACGGAGAAGGTGAACGTGAGGGGCGTCGAGGTCGCGCCGCGCGACGTGATCGCCGCGGTCCTGCCCGATCCCGCGAGGCTCGGCGACCGGATGCACGGCAAGACGTGCGCCGGGACCTGGGTGAAAGGCGAGAAGGACGGGAGGCGGCGCGACGTCTACCTGTACCAGGTGGCCGACAACGACGAGTGCATGGCGAGGGTCGGCGTTCAGGCGGTCGTGTGGCAGACGGCGGTCGGCCCCGTCATCGCGATGGAGCTGCTCGAAACGGGCGCGTGGAAGGGCGCGGGCGTGAGAGGTCCGGAGTCGTTCGACCCCGACCCGTTCGTCGAGCTGATGCCTTCGTACGATCTCGCCTGGGGGATGCGCGACTCGCTCGCGTAACGGCCCTCGGCTCGGTTGCGGTAGCCGGTCGTTCGGTACCAAAATGCCCGTCGTGCAGACCACGATCGACGAGCTCGGCGAGATCGACCTGGCGAACCCGGACAGCTACGTCGAACGGGTGCCGTTCGAGTGGTTCGATGAGCTCCGGCGGCACGCCCCCGTCGTGTGGCACCCCGAACCGCCGCCCAACAAGGGGTTCTGGGCCGTCACCCGCTACGACGACCTGGTCACCGTCCACATGGACTGGCAGACGTACTCGTCCGAGACCGGCGCGGTCGCGCTGGAGGAGCTGGAGCCGGACCAGATCGAGATCCGAAGGAGCATGCTCGAGACGGACCCGCCGCGCCATCGCGAGCTCCGCAACATCTGCAACAAGCGGTTCTCCGCGCGGGGGGTGGGTCAGTACGAGGACTTCATCCGCGACGTGGCGAGCGGGGTCCTTGACCGCGCGCTCGAGCAGGGGGAGTTCGACTTCGTCACCGAGATCTCCCGCGAGCTGCCGATCCGGTTCCTGTGCGCGATCTTCACGGTGCCGCAGGACGACGCCTCGATGCTGATCGAGTGGGGCGACGCGATGATCGGCAACCAGGACCCGGACTTCTCGGCGGCGGTCGTGGACCAGGTCGACACCGAGGAATTCAAGTACCTGCCGTTCCGTTCGCCGATCGCGCGCACGATGTTCGCGTACGCGGACCGGCAGCGGGATCTGCGGCTCGAGGAGCCGCAGGAGGACGTCATCACGGCACTGACGCTGGCGCAGCGCGAGGGGGTGCTGAACGAGCACGAGTTCCACAACTACTTCGGGCTGCTGATGATCGCGGGCAACGAGACGACGCGCCATACGATCAGCCACGGGATGAAGGGGCTGATCGAGCATCCCGACCAGATGCAGCGGCTGAAGGACGACCCCTCGCTGATCCCGGTCGCGGTCGAGGAGGTTCTGCGGTGGGCGACGCCGGTCCTGCACTTCCGCCGGACCGCGACCCGTGACACCGAGCTCCGCGGCCAGGGGATCAAGGCCGGCGACAAGGTCGTCACCTGGTACATCAGCGCGAACCGCGACGAGGAGCGGTTCCCCGACCCGTATGGCTTCGACATCGCGCGGCACCCGAACGAGCACGTCACGTTCGGTCCCGGCGGGCCGCACTTCTGCCTGGGCGCGCACCTCGCGCGGCTGGAGACGAAGGTCCTGTTCCAGGAGCTGCTCCCCCGGCTCCGATCGATCGAGCTCACCGGACCGGTCGAACGGATGCGCTCGAACTTCGTGAACGGCATCAAACGCATGCCGGTCCGGGTCGAGCTCGCCTAGGAAACGTCGGGCGAGACCGCCCGGAGCATCGAGCGGAGCATCGAGGCGAGCTGGTCCTGGTGCCCCGGTGAGAGGTGCGTGGTGATCGCGACCTCCTCCTCGTTGAACTTCGGGAAGAGCGTCTCGATCTTCTTGCGGCCTTCCGGCGTGAGCGACACCCGGACCATGCGGCCGTCGCTCGAGCTCTTCTGACGTTGCACGTACCCCCGCCGCTCGAGCGTCGTGACGACACCGGTGGACGTCGGGCGGCTGATGCCGACGGCCGAGGCCAGATCGCGGGATTCGAGCTCGCCCCACACCCACAGCACCCAGAGCACGACGAACGACGTCCACGACAGCCGGTCGACCGACAGCACCCGATGTTCCATGTGACGTCGTACGGCCGCCGAGGCTCGGAACAGGTTCGAGACCGCCGCCATCGCACGGAAGTCCAGCGGCATGTCCCCGAGCTCTTCCAGGACCTTCCGCTCGGCCGGGAGGAGCTCCTCGTTCATCGCCGCGATGGTACTCCGGTCGCTCCGGACGCGAGACGCAGCCCTCAGGCGGCCGAACCCGCGACGGGAAGCACCTCTCGCAGCCGCTCGCCTGTCGGGTCGAACGGCGGCTCGGGCAGGATGCGTGCCGTGCGTTC
>DATHSY010000128.1:0-11886 GCA_035463715.1 Actinomycetota bacterium | reverse complement strand
CTCACGGTCCCGGTAGCGCAGCTGGCGCACCATCCACCCCGGCGGATCGCGCCGGAGCCTCCCCACCCGCACGGGATGGCCGTGCTCGTCCTGCACCAGCGCCTGGATGCGCGCGTGGCAGAGCAGCCGGCGGGTGCTCTGGACCGGGACGATCCCCCCACCCTCGATCTCGCAGCTCCCCTCGTCGCGCTCGAGCACCTCTGCCTGCGCGTGCACGACCACGGTGGGCCGCTCGGCGTGCCCATCGCCGGAGCTCCCACCGGAGGCGAGCGCCACCAGCGCATCGGCGCGGCGAGCGTCCGCGAAGGCCTCGCCCGTCTCATCGGGCATCACCGGCACGCGTGCCGCCGCGCGCTCGATCGCCCGCGCGACCACCGCTCCGTCGGCCGCGGGTAGTTCCGCCTCCAGACCGAACCGGCGCCCCTCGTCGAAGTACCACCACGACAGGGAGCGGGAGCGCTCGAGGTCTCGGACCTGGTCCGCCGACCGCCTGACCTCCAGATCCGCCCTGCGCCGGACCGCCCAGGTCGAGACCCGGCTCGCCCATGCGACCAGGCCGTCCTCGGTCTCGAACGAGGCGAACCGGGCGAGCTCGACCACCTTGTCCACGCCGAGCACACCGCGGCCCATCGCCTCGGACAGGGCCGGCAACCCCCCCAGCGCCCGGGCGGCCGACACCCAGCGCGCGGCCTTCCAGGCCGAGATGCCCTGGGTGATCGAGACCCACTGCGTCATGTCCCGCGCACCCGAGCCCCGCCAGAGCTCGCACCGGTCCGCCTGTGCGAGCAGGTCGAACAGCTCACGCTGCGCCGCGCAGATCCTGCGGTGGACCGCCTGGATCTCGCCGACCAGCCGCTCGGCGTCGCTTGCGTGGGGCAACCCGGACCTCGTCTGGATAGACACGGCTCCGGGGGAGGACCCACACCATATCGAACATACGTTCGGATGTCAAGTGACGAGGCCGATCTCCCGAGGAAGTTCCGCCGCACCCTCGCGCACCCCCCGCGCACCAGCCGATCGAGGGTCAGGGTAGCCTCGGCGACATGCCACCCGAGGGACTCGTGCTCATCGACAAGCCGGCGGGCATCACGTCGCACGACGTCGTCGACGTCGTTCGCAAGGGTCTCGGCACGCGCAAGGTCGGGCACGCCGGGACGCTGGATCCGATGGCGACCGGGCTCCTCATCCTCGGCGTCGGGCGCGCCACCAGGTTGCTTCGTTTCCTCGGCGACCTGCCGAAGACGTACGAAGGGACCGCGCGGCTGGGGGAGGAGACCGACACGCTCGACGCCGAGGGTTCGGTGCTGCGCACCTCCGACCTTACCCTCACCCGCGCACAGCTCGAGTCGACCGTCTCGAAGCTCGTCGGCGAGTCCCTCCAGCGACCACCCGCCTACTCAGCGGTCAAGGTCGGCGGCACGAGGCTGTACGAGGCGGCTCGCAAGGGCGAGAGGATCGAAGCGCAACCGCGACGCATCCGCGTCGATGCCTTCGATGTCGTGTCGTTCGATGGACGGGACTTCGACTTCCGCGTCACCTGCTCGAGCGGGACGTACGTACGGGTCCTCGCGGCAGACGTCGGCACCGCCCTCGGCTGCGGCGCGCACCTCACGCGCCTCGTCAGGACGGCGATCGGAGGGTTCAGCCTCCGTGACGCGATCCGTCCCGACGACGTCCACACGCCGCTCCCGATCGAGGGCGCCGTCGCGCACCTGCCCCGGGTCGAGCTGGAACCCGAGGAGGCGCGGGTGGCGTCGCACGGCAGCATCCTCGCGCCAGCGGGGATCGAAGGGCCGTATGCGGTGTTCGGACGGAACGGCCGGCTGATCGGCGTGTACCGGGACGACGGTGCGAAGGCGCGTCCCGAGGTGATCCTCGCCGGCTGAACGGGCGGGACGGCTGGTTGCATCCGATACCCTGGCCCGCCGTGGAAGTCCGCACCGGCCTCGCCTCGCTGCCGCTCGACGACCGCCCGTCCGTCGTGACGATCGGCTTCTTCGACGGCGTCCACCTCGGGCACCGGGCCGTGTTCGGGCGGACCGTGGAGGCGGCGCGCGAACGAGACGCCCGCTCCGTGGTCGTCACGTTCGACCGGCATCCGCGCGAGACGCTCACGCCGGACAACGTGCCGCGGTTGCTTACGACCACGGAACGCAAAGCCGAGTTGATCGCCGAGACCGGGATCGACGTGCTCGTCGTCCTGGAGTTCACGCGCGAGCTGTCCCTCGTCCCCGCCGAGGACTTCGTCCGCGACGTGCTCTCGGCCGGCCTGCACGCCGTCCACGTCGTCGTGGGCGCGAACTTCACGTTCGGGCACAAGGCGCTTGGCACCGTTGAGATGCTCCACGAAGTCGGGCCGGCGTTCGGATTCACCGCCGAGGCGGTCGGACTCTTCGAGCTGGACGGCCGGCCGGTCTCGTCCTCGTCGATCCGCGCGGCGCTCGCCGACGGCGACCTGACATGGCCGACCCGCGCGCTCCGGCGGCGGTACGCGGTCGACGGGACCGTCGTCGGCGGCGCCGGGCGTGGTCGGGGCCTCGGGTATCCGACCGCGAACCTGCAGACCGAGCCGCGGCTGCTGCTCCCCGCGAACGGCATCTACGCGGGCCGGGCGTCCAGCGACGATGGCTTCCACGCGGCCGCGATCAGCGTCGGCACCAACCCGACGTTCGGAGTCGAGCCGCTCCACGTCGAGGCGTACCTCCTCGACTTCGATGGCGACCTGCGCGGCCGCCCGCTCGCCGTCGAGTTCTGGGAGCGCCTGCGGAACGAGGAGCGCTTCGAGGAGGTCACGGATCTCGTGAGAGCGATCGACGACGACGTCCGGCGCACACGCGAGATCGTCGTCGAGCAGGAAGGCCGGTGAGGCGTTGGGGTCGCATGGTCGGGCACGGCGGATCCGGACGGGCGCCGTCGCCGTCGTCGCGATCGTCGCCGTCGGCGGGGTCGCGGCGTGGGCGACCGGCATCGCGTCGAACCAGGCGGGCGATGACACGCCGGGGCGCACGTACGCTCCCTCCCCGAGCCCGGTCGTGGCCACCGTCACACCGTCGACCGAGCCGACGCCGTCACCCGAACCCAAGGGAAGGCTGCTGATCCACGGGACCGGTGACGTCAGCCTCGATCCGTCCTATATCCCGGCGTTCCGGACGAACGGGTACGCGTGGGCGTGGAGCGGGCTGGGCGGACTGTTCCGCGACGACGATCTGACCGTGATCAACCTCGAGTGCCCGGTGACGGACACCGTCGCGCCGCTGGACAAGACGTTCGTGTTCAGGTGCGACCCCGACGCGCTCCCGGTCGCGCGCCGATGGGGCGTCGAGGTCGCGAACCTCGCGAACAACCACGCGTACGACCACGGACCACGGGGTCTGGTCGACTCGATCCGCAACGTGCGGGCGTCCGGCATCGAACCGGTCGGCGCGGGCCGGAACCGGGCCGAGTCGCTGCGGCCGGCGGTCGTCGACGTGAACGGGTGGCGCGTCGCCGTCGTCGGGCTCGCCGAGGTCATCGACCCGGACCGCCAGGTGGCCGGCAAGGACAAGCCGGGCACCGCGGCCGGTCACGACTTCTCGCTCGCGCTGAAGGCGATCCGCGACGCGGCCGCGCGGGCCGACCTCGTCATCGTCACGATCCACTGGGGCGTCGAGTTGGACACGCAGCCGCGCGACTACCAGGTCGCGGAGGCGCGGAGGATGATCGAGGCCGGCGCGGACGTGATCTTCGGACACCACGCGCACCGGCTCCAGCCTCTGGCCACGTACAGGGGGCGGCCGATCTTCTACGGCCTCGGGAACTTGGTGTGGCCGCGACTGTCGACCGAGGGCGCCACCACCGGGGTCGCGGAGGTGCTCGTCCGGCCGAACGGCACGATCCGCGGGCGGCTCCTCCCGGCGATCATCGGTTCGGACGGGCACCCCGTCCTGCGCTGATCGTGCCGGACGTCTCGGTCGTCGTGCTGGTCCTGCTGATCGTCGCGTCCGTCGTGGGTGGAGTGATCCAAGGAGCGATCGGGTTCGGCTTCGCGTTGGTCGCCGTGCCGGTGCTCGGCCTGATCCGGCCGGACGCCGTCCCCGTGACGATCATGTTCGTCGCCCTGCCCATGTCGCTCGCGATGTCGATCCGGGAGCGAGCGCACATCGACCGGCCGGGGTTCTTGGCGATCATGGCGGGGCGTGCGGCCGGCATCTTCGTCGGCGTCGCGGTGTTGCTGCTGGTCCCCGAGCGGTCGCTCGCGATCGTGATCGGCGCGATGGTCGTGCTCGCGGCCGTCCTGAGCGCTCTGGGCCTCGACCTCCAGCCCAAGCGGTGGCTGAACGTCGGCGCCGGCGTCCTGTCCGGCGTGATGGGCACGACCGCGGCGGTCGGGGGCCCGGCGCTCGCCGTCGTGTACCAGCGGCGGCCCGGCCCCGAGCTGCGCTCGACGCTCGCGCTCTCGTACCTCGCCGGGCTCCTGCTCGGCCTGGCGGCCCTGGGCGCGATCGGCCGCGTCCACCTGTGGCACTTCGTGCTCGCCCTGGCGATGGTGCCCGGGATGTTCCTCGGGCTGTGGCTGGCGATCCGCCTGGTCGGATGGCTGGACCAGCGCTGGCTGCGTCCCGTCGTCCTCGGGTTCGCGGGCGTCTCGGGGCTCGTGATCGTCGTCCGGGCCCTGCTGGTGCACTGATCGGGCCGAACCCCGGACGGCCCATAGACCTGCTGGTAGCCTTGATGTTCGCATGTCACTCACCAAGGAAGCCAAGAGCCAGATCATCGGCGAGTACCGCCGTGGCGACACCGACACAGGGTCCGCGGAGGTCCAGATCGCCGTGCTCAGCAAGAGGATCTCGGACCTCACCGAGCACCTCAAGAAGCACACGAAGGACCACCACTCGCGCCGCGGCCTGCTGATGCTGGTGGGACGTCGCCGCCGGCTGCTCGAGTACCTCAAGCGCGAGGACATCGAGCGGTACCGCGAGCTGATCGCGCGCCTGGGTCTCAGGCGCTAGCAACGACCCGGAGGGGCGGCGAGAGCCGCCCTTCTCGTAAGGAGGGGTGCGACAGGCCCACATCCGCGGACGAGGAGGGGACCGGGTCGGTTATCAGTAGCGAGCCGCCGGGCCTCCCGGAGGCTCACCACTGACAACTGGCCGTCCTCCCCGCCTCGGACGTGACCGATCCGTCCGAGCGCCGCATCCGCGGCGCCAGATCCATAGGGAGGACCCACGTGGTCACCACGCTCAGCAAGACCATCGGATCGCAGGAGATGCGGTTCGAGACCGGCAGGCTCGCCCCACAGGCAGGCGGCTCCGTCGTCCTGACCTACGGCGAGACCCAGGTCCTCGGGACCTGTACCACCTCGAAGCCCCGCGAGGGCATCGACTTCTTCCCGCTCACCGTCGACGTCGAGGAGCGGATGTACGCGGCCGGCAAGATCCCAGGCGGGTTCTTCCGACGCGAGGGCCGTCCGTCCGAGACCGCGATCCTGACCGCACGGCTGACCGACCGACCGCTGCGGCCGACGTTCAAGGACGGCTACAAGGACGAGGTCCAGGTCGTGATCACGGTCCTGTCCGTCGACATGGCGAACCCGTACGACATCCCCGGCATCAACGCCGCGAGCCTCGCCACGATGATGGCCGGGCTACCGTTCGACGGCCCGGTCGCGGCGGTCCGGATGGGCCTGATCGGCGGCGAGTGGCGGGTGAACCCCACGTTCCAGGACCTGGAGCAGGCGACGTTCGACATCGTCGTCGCCGGCCGGCGCAACGAGATGGGGACGATCGACATCCTGATGATCGAGGGCGAGGCGCCCGAGGAGACCTTGGGCCTGCTCGCCGACGGCGGCGCCTCGGTCGCGCCGACCGAGGAGGTCATCGCGGACGGGCTCGAGGCCGCCAAGCGCGCGATCGGCGAGCTGATCGACTTCCAGAACGAGTTCCTGTCGAAGGTCGACATCGAGCGCAAGCCGTTCGAGCCGACCAAGGCCTACTCGGACGAGACGTGGCGGGCGGTCGAGTCGTTCGCGCGCGAACGCATCGCGCGGGCGCTCGTCCCCCGCAAGGCCGAGCGCGATGCCGCCCTCGACCAGGTCAAGGAGGACCTCAGCGCGTACCTGCGGCAGACGTGGGGCGAGGAGGCGTTCGCGAACGCCGCGCCGGAGATCTCGCCCGCGTTCAAGGAGCTGCAGAAGCGGATCATGCGGCAGCGGGTCATCGAGGACGGGGTGCGCCTGGACGGTCGAAAGCCCGACGAGATCCGTCAGCTGTCGTCCGAGGTCGGGCTCGTGCCCCGTGCGCACGGCTCGTCGCTGTTCGAGCGCGGCGAGACCCAGGTTCTGAACGTGACGACGCTCGGGATGCTTCGGATGAACCAGATGATCGACACGCTGGATCCCGACGAGTCCAAGCGCTACATCCACCACTACAACTTCCCGCCGTTCTCCACGGGCGAGGTCGGGCGGATCGGCTCGCCCCGGCGCCGCGAGATCGGCCACGGGGCGCTCGCCGAGAGGGCGCTCGTGCCGGTGGTCCCGCCGGAGGAGGAGTTCCCCTACACGATCCGGCTCGTGTCCGACGTCCTGTCGTCGAACGGTTCGACGTCGATGGCCAGCGTGTGCGCGTCGACGCTATCGCTGATGGACGCGGGCGTGCCGGTGAAGGCGCCCGTCGCCGGGATCGCGATGGGCCTGATCGCTGAGGGCGACCGCTACGTAACGCTGACCGACATCCTCGGCGCCGAGGACGCGCTGGGCGACATGGACTTCAAGGTCGCCGGCACGAAGGACTGGGTGACCGCGATCCAGCTGGACATGAAGGTCACAGGCCTGCCGGCCGAGGCGCTCGTCCAGGCGCTCAAGCAGGCGCGCGAGGCGCGGCTGTTCATCCTCGACTCGATGCTCGCCACGATCTCCGCCCCGCGCGAGGCCGTGAACTCGAAGGCGCCGCGGATCCTCACGATCCAGATCCCCGTCGACAAGATCGGCGAGGTGATCGGCCCGAAGGGCAAGCGGATCAACGAGATCATCGCCGCGACCGGGGCCGACATCGACATCCAGGACGACGGAACGGTGTTCATCGGCTCGCGCGAGGGTGCCGGCGCCGACGAGGCCGCGAAGATGATCGACGAGATCGCGAACCCGCGTCCGCTATCGGTCGGCGAGACGTTCGCCGGCAAGGTCGTGAAGACGACCACTTTCGGCGCTTTCGTGAACCTCGTGCCGGGTCGCGACGGGCTGGTCCACATCTCCAAGCTGGGCCGCGGGAAGCGGCTGAACAGCGTGGAGGAGTCCGGGCTGAAGGAAGGCGACATCCTCGAGGTCGAGATCCAGGACATCGACCCGCAAGGCAAGATCAGCCTGAGGCCGACCGGGCAAGAGTGGGCGATCCCCGAGGGAATGGAGCCCGAGCCGCAGCGGGAGCGGCGCGACCGCGGGCCCCGCCCGCCGCGCGACCGCGGCCGTGACCGGGACCACCGCGGGCCGCGCCCGCCGCGGGATCGCGGCGACCGTTCGCTCGACCGGCCGCAGTCCGAGTAGCGTCCGGCCGTGCCGATCCACCGGACGGAGTACGACTCGGGTCTCCGCGTCGTCACCGAGCGCATGCCCGGCGTGCGCTCGGTGGCGCTCGGGGTCTGGGTGCTGGCCGGCTCGCGCGACGAGCCGCCTCCGATCAGCGGGTCGAGCCACTTCCTCGAGCACCTGCTGTTCAAAGGGACCAAGACGCGGAGCGCGCGCGACATCGCCGAGGCGTTCGACGCGGTCGGCGGCGACGTCAACGCGTTCACCGCGAAGGAATACACGTGTTTCTACTCGCGGATCCGCGACCGCGACTTGCCGATGGCGGTCGAGCACCTCGCGGACATGCTACAGAACTCCGTGATCCGGACCGCGGACGTGGACGGCGAGCGCCAGGTGATCCTCGAAGAGATCAACATGCACGAGGACACGCCCGACGAGCTGATCCACGACATCTTCAACGAAACGCTGTGGCCCGACCACCCGCTGGGGAGGCCCATCCTCGGGACGAGCGGCAGCATCCGGGCCGCCACGCGCGACCAGATCAAGCGGTTCTACCGCAAGCACTACGAGCCGAAGAACTTCGTCGTCGTCGCGGCGGGCAACGTGCAGCACGAGTGGCTCCTCGATCTGATCCAGGCGAACGTGGACGCCGGCCGCGTCCGTTCCGAGGGGCCGAGCAACTGGAAGCTGCGCGCCGTTGGGACGGCGCCGGTCCCGTCCGGCCGGACCGACGTCCGGCGCCGGAAGACCGAGCAGGCGCACATCGTGATCGGGACCAACGGCGTGTCGCGGAGCGATCCCGACCGTTTCGCGCTCGGCATCGTGAACAACGCGCTCGGCGGCGGCATGTCGTCGCGGCTGTTCCAAGAGGTGCGCGAGAAGCGCGGGCTGGCGTACTCGGTGTACAGCTACCACACGATGTACGTGGACGCGGGCCTGTTCTCCGCGTACGCCGGGACGACGCCGGGCCGCGCGAAGGACGTGCTCGAGCTCATCCGGGAGCAGCTCGCCGACGTCGCCGAGGGCGGCCTCGCCGAGGATGAGTTCGAGCGCGCGAAGGGACACATGAAGGGCTCGCTGGTGCTGTCGCTCGACGATCCGAGCGGCAGGATGTCGCGCCTGGGCAAGTCGGAGCTGTCGCACGGCGAGATCCTCACCGTGAACCAGATCCTCCAGCGGATCGAGCACGTCACGCTCGACGACGCCCGGACCGTCGCGAAGCGCGTGCTCTCGCAGCCGATGTCGCTGGCGGTGATCGGGCCGTTCGACAGGGCGGCCTTCCGGTGATCCGTGTCGGCGTAGTCGGCGCCTGCGGCCGGATGGGGCTGATGGTGTGCCGCACCGTCGCCGAGCAGCCGGACCTCGCGCTCGAGGCCGCGGTCGACCGCTCGCGGATCGGTGAGTCGATCGGGCCGTTGATCGGCGAGCCGAAGGTCGATGTACCGGTGAGCGACGAGCTCGACCGGCTGCTCGAGGCGAGGATCGAGGTCGCGGTCGACTTCACGCATCCCTCGGTCGTGATGGCCAACGTCCGCTGGTGCATCTCGCACGCCGTGGATCTCGTCGTCGGGACGACCGGCATCACCGCCGCGGAACTCGACGAGATCCGCGGCCTTCTCGACGATGAGGGCGGCGAGTCGAACGTGATCGTCGCGCCCAACTTCGCGCTCGGCGCCGTGCTGATGCAGCGGTTCGCCGCGATGGCGGCGCGCGTGTTCCCGGCGGCCGAGGTCATCGAGCTGCATCACGACGGCAAGGCCGACGCACCGTCCGGCACGTCGCTGGCCACCGTCCGCCGGATCGTCGAGGAGCGCGAGGAGGCGTACCGCGGCCCGGACGCCGAGAGCGTCGACGGCGTCCGCGGCGGCACGGTCGACGGTGTTCGGGTCCACTCGGTGCGGCTGCCCGGGCTTGTCGCTCACCAGGAGGTCATCTTCGGCGGGCAGGGGCAGACGCTCACGATCCGCCACGACTCGACCGACCGGACATCGTTCATGCCGGGCGTACTTCTCGCGATCCGCTCGGTGTCCACCCGACCGGGCCTGACGGTCGGGCTCGAGCCGCTGCTCGACCTGCCGCCCCTGCCGTGAGCCCGCGGCTCGCCGGCATCTTCGCGCACCCTGACGACGACGCGTTCGGCATCTCCGGCAGCTGCGCGCTCCACGCGGTACGGCTCGAGGTGATGGTGGTGTTCGCCACGAGCGGCGAGTCGGGCCGGATCTCCGACGCGACGCTCGCAACGCGCGACACCCTCGGACGCGTTCGCGAATCCGAGGCGCTCGCCGCCTACCGGGTGCTGGGGGTCGAGCCGGACCTGCGGTTCCTTCGCTATCCGGACGGCGGTGTGTCCGACGTCGACCACACCGATCTCGGGTCGAAGGTCGCGGAGGCGTTGATGGGGTTCGCTCCGGAGGTGGTCATCACCTTCGGGCCGGACGGGATCACCGGGCACGGCGACCACGTGACGATCGGCGAGGTCGCGACCAAGGCGTTCGGACGCGTGCGCGACCAGCTCGGAGAGCACGGACCGCAGCGCTTGCTCCACGTCGCGATCTCGAACGCCGAACTGGACTGGCTCTCTGGCGAGCTGCGGTCGCGCGGCCTGGAGGCGCCCGACCCGACCGAGCCGTTCCAGCCGCGCGGCGTCCCCGATGAGGAGATCGCGGTCCGTGTGGACTGCTCGGGCGTCGTGAAGCGCAAGCTCGACGCGCTCCGCGAGCACCGGACCCAGGCGGCAGAGCTCGACGACCTCCCCCAGGACCTGTGGCCGAAGGTCCTGTCGAGCGAGACGTTCGTCCAGGCTTGGCCACCGCGCGAGCCGGGCTCCCGTGTCATGACCGACGTGTTCGAGGGGTTGCGCTCCGCGTAAGCTGCCCGGTCGTGGACGTCGAGATCCGGTACATCGCGCCCGAGGAGCTCGAGGCGCAGCTGAAGGCGGTCGAGGCCGCCTTCGGTTCGCACGTCCGCCCCGAGTGGATCGACCTCCACCGGCCGTTCGTCGAGGTCGACCGGACGCTCGTGGCCGTCGAGAACGGGGAGTTCGTCGGCGGTGCCGGCATCAACTCGTTCGTGATGACCGTGCCGGGCGGGCGTGAGCTCCCGGTGGCAGGCGTGACGGCGGTCGGGGTCAAGCCATCGCACCGCCGCCGCGGGATCAACACGGCGCTGATGCGTCGCCAGCTCGACGACATCCGCGAGCGGGGCGAGACGGTGGCGGCGCTATATGCGTCCGAGCCCGACATCTACCAGCGGTTCGGCTACGGGCTGGGCTCGCTCAACGGCGCGATGTCGCTCGAACGCGCCCACTCGGCGTTCGGCGACGCGTACCGATCCACCGGCCGCGTGCGCCTGTACGACCACGACGAGGCGCTGAAGGTGTTCCTGCCGGTGTACGAGCGCGCGCGCCGGATGCGCCCCGGGATGTTCCGGATGGACGAGCGTGAGTTCGCGTTCCGGTTCGACGAGCGGCATCTGCACGATGATGAGAAGGACGCGAAGTACTTCTTCGCCGGTCACGAGATCGACGGGCAGGTCGATGCCTACGCCGCATACACGATCAAGCACGACTGGGACGAGAGCGTCTCGAGGACGCGGCTGTCGGTCGAGGACGTGCAGGCGGTGTCGGCGCAGGCTTATGCGGACATGTGGCGCTTCGTCCTCGACGTGGATCTGGTGTTCGTCGTGAAGGCGTGGAACCGTCCGTCGGATGAGCCGCTGATGCTGCTCCTGCGAGAGCCTCGCCGACTGAACCTGAAGCTCAACGACGCGATGTGGGTGCGCGTCGTGGACGTGCCTGGCGCGCTCGTGGGCCGTGGATACGCGATGGAGGGGCGGATCTCGTTCGAGGTCGCCGACCGGTTCTGCCCGTGGAACGAAGGCCGTTACGTCCTCGAAGCGGATCCCGACGGCGCGACGTGCCGGCGGACGGACGAGGAGCCTGACCTCGCGTTCACGATCAACGAGCTCGGCTCGGTGTACCTCGGCGGGACGACCTTCGCGCAGCTGTCACGCGCGACACGGATCGACGAACGGCACGCTGGTGCGGTCGCGCGGGCCGACGCGATGTTCGGGACCGACGTCGCGCCGCACTGCCCGGTGATGTTCTAGGCCGGTCGGCGGCGGCGCTCCTCGACGCGGAACCCGTCGTCGTCGAGCGTGATGACGACGCCCTCACACTCGCCGAGCGGCTCCGGCCGATGACCCGTGAGGCCGGAGACCCCTTTCTCGACGATCGGCGTGTGGCTCACCGCGAGCCCGCGCCCGCCCTCGGGGATGTCGCCGAGGATGTCGGCCAGCACCTCGCCGAGCTGGACCGGCGATCCGTCGGTGTCCTGGCCGGCGAGCCCCGGTACGACGACGTGGTGGGCAGGGAGCTGCCCGTGCATCCC
>DATHSY010000127.1:0-7334 GCA_035463715.1 Actinomycetota bacterium | reverse complement strand
TCGATCGCGGCTCCCAGCTGATGCCACGACAGACCGGGCGGTGCGCACAACCCGGGACAGCCGCCCGGGTCTCCGCAGATGTCGCGACACGCCTGTCGTTGCTGACCGCAGCTGCGGAACGACCATATGACCGGGATATCGACGCCGGCGGTCCGCTCGGCGGCGCGGAACGCTCGCATCGCGGAGGGCTGCAGCGTCACCCCGTCGACCCTCCGGAGCGGCGGTCGCTCGGCGCACGGGTCGTCAGGGATCACGATCGGCGAACGGTCGATCGACGCGAAGGCCACCACGCCCGCGACCGCGGCGGTCGTGACGAGGACGCCCCCGACGACGAGACGTCGGCGACGCACCGTCGTCGTGCGGAGTCGGCCCATCCGACGACGGTACCCACCGGAGCGAAGGGGCGGTAGCCTTGCCACGCCCATGGCTGACGTCGAACGCGCCCGGCGAGCCCTCCTCGAGACCCTCGGACCACAGCGGATCCTGACCGAGCCCCTCGCGCTGGCCCTGTATGCGCGCGACGGCTCGATGGTGCAGGGTTCGGCGGCGGTCGTCGCGCTCCCAACGACGGTGGACGAGCTGCGGACCGCCGTCCGCATCGCGACGCGTCATGGCATGTCGGTCGTCCCGCGCGGGTCCGGGACGGGCCTCGCCGGCGGCGCGACGCCCGTGACCGACGCGCTCGTCGTCGCAACGACGAAGATGAACCGGATCCTCGAGGTGCGGCCGAAGGACCGGCTCGCGTGGGTCGAGCCAGGAGTGATCAACCTCGATCTCGCGAACGCGCTGCGGCCGTACGGGTTCACCTTCGCGCCGGACCCGTCCTCGCAGCAGACGTCCTCGATCGGCGGCAACGTCAGCACGAACGCCGGAGGTCCGCACTGCCTCGCCTACGGCGTCACCTCCAGCCACGTCCTCGCCCTGGACGTCGTGATGCCCGACGGGTCGCTCGAGCGGTTCGGGTCCGAGGCGCCCGAGACCGCCGGCTACGACCTGCGCGGAGTCGTCGTCGGCTCGGAGGGAACGCTCGGCGTCGTGGCGGCGATCTGCGTCCGGCTCACCTCGCTCGCCTCAGACGTCCGCACGATGCTACTCGACTTCACGACCGTCGAAGACTGCGCTGCAACGGTCTCGGCGATCATCGCCGGCGGCGTGGTGCCGGCCGCGGTCGAGATGATGGACCAGGGGATCGTGATCGCCGCCGAGAACTTCGCGCACGCGGGCTACCCGGTGGACGCCGCGGCGATCCTGATCGTCGAGGTGGACGGCGAACCGCCGGCGGTCCAGGCGCAGGCGCGGGCGGTCGAGCGAGCGGCGACGGCGCACGGTGTGCGGACGATCCGCGTCGCCGAGGACGACGCCGAGCGCGCGTTGCTGTGGAAGGGCCGCAAGAGCGCGTTCGGGGCCGTCGCGCAGATCGCCCCGCACTACCACCTGCACGACTGCGTGGTCCCGCGCACGCGGCTGGTCGAGGTGCTGTCAGGCGTCTACGAGATCTGCCGTCGCCACGAGCTCATCGTGACGAACGTGTTCCACGCCGGCGACGGCAACCTGCATCCGCTGATCTCGTTCGATCTTCGCGAGCCCGGAACGCTGGAGCGCGTCCTCGCCGCGAGCGACGAGATCGTGCGACTGTGCGTCGACGCCGGCGGCGCGCTCTCCGGTGAGCACGGGATCGGGATCGAGAAGCGCGACTTCATGCCGCTCGTCTTCTCCGACGAGGACCTCGAGGCACAGGCCTGCGTCCGTGCGAGCTTCGACCCGACCGGGCGCATGAACCCTTTCAAGGTCCTGCCGGACGGCGCGCGGTGCGGCGACCATGCGGCCGCCCGCGGGACGGAGGCGGCGGTCGTCGCGGCGTCGCTGCCGGAGGGCGCATGGATCTGATCCATCCCGAGACGAAGATCGACGTCGTCAACGCGATGCGACGCGCGTCGAACGACGGCGTCCGGGTGTTGATCGTCGGCGGCCGGCGGCACCTCGACAAGGGCAACCCGAGTGACGTGGACACCGAGCTGTGGACGACGCAGCTCGACCGTGTCATCTCGTACGAGCCTGCCGAGATGATCGCCGTGGTCGAGGCGGGCATCCGGGTCGGTGCGCTATCAGACCTGTTGGCGGAGGGCGGCCAGGAATGGCCCGTCGATGCGCCCCGCGACGCGACCGTCGGCGGCGTGATCGCTGCGGGGATGTCGTCACCCCGGCGATCGCGGGTCGGCCACGTCCGGGACACGGTCGTCGAGATGGAGGTCGTGACCGGCGACGGCCGGCTGGTCCGCAGCGGCGCGCGGACGGTGAAGAACGTGACCGGGTACGACGTCCACAAGCTGCTCGTCGGCTCGCTCGGGACGCTCGGCGTGATCGTGCAGGTCGCGCTGAAGCTGCGGCCGCTGCCGGCGGCCGGACGTTCGATGACGCTCGCGGGCGGGCTCGACGCCGGTGATGCGGCGCTCGACGCCGTCCCGAACGCGTCCTCGGTGATCTCCGCGCCCGCGACCACCGACGTTCTGCTGCAGGGCTGGCCGGAGGAGGTCGCCGACGCGGAGGCGCGCCTATCGTCGACCGCCGAGATCATCACGGCTCGCGACGCCGATGCGTTCCCCGTCGACGAGCCGTGGGGCGACGGGAGGGTCGTCGTGGAGGTCGCCGTGCCGCCGTCCCGCCTCCGCGACGTCGTCGAGCCGCTCGGCGGCGGCTGGCATGCCCTGGTCGGTGTGGGGATCGCGTGGGTCGGCCTGTCCTCGGCGGACGGTGAGCTCTCGGGCCTCCGGGCCCGTGTCTCTTCCCTCGGCGGCATCGCGCCGGTGATCCGGGGTCCGGGCGGTCTCGGTCCGTCGCCGGTGCCCGCCGTCGAGGTGCAACGCCGGATCCGTTCCGCGTTCGATCCGGCGAGCGTCCTCGCGCCCGGTCGGGGGTGGGTGTGACCGGGCCGCTCGGGAGCGACCTTCCGGCCGGGACCCGGTTCCTCGGTCCCGAGCCGGGCGCGGCACCGCGGTGGGGCGTGGGCGAGCACCCGCTCGACGCGGATCTCGCCACGTGCGTCGCCTGCGGCCTCTGCCTCCCACACTGCCCGACCTACCGGTTGACCGGCGAAGAGTCGGCATCCCCGCGAGGCCGGATCGCGGCGATCAGGACGATCGCCGAGGGGCGCGCGGACGTCGACCCGGCGTTCGCGTCGTACGTCGACCTCTGTCTCGCGTGCCGCGCGTGTGAGGACGTGTGCCCGTCGCACGTCCCGTTCGGCCGGATGATCGAAGCAGCGCGTGTCCAGATCGAGCCGCTGCGTCCCCGCCGAGCCCGGTTCGTCCGGTGGCTCGGTCTGCGCGTGGCGCTCCGCCGCCGCTGGATCCTGTCGCTCGGGCGCGTGATGACGCCGCTCGCTCGACCGTTCGTCGGCAGGCGCGTGCGCGGGCTGATCCCACACGGCAACCCAGGCCCGCGCGTCCCGGCGCTCACCGAGCCGGAGGGCACGGACAAAGGCGCCGTCGCGATCCTGACGGGGTGCGTTCAGGACCAGTGGTACCGGGGCGTGAACCGGTCGACCGCCCGCGTCCTCGCTCGCAACGGCTGGCGGGTGCTGGCGCCGCGGCGGCAGGTGTGCTGCGGCGCCCTGCCGGCACACAACGGCCGCCTGGGGGACGCCCGGGCCCTCGCGCTTCGCAACATCCGGGCGTTCGGGGGCGTCGATCGCGTCGTCGTCAACGCCGCGGCGTGCGGAGCCCAGATGAAGGAGTATGGCGAGCTGCTCGGGACCGAGGAGGCCCACACGTTCTCGACCAAGGTCGTCGACCTGATGGAGTTCCTGGCCGCGGACGGCGTCGATCCACCGGCCCACGACGCCGGTGTCGACACCGTCGCGTACCACGACGCGTGTCACGCCCTCCGCGTGCAGCACATCCGAGAGCAGCCCCGGACCGTCCTGCGGAGCATCCCGGGCACGAAGGTCGTCGACGTCGCCGACGGTGATCGGTGCTGCGGTGCGGCGGGCCTGTACAACGTCACGGAGCCCGAGATGGCCGACGAGCTCGGGCGAGCCAAGGCGGAGGCGATCCTCGCGACCGGGGTGGCCATCGTTGCCACGTCGAACCCGGGATGCGCGATGCAGCTCGCGGCGGCGATCCGGGCGGCCGGCGGAGATGTCGAGGTCGTTCATCCGGTGCAGCTGCTCGACCGCGCCTACGGGCGCGCCTGAAGCCTCAGGGTACGATGCGGTGCCCCATGCCACGGCCATGTCCCCGGCCATGGATCAGATGGAAAGGGAGTCACTGCATGAAGCTCGCGTTGCGAGCGGCGCTCGGCCTCCTGCTCGCGATCGGCCTCGTCGCCTGCGACGGGGACGAGGGGGGGCCCGTCACCACGGGCTCGCCCGACGAGCGGGCGTCGGCGACGGGAACGCCGGGAACGACCGGCCCAGAAGGTGAGACGTTCAGCGGCAACGGCGTGTCGTTCGCGTTCCCCGAGGACTGGGACGAGTTCACCGTCTCCGAGACATCGGCCTCGGCCGGCAACGAGCTGTGGAGCGAGGCGATCGGGATCGACGACGTCAACTTCGTGTCGATCGCCGGGTACGAGATCAACATCGACATCACGTCCACCAACATCGACGAGCAGGCGGAACACGTCGGCGAACAGATGGGCGCCCTGTTCGCCCAGGCGGGCGGGGACCTCGTCAGCGGCCCGGACATCACCGAGCTCGACGGGCTGCCCGCCCTGGCGTTCGTCGGCACCGCGGTGAACCCGAGCGGCACGACCGTCGAGAGTCGACTCGTCCTCGCCTTCGACGGGATGACGGAGTACTTCGTCAACTGCCAGTACGACGACCGAGGCGAGAGCGAGATCGTCGCCGGCTGCAACCTGATCCTGTCGACGTTCGACATCTCGGCATAGCGGCGTGCACGTCGCCGAGCGGTGGTTCGAGCGGCGCGAGGTCGCCGAGGGCGTTCTGCGTTTGACCGAACCGCACGCGCTGCCGCTGATCCGGGCGAACCTGTACCTCGTGCGCGGCCACGACCGCGACATGCTCGTCGACAGCGGGCTCGGCATCGCGTCGCTCCGCGACGAGCTCGCCGACCTCGTCGAACGGCCGATCGTCGCGATCGCGACGCACCGACACTACGACCACGTCGGCGGCCTCCACGAGTTCCCGGGAGACGTCGTCGCACACCGCGACGACGCCGACGCGATCGTCACGCCGACCGGGCTCGCGTCGCTGCTCTCGAGCGACTATCCCCCCGAGGAGCTGGCCTCGCTCGAGGCGGCCGGCTACGAGCTCCCGGAGGTCCTGATCGAGGCGCTCCCGTACGAGGGCTACGACCCGTCCGCGTACGGGGTCGTCGGCGTCACGCCGACCCGTGTGGTCGACGAGGGCGACGTGATCGACCTGGGCGACCGGCGGTTCGAGGTGCTGCACCTCCCCGGTCACACGCCGGGCGAGATCGGACTCTGGGAGGCGGAGACGGGCACGCTGTTCTCCGGCGACGCCGTCTATGAGTCGGGCGACCTGCTCGACGAGCTCCCCGAGTCGAGCATCCCGGACTACGTCCGCACCATGCAGCGCCTGCGCGACGTGCCCGTCTCGGTGGTCCACGGTGGCCACGACGAGAGCTTCGGTCGGACGAGGCTGGACGAGCTGATCGACGACTACCTCGCCCTCCGGACGTCGACCTAACCGCCGAGGACGCGACCGAGGTCCTCGAGGCTCTCCAGGTTGTGTCCCGGCAGGAACTCGTCGATCGAGGGCAGCGCAGCCGCCATCCCGCGCGCGAGCGGCTCGTACCGTGGGCTGCCCTTCAGCGGGTTGACCCACACCACGCGATGCACGAGCCGGCGCAGACGGCGCATCTGTGTCTGAAGCATGGCCGGATCGCCCCGTTCGAGGCCGTCCGAGCACAGCACTACGACGGCGCCGCGGAGCGCCGCCCGCTGGCTCCAGCCGTCGAGCAACTCCTTCACCGACGCGCCGATCCGCGTGCCGCCCTCCCAGTCGGCGACGAGCCGGCCGACCTCGTGCAGCGCGCGGTCCGGGTCCTTGGTCCGGAGCGTCCGAGTCACGCGGGTGAGCCTGGTTCCGAAGCAGAACACCTCGACCGTCCGACCGGCTGCCATCGCCGCGTACGCGAACTGCATCAACGCCCGGGCGTACGGCGCCATCGAACCCGACACGTCGAGGATCAGCACGAGCGGCCGCGACTTCGTGCCCCGTTCGCGCCACGCGCGGTGGAACGGCTCGCCGTGCGTCCGGATCGACCGACGGAGCGTCCGCCTCAGGTCGAACCGTCCGCCGGTGGGCGACGGACGCAACCGGCGCGTCTTCCGCGTCGGCACGCGGACAGCCAGCTCGCGAACGAGCCGCTCGACCCGCGCGCGCTCCTCGAGGGAGAGGTCCGCGAACGACTTCTCGCGCAGCACCTCGACGGCGCTCGCGACGATCCGGATCGACGCGTCGCCCTCGGGCGCCTCACCCTCGCCGGCGCCGCGCCAGCGAGCCGCTCTGCCGCCGTCGCGCGCGTCCACGCCGAGCGCGTCTGCGTCTACCGTCATCTGGGCTGCGGCGTCCTCCGGGATCGTCGCGGGCAGGTCGAGCTCGATCCGGAACCCGCTGCGGAAGTACGCATCGAACGCCTCGTCGAACACCGCGATATCCTCCGGCCGCGAGACGAGCGTGGCACGGCCGGCCCAGTACAGGTCGTCGCGGGTCACCGGGCCGAGCGCCGCGACGGCGCGGGTGAACGCCACGATTCGTCCGGTGCCGACGGCCAACCCGCGTGCGCGGAGCTCGCGCCCGAAGCTCGTCAGCTTCGCGACGCCGTCCGGCTCACTCGTCGCCATCGCCGACGACCTCTGCGAGCTTCGCCGTCGCCAGCTGCTGGTCCTCGTGGTCCTTGAGGACCGTTCCGAGCGTGGCGGCAGCGGTCTCCTCGTCGAGACGCTCGACACCCAGGAACGACACCGCGTTGGCCCAGTCGATCGTCTCCGCGACGCCGGGCCGCTTGGCGATGTCGAACGACCGCAACCGCATCACGGCGCTCGCGACGTCCCGCGCGAGCGACTCGGACACCTCGGGTGCGCGAGCACGCACGATCTCGACCTCGCGTTCCAGCGAAGGATGATCGATCCAGTGATAGAGGCACCGGCGCTTCAACGCGTCGTGCAGCTCGCGCGTCCGGTTCGACGTGACGACGACGACCGGCGGGTCCTCCGCCGCGACCCGGCCGATCTCCGGGATCGTGACCGCGAACTCCGACAGGATCTCGAGCAGGAACGCCTCGAACTCGTCGTCGGCCCGGTCGAGCTCGTCGACGAGCAGGACCGCCTTCGAGCCGGCACGGATCGCG
>DATHSY010000126.1:0-10841 GCA_035463715.1 Actinomycetota bacterium | reverse complement strand
CGAGCCGCCCGACGAGCCCCCGGGGACCGTCGCGAGGTCCCAGGGGTTGTGCACGGGCCCGAACGCCGAGTTCTCGTTCGACGAGCCCATCGCGAACTCGTCGCAGTTGGTCTTGCCGATCAGCACGGACGCGGCGGCGTCCAGGCGCTCCCAGGCGGTGCAGTCGTAAGGAGGCACGAAGCGCTCGAGGATCCTCGAGCCGCACGTCGTCCGGATGCCCTTGGTCGCCAGGACGTCCTTGAGCGCGAGCGGGATCCCGGCCACGGGCGGGAGCTGCTCCCCCGCCGCGAGGCGCGCGTCGACCCGCGTCGCGCGGGCCTCCGCGGCGTCGAGCGTCGGTGTCAGGAACGCGCGGACCTCCGGTTCCAGGGCCTCGATCCGGGAGAAGCACGCCGCGAGGATGTCGCTCGAGGTGATCTCGCGCGAGCGAAGCCGTTCGGCGAGCTCGGAGGCCGGCACCGATCCGAGATCTGTCACCCGAGCACCGTTCACTCGACCTCGATGATCCGAGGGACGCGGAACCGGTCGTCCTCGCGCTCCGGCGCGTTCAACAGGACGTCGTCGCGCGGCATCGAGCCGACGGGGACGTCGATCTCGTCGGGACGGTAGACGTTCGCCCGCGGGATCGCGGAGCCCGTCGGTGGGACGTCCTCCGTCGCGACCTCGCCGACCTTGGCCGCGTGCTCGAGGATCGCGCCGAGCTGCGACCGCAGACGCTCCTTCTCATCGGGAGTGAGGTCGAGCCGCGCCAGGCGAGCGACGTGATCGATATCGATCTCGACCGGCATGCCCGCAGTCTAGTTGCCGACCCATCGTCAGGCAGAGGCCTACCGCTCGTCATCGAGCGGGAACCCCGGGGGCGGCTCCTCACCGTGCGCCGGCTCGTGGACCAGACCGACCCCCTGCTCCTCCGGCGGCGGCATGTCGAGCCGTCCGGACGCGAGCAGCGACAGCATCTCGACCCCGACCTCGACCGGATCGATGCTCCGCGTCACCGTCCGGAGGTACCGACCGACGTTGTCCTGCTCGGCGAGGTCGATCTCGACCGATCCCTCGATCGGGGAGCCGTGCGCGTCCAGGACCGGGCGCACCGTCGGCCGCGCGAGCAGCCGATCGTGGTTGTGCACGACGACCGCGATCTGCCCGTCCGACAGCTGCACGAGCGACCCGACGGGGAACACGCCGAGGAGCCGCACGAACGTGCGCACGACGCGAGGGTCGTAGGCTCGCCCCGCACCCGCCTGGAGCAGGCTGAGCGCCTGCCGGCGCTCCTCCGGCTTGCGGTACGACCGCTTGCTCGTGAGCGCGTCGAAGCTATCTGCCACCGCGACCAGGCGGGCGGGGAGCGACGGAGCACGGTGGCCCGAGAGGGCGGGGTACCCGGAGCCGTCGAACGCGGCGTGGTGCTCGAGAACGACCGAGAGCGCCGCGTTCAGCGGATCCCCAGTCGTGACGAGGATCAGGCCGGCACCGTCGATCGGGTGGCGGCGGATCAGCCGCCATTGCTCCTCATCGAGCGCCCCGTCGTGCTGCAGCACGTCCTGTGGCACCTTCACCTTGCCCACGTCGTGCAGCAGCCCGCCGATCCCGAGCGCGACCGCCCGTTCGCGCGGCAGCCCGATCGCCCGCGCCAGCGCGAGCGTCAGGATGCAGACGTTCACCATGTGGTGGTACGTGTACTCGTCGTACGACTTCACGGTCGTGAGCATCAGCGCCTGCGCCGGATCGTCCGAGATCAGGTCGGCGAGGTGCTCCGTGAGGCGGACCGTGGCATCCAGGTCCGCCGGTCGCCCGGCGAGCAGCCGTGCCGCGGTCTGCCGGAGCAGATCCAACCCGGCCGCGTAGCTCTGCAGCAGCTCGCCGAACGCTCCCTGCGCGGCAGGCGCCTGGGGCCCCGCACGGTTCACCGAGATCGCGCGCAGCTCCTCGCGGGCCGACGCCTCCCCGAGCGCCAGCCGGACGAGCGCGTCCATCTCGAGCGGCGCGACATCCGCGTGGAACTCGAGCGACTGGACGCCGGCCTCCGACAACGCGCTCTCGAGTCGGTGGTGCGTCAGCGACTCCCACGCGAGCAACGTGGGACCGAGGTAGAAGTTGCCCTCCGACACGAACAGCACCGGATCGCCCTGGCGCGTGTCACGGAGCCGCAGGATCAGGGCGACGAGGTCGCGCGCCACGTCGTCGCGCTTGGGGTGGCCCGACGGGTACAGGGTGTAGACCTGTCGCGCCGACGATAGCCCTCGCAGCAGCTCGCGGACGATCGCGATGTCTGCGTCCGACGCGATCCGCTCGCTCACGCGGAGCCTCCCCGCGCCTTGAGCAACGCACGCGCTTGCCGCCGGAGCCGCCACGGCAGCCGTGGACCATCGCCGCTCACCAGCTCCCGGAGGAAGGTCACGGCGTCGGGGCGCTCGGCGAGCTCGGCGATCGCCTGGGCCCGCAGCGTCTTGTCCCCGACGGTGCATGCGATGTCGACGAGGGCGGCCCCGGCCTCGGGCGCCATCAGCGCCGCGAGCGCGGACACCGCGAGCCTGGCCACGTCGGGCGAGCCGTCGCCCGCCAGATCCGAGAGGTGGGGCACGGCGGCGGTCCCGCCGGCGAGCACGAGCGCTCGCGCCGCCTCGCGGCGGACCTCCGGGGAATCGTGCCTCGCGGCGAATCCGAGCCGGTCGAGCACGTCGGCTCCACCGGCCGCCCCGAGGAGGCTGACGGCGTTGCGGACCACGTACCAGCGCGGGTCCTCCAGTCGCGCCGTGACCGGCCCGAGGTGCCCGGCGGCCGCGACGCGGAGCACCGACAGCACCTGCGCGCGCCGGTCGCGGTCGTCTTCCTCCGCCAGCATGTCGAGCAAGACCTCGACGGCCACGTCGCCGAACGGAGCGAGCAGGTCGGGCACGCGGGAGGCGTCGTTCGACATCCCCTTCCGCGCGAGGTCGTTGACGAGGTCCGCGTGCAGCGCCTCGCGCGCGTATGCCTCGAACAGGCTCGCGCGGTCGTCCTCGGTGTCGGCGAGGGCCGCCCGCGCCGCCTCGACGAGCGACGTCACGAGCCGAACGTCGCTCGCCCCGATCGCCTCGGCGACGCGCTCCGCCCACACGCCGAGCACGTCGCCGATGCGGGTGACGTCGATCTCGAGCCGGAGGTAGTCCCGTAACGCGAGCAGCGTCGTGTCGCGTTCACGCTCCTCGTCGAGGGCGCGATTCATCGTTCGCGTGTCGTCGGTCTCCGTCGCGCTCAGGTATCCGGCGATGACATCCGTGACCGACGTATCGACCGCGACGGACTCGGGGTGCGACAGATCGATACCGAGCCGTTCGAGACCGGCGACGATCGTTCCTGCCTCCTCCTGTCCCGCGGCGAGCGCGGACGTGAGGTCGACGATGTCGAGGTGGCGCACGCCGCCGATCGCGAGCTTGCGCGCGAGCTCGACCGGATCACGCTTGCCGCCGCGACCGAGGTCGACGAGCGCGCGGGTGAGCTCGGCGTTGCTCATCGTCCCGAGCAGGCGCTGGGCGAGCGGATCCTCGGTCACCTCCTGCACGATCAGGTCCATGAGCGAGCGACGAAGGTCCGTCGGCAGGTGCGAGATCGCCTCGTGGAACGCGGACTGCAGGTCGATCCCCTGACCGGGCTCCAGCTCCAATCCCTCGGCCACGGCGTGCAACCGCGCCAGCACGGTCTGCGCCTGCTCCTCCGGGGACCCGCCGAGGTCCTCCAGCATCAGCTCCGACGCGAGGACGTCGCCTTCGGGGATCGTCGCCTGCTCGGAGATCAGCATCTCGTCGGGCACGTGATCGGCGCCCGTGACCGGAGCCGGCCCGACGGCGGACAGCTGGATCGACCGCACGCCGTGGGCGCGGAGCACCTCCTCGGCACCGCCGGCCTCGCGCAGCTCCTCCGGCGCCGAGGACAGGACGTCGTACAGGTGCCGCAGCTCCTCGATCTCCGGCGCGCGCCGGACGACGAGCCGCTCGACGCGCCGTTCGAAGCACACCAGCGCGAGACGGCTCAGCGCGTCGTCGCGCGTCAGCGGTCGGTCGTCGAGGGTGAACCCCTCGACGTGGATGCCGACATCGACGGACCCGAGCTCGAGCGCCTCCTCCGCGGCGGCGTCGATCCGCTCGGCGGCGGCGACGAACCCCGGCCGGTCGGTGCTGCCGGGGAACAGACGGTAGGCGGACAGGCCGAGCCAGACCTGACGCAGCAGCGCCACGGTCCGTCGGTCGCGTTCACCCCCGTCGGGCACGAAGATCCCCCCCGGAGCCTCCAGCTGCCGTTATCGACGAGCCAACCGGGCGACATAACCTTCTCAGTCGTTGGCGGCTGACGCCAGTAACCGCTCGAGAGCCTCGGTGGAGACGCCCAGGTACCCGTCGCGGGCCAGCCGACGGAGCAGCTCCACCCACCCGGGATACGCGCTGGATGCCACCTGGATCGTGTCGCATGCCTCAATGATGCGACCCTTCTCCGCGAGCGAGACGGCCGTCCAGAACGCGATCTCCTCGTTGCGCGGGAACGCCTCCAGTGCGGCCCGCTGCTCCTGGTACGCGGCGGCGAGGTCGCCTGCCTGCTCCAGCTTCTCGGCAGCGTCGAGCCGGTCGTACGCGAACTTGAGGTCGACCAGGCGGCGGAGCTCGGGCAGAGGCTCGGGGTGGTCGTCGACGCGCAGGTGCACGACGACGTCCTCCCAGGACCGCTCGCCGGGCCTCGCTCGGACGACGAGGATGCCGGCGGCCTGCTTCCCGCGGATGTCGCCGCCCTCGGCCTCCGCCGCGTCGAGCGCGTCGAGCAGCCGGTGTGCCAGGTCGGGCGCGCTCGAGCTCTCGTAGACGGACGCCATCGCGTCCCAGACGGTGTCGTTCATCATCATGTTCGCCTGGACCGAGTAGGCCTCGCCGGTGCGATGACCCGCTTCGCGGATGCACCGTGCACCGGTGTGGGCCGCGGCGACGCCTTGCGCATCCACCATCGCGAGCTGGCGGTTCTCGCGTCCCTCGTCGGCCTCGACGCGCGCCCGCACGGCCTCCTCGGCGGACACCCCGTCGCGCATCAACGTGAGACCGAGCGGACCGTGCGATACCTCGACGAGCGCCTGGGTCGCGACGGCACCGACGCCGGGCTCGGCCCACATCACCAGGTCGCCGGCGGCGAACCAGTGGGACTGCACGGCGACGCCCAGCTGACCCGTCGCCGGATCGCGCGCCACGATCGAGTACGTCACGTCACGTCCTTGCGTTCCTCAGGCCATGCCTCAGGCCATCCCTCAGGCGCCCGCCTAGGCTCGACCCAGCCTTCGGAGGAACTCTCGTTCGCCGATCGTCTCGACGCCGAGCTCCTCGGCCTTCGCGGCCTTGGATCCGGGGTTCTCCCCGACCACGACCAGATCGGTCTTCTTCGAGACGCTCGACGCGATCCGCGCCCCCGCCTCCTGGGCTAGCCGCGTCGCCTCGTCGCGCGACATGGTCTCCAGCCCGCCGGTCAGCACCATCGTCGTGCCCGACAGCGGTCCCTCGGGCGTCTCGACCGGCTCGTCCTTCATCCGCACGCCCGCGCGGCGGAGCTTCTCGAGCAGCCTGCGGTTGCCCTTGTCCTTGAACCAGGCGGCAACGCTCTGCGCGATCTCGGGGCCGATCCCCTCGACCTCGTCGATCTGCTCCTCGCTCGCCTCCACGAGCGCGTCGATCGAGCCGAACGCCCGGGCGAGGACCTGCGCGACGTGCGAACCGACGTGTGGGATGCCGAGACCGACCAGCAGCCGCCACAGCGGCCGGTCCTTCGACCGCTCGATCGCGTCGAGCAGGTTGTGGATGCGCTTGTCCTTGAACCCCGGCAGCTGCGCGAGCTGCTCCTGCGTGAGCGAGTACACGTCGGCGGGGTCGCCCACCCACCCGAGGTCGAGCAGCAGGAAGCCGGTCTTGTACCCCAGACCCTCGATGTCCATCGCGCCGCGCGAGGCGAATGCGAACAGCCATTCGACGTTCTGCGACGGGCACCCGCGGCGGTTCGGGCACCGCCAGTAGGCCTCGCCCTGCTTGCGGACCAGCGGCGTCCCGCAGGAGTCGCACCTCTTCGGGAACCTCCAGGGGCGCGCGTTCTTGGGACGCTTCGCCAGGACCGGCCCGACCACCTCGGGAATCACGTCGCCGGCGCGGCGCACGACCACGGTGTCGCCGACGCGGACGTCCTTGCGGCGGACCTCGTCCTCGTTGTGGAGCGTCGCGGTCGTGACGGTGACCCCGCCCACGTACACGGGCTCGAGCACCGCGAACGGCGTGACGACGCCGGTACGCCCGGTGTGGACGTCGATCGAGCGCAGCAACGTCGTCCGCTCCTCGGGCGGGAACTTGTACGCGATCGCCCATCTCGGGGCGTGGCTGGTCGCTCCGAGCTCGTCCTGCAGCGCGGTCTGGTCGACCTTCACGACGACCCCGTCGATCTCCCAGTCGACCGAGTGGCGCTGTTCCTGCCATCGCGCGAGGTACGCGTTCACGCCGTCGAGGTCGTCCTGGACCTCGCTCGTCGGCGCGACCGGCAGCCCGACATCACGGCACCACGCGAGGAACCCGGAGTGCGAGTCGAACCGGATGCCGTCCGCGTACCCGAAGCTGTGGCACCAGAGCGCGAGCGGCCGCGACGCGCTGACCCTCGGGTCCTTCTGCCGCAGGGAGCCCGCCGCGGCGTTCCGCGGGTTCGCGAACGGACGCTGTCCCTGCTCGGTCAGCTGTTCGTTCAACCGCTCGAACGCCTCGACCGGGAAGTAGACCTCGCCGCGGACCTCCAGCAGCTTCGGCGGCTGCTTCGTCCGCAGGCGCTGAGGGACCGAACGGACGGTGCGCACGTTCGCGGTGATGTCCTCTCCGGTGCGGCCGTCGCCTCGGGTGGCTCCCTGTACGAGCACGCCGTCCTCGTAGGTGAGTGCCACCGCCACCCCATCGATCTTGAGCTCGCACGAATACCGCGCGCTCGTGCCGACGGCGCGTTCGACGCGCGTCGCCCACGCCTTCAGCTCCGCCTCCGAGAACGCGTTGTCGAGCGACAGCATCGGGGCGCGGTGCTGGACGGGCGCGAACAGATCGGCGGGGGTGATCCCGACCCGCTGGGTCGGGCTGTCGGGCGTGATCAGCTCGGGGAACCGCTCCTCTAGCTCGCGCAGCTCGCGCATGAGCTCGTCGTACTCGGCGTCCGAGACGACCGGGTCATCGAGCACGTAGTAGCGGTACGAGTGCTCGTTCAGCTGCTCGCGCAGCTCCTCGACGCGAACCTTGGCCGCCGCCAGCTCGCGATGCTCGCCCGCCATGGCTACGCGGCGATCTCGAGCCCGCCCGCGAGCCCGATCCGGTCGCCGACCAGGACCAGGCCACCGAGGACGCCCGGCACCTTCTTCAGGTATCTCAACGCCGCGCCGAACCCGCCCTGCTTCGGCAGGATCGCCTGCACACCAGCGGCCGCCGCCTCGGCGAGCATGCAGGAGCTCGCGACCACTGCGATGCCGTCGATCGCCACCCGTCCGGTCCCGGCCGAGGTCGCGACGCCGAGGCCGTTGGCCGACGGCGGCACGACGACGGCGAGCGAGCCGCCGTCGAGCCCGCGGAACACCGTCAGCTTCTGCCGCTTCTTCCCCGCGATGAAGTAGTCGCCGCCGGTCGACACGGTCACCTCGGAGGTGCTGCGCGTCAGGAACCGGCCGACATGGTCGGTGACGGCGCCCTGGAAGGAGTACATCGGGCCGACCCCCGCGCGGCCGGCCGCCGCGACCATCTCACGGACGATCTCCGGGGCGTCGTCCGGGACCTCGATCGGTCGCTTGCTGGTCCGCACGGACGGGTTGCGCAGCGAGTATGCCTGGAGCTGCTCCCAGAACGACAGGGCGGCCGCCCGCGACTCCTCGTTGATGTCGGTCCCGGCGGTGATGTGCAGGACCATGTCCTGGACCTGGATGTCGAAGCTTCGGGGCTTGCGCCTCAGCAGCCTCACTCGTCGTCTCCCCCCGAACCCCGGCCGATGATAGTCGAGGCGGCTGACGCCCCCGGCACGACGTGCCGCGGCACGTCAGCGAACCGCCGCGACGATCCGCGCCCCGCCGAGCAGCTCCTCGCCGCGATACACGACGACGCTCTGGCCGGGCGCGACCCCACGCTGCGACGAACGGAACTCGACCCGCAGCGTGTCGCCGTCGGCTTCGAGGACCGACGCCACATCCTCCCCGCGGTAGCGCAGCCGGACCTCGCCTTCGAACGGTCCGTCCGCGGGCGGGCGGCCGGCGACCCACGCGGCGCCGTCCGCGACGAGCCCACGTCGCGCGAGCAGCTCGCCCGGTCCGACCACGACGCGGTTCGTCGACGCGTCCACGTCGAGCACATACGAGCGCTCGCGCGTCGACACCCCGAGCCCCCGTCGCTGTCCGACCGTGAACCGGAACGTGCCGCGATGACTTCCGATCACGTTGCCCTCCGGGTCCACGACGTCGCCCTCACGCACGAGCCACGGCACGAGCTCCTCGAGGAACGCCGCGTGGTCGGCGCCCGGGACGAAGCACACCTCCTGCGAGTCCGGCTTGCCGGCGACGGGGAGCCCGAACCGCTCGGCGTGCCGCCGCGTCTCGGCCTTCGGGATGCCCCCGACCGGGAAGAGGGAACGGGACAGCTCTCGTTGCCCGAGCGCGTGCAACATGTACGACTGGTCCTTCGCGGCGTCACGCCCGCGCAGAAGGTGCCACGTGCCGTCGTCGTCCCGTCGGGTCCGTACGTAGTGGCCGGTCGCGACGTGGTCGATCCCGCGCCGCTCGGCCAGACGCAGGAATGCGCCGAACTTCACGTGCTCGTTACAGCGAGCGCACGGGTTCGGCGTGCGGCCTGCCTCGTGCTCCGAGAAGAAGTCCGCCAGGACCGTCTCCTCGAACTCCTGGGTCATGTCCACGATCTCGAACGAGAACCCCGCGATCCGCGCGACCTCGGCCGCGTCGGCCCGCGCGCGCGGGCCGCAGCAGCCATGCTCCACGCCGCCCGCGGCGTGGACGAGCTGCATATGGCAGCCGAGGACGTCGTAGCCCGCCTCGTGAAGCAGGCACGCGGCGACCGAGGAGTCGACGCCGCCGGACATGGCGACCAGCACGGACCCGTTCGACGGCATCCTCCGAGTGTACCGGCGGCCATGTCCGGGTCCGTTCCGGTCGTCCGTTGCGGGCGTGCGGCCGCGGGTATCCTCCGGGCGGCTGCCCGAGCACACGAGGGAGACGGTAGCGGTGAACGTCGTCGTCTGCGTGAAGTCGGTACCGAACGCCGTGGGAACGCCCGAGCTCGGGCAGGACCATCTGGTCCCTCGCGACGGCGAGGCGCTGCTCGACCCGGGCGACGAGTTCGCCGTGGAGGCCGGCCTCCGTCTCGCCGAGGCGTCCGGCGGCGAGGTCACGCTCGTCTCGATGGGACCCGAGAACGCGGTGGCGGCGACCCGCAAGGGTCTGTCGATGGGAGCGCACAAGGCGATCCTCGTGACCGACCCGGCGCTGCGCGGTTCGGACGTCCTGGCCACGGCGAAGGTCCTCGCCGCGGCGATCTCGCGGGCGGGGTTCGACCTCGTCCTCGCCGGCGTGGAGTCGACCGACGGGTACACCGGGACGCTGCCGATGGCCCTGGCCGAACTGCTCGGCGTCCCGAGCGCCACGTTCGCCCGCGCGCTCGAGGTGACCGACGGGACGCTCCGGATCGAGCGGCAGACCGAGGCCGGGTACGACGTCGTCGAAGCGCCGCTGCCGGCGCTCGCGACCGTCACGGGCAGCGCCGACGAGCCACGTTACCCCACGCTGAGGGGGATCATGCAGGCGAAGCAGAAGCCGCTCGAACAGCTCTCGCTCGCCGACCTCGGGCTCTCCGCGGACGAGCTCGCGCCGACACAGCTCGTCGTGTCGGTCGCCCGCGCGTCCGAGCAAGTCGCCGGAGAGGTCATCGAGGGCGGCGGCGACGCGGTGAAGCGGCTCGTCGACTTCCTCGCCGACGCGAAGGTGATCTGACATGGCGACCGCATGGGTCTACGCCGACATGCGGGACGGCTCGCCGAACGCGACCGCGTTCGAGCTCCTCACCAAGGCGCGGTCGATCGCCGACGCGGTCGAGGTCGTCGCGCTCGGCCCCGGCGCGACCGACGCCGCGGCGTCGTTCGGCGGCTACGGCGCGTCGCGCGTGTTCGCGAGCGATGACGCCGTCTTCGACGAGGCGCTCGCGCAGCCGGCCACGCATGTGCTGTTCGGGCTGATCCAGGAGCACCGCCCGCAGATGCTGCTGTTCCCGACGAGCTATGACGCGCGCGACGTCGCGGGCCGGGTGCAGGCCCGGACGGGCTCGACGCTGATGTCGAACGCGACCGACGTGCTCTCCCTCGATCGGGCACGGACCGCGATCTCGGGTGGCGACCGCATCGTCGACGTGCAGCTCGACGGACCCGACCCCAGGCTCGTGGTCGTTCGCCCGAAGTCGTTCCCCGCGGAGGAGTCGGCCGGCAGCCCCCCCGAGGTCGTGGCGGTCGACGCGTCGGTCCCCGAGGACCTGAAGCAGGCTCGCCGGATCGATCGGCACCAGGAGCAGACGAGCGGCCCGAGGCTCGAGGCGGCGAAGGTCGTGGTCGCCGGCGGACGCGGGCTGCAGCAGGCGGCGAACTTCTCGCTCCTCGACGACCTCGCCAAGACGATCGGCGACACCGCGGTCGGGGCGACGCGCGCGGTCGTCGACGCGGGATGGGTCCCGTACAGCTACCAGGTGGGGCAGACAGGCAAGATCGTGAGCCCCGAGGTCTACATCGCTGTCGGCGTGAGCGGGGCGACCCAGCACGTCGTCGGCATGAAGGGTGCC
>DATHSY010000125.1:0-4060 GCA_035463715.1 Actinomycetota bacterium | reverse complement strand
GCCCTGAACATGAGCGACGAAGCCACACGACGCGGGATCGTGGTCGACGCGGATGCCCTTGACCGCGCCCTCGGGGTCGCCGTCGTCGAGACCGTGGCGACACGAGGTGTCGGTGTCGACGAGCTCGCGGGCCTGCTGGGCGAGCGCCGACCCGCGACCGTTTGTGCGGTGTACCCCGCGGACATCGAGGTCGCGCTGGGCCGGATCCGGGACGTCCTTCCCGACCGGGCCGGATCACGCGGCCTCGCGGCGATGCTGCTCGCCGGAGACGATTCGCTGGTTGAACGCCTGGACCTGACCCCGACGGGACCCGCCGAGATCGGGGCGGTACGGGACGACGTGGCTGCGACGTTCGGGGAGCCGGTCGGCTACGCGCTGCACCGCGCGAGGCTCGCGGCTGTGGACCGCATCCTCGCCGACGTCGTCGAACGGAGGTCGGTGGCCGCCGGGCGCGAAGAGCGACTCGGGCGACTCGCGCAGCACCCGATCGTGGGCTGGCCGGTGCTGCTCGTCGTGCTCGCGTTGATGTACGTGTTCGTCGGGTGGTTCGGCGCGACGACGCTCGTCGGTTGGCTCGAGGGCGACGTGTTCGGACGGCTCGTGAACCCGTGGGCGACGCGCATCGCCGACGCCATCGTTCCGATCGATCTCCTCCGCGACTTCCTGGTCGGCGAATACGGGCTCGTGACGATGGCGCTCACGTACGGCTTCGCGATCGTCCTGCCGATCGTCGTCACGTTCTTCCTGGCGTTCGGCGTGCTCGAGGACTCGGGATACCTTCCGCGGCTCGCGGTGATGCTGGATCGCGTCTTCCGTGTGATGGGGCTGAACGGCCGTGCCGTGATCCCGATGGTGCTCGGGCTCGGGTGCGACACGATGGCCACCGTGACTACCCGGACGCTCGAGAGCCGCCGCGAGCGGATCCAGGTCACGCTGCTGCTCGCGTTGGCGGTCCCGTGCTCGGCGCAGCTCGGCGTGATCCTCGGGATGATCTCCCAGACGGGAGCGATCGGGATCTCGATCTGGTCGACGATCGTCGTTGCGACGCTTCTGGGCGTCGGATGGCTTGCGGCACGCGTGATCCCGGGCGACCGCTCGGATTTCATCGTCGAGCTCCCACCGCTCAGGGCCCCGTCGCTCGCGAACATCGCGGTGAAGACGGCGGCTCGCCTCGAGTGGTACTTGAAGGAGGTCATCCCCATCTTCGTCATCGGGACGGCCGTGCTGTTTGCGCTCGACCGGACCGGGCTCCTCGTGGGGATCGAGCAGGCGCTGTCGCCCGTCGTGGTCGGGTGGCTGGGACTGCCGCGGGCCGCGACTGGGGCGTTCCTGATCGGTTTCCTCCGTCGGGACTACGGCGCCGCCGGCCTGTTCGCCCTCGCGCGGGCGGACGCGATGACAGCGAACCAGATGTTGGTGGCGATCGTCGTCATCACGCTGTTCGTCCCCTGCATCGCCAACCTGATGATGATCGTGCGCGAGCACGGCCGGCGCGTCGCGGCGGCCGTCGCGGCGTTCGTCTTCCCGTTCGCCGTGCTCGTCGGCGGCCTGCTCCGTGCGGTGCTCGGCTGGCTCGGTGTGGAGGTCGGGTGAAGATGCGTTGCGAACTCTGCGGGCACGAGTTCGATCCGGCGGGGCTCGCGTGCCACTCGTCGTGCCCGCTCGGGGCGCGTTGCGAGCTGATCTGCTGTCCGAACTGCGGCTACCAGGTGGTCGACGAGTCGCGAACGGTCGTCGCGAGGACCCTTCGCCGTCTGCTTCGCCGCGACGATAACCGTGCCGAGCGCCCCGCGCGGGATCGAGCGACGATCCCGCTGACCCATGTCCGTGAGGGGACGGCCGTCGAGGTGCGCCGGCTCGACGACGTGTCGCCGTCGCGCCTCTCCCGGCTGGCCGCGTTCGGGCTGGCGCCCGGTACGGTCGTGACCGTGGTCCAGCGGCGCCCGGTCCCCGTGCTCACGGTCGGACAGACGGAGCTCGCGGTCTCCAACGAGGTCGCCCAGACGATCCACGTCGCACAGCCGCAGGAGGATCCGACGTGCACGTGACGAACACCGCGCTGTTCCTGGTCGTCTTCGCGTTGATCATCGGCGCGCCGATCGTGCTCGTCGTCGCGGGGATCGTTCGCCGTCAGAGGCTCGCACACCGGGAGGCCGCCGGCGCGCCTCCCTCGCCCGCGAGGGCGCTCGTCGTCGCGCTCGTCGCGGTGACCGCCGTCGGTGCTTTGGCCGTGTGGTTCGCGCGTTCGTCGCCGAGCGATACGACCGACATGGCCGGCATGGACATGAGCGGGACCGACACGGGCCTATCGGAGGATGGCGCCGCCGATGACGTCCCGCTGCCCGGCATGCTGGGCGGCCTCCCGATGGTCGACTCCGTGAGCGGTACGGCCGCGCTCGACCAGGTGGCCCAGCTGCACGGCTCGACGTTCGACATCGTCGATGCGGCCGTCGCGACGTACCTGGACAGCGCCGGGACGTCGACGGTCTGGGTCGCGTGGGCCGCCAACGCATCCGCGGCGGAGGCGATGACGCGCGAGATGGCGGACGGGATCAGCAGCGGTGGGTCGCCATTCGATCCACCGTCGCGGTGGACGGAGGACCGCTCCGTGTGGGTCACCAACGGGATGGGGCAGCGGCACTACTTCTTCGCTCGCGGGAACGCCGTCTGGTGGGTGGCCGCGGATCCCGGCGTCGCGCGGTCCGTCCTCGAAGACGTGTTGTCGGAGGCGGGTCCATGAACCTGTTCCACTCGCTGCTGGGGTTCGGGGTGATCGGACTGAACGGCTACGTCGGCGTACGCGCACTGTTCCTCGTGCGGTGGACCGAGAACGACCAGGCGGTGGCGACGCTCGCGGCTGGGAGCCTCGTCCTTCAGCTGATCGTCGGATTCTTCATGCTCTCGAACGCCCAGGACCTCTCGGTGTGGCACTACATCGCGCCGGTCGTCGGGGTGGCCGCCCTCCTCGGGGCCCGGCTGTTCAGCGGACGCGTGCGGCTCTCGGCGATCGGCGCAGCGTCGATCTTCGTGGTGCTCGCCGCTCTGCTGTCGTTCGCGACCGCCGCGGCGGCGCTGGAATAGGAGGAGGCCTGATCGCGATGTCGCCCGTCAACTTCGACCAGGCGCCGATCCTACTGTTCTGGGAGACGACGAAGGCGTGCGGGCTCGCGTGCAAGCACTGCCGCGCGAACGCGATCGCCGAGCCGCTGCCCGGCGAGCTGTCGACCGCCGAGGGGTTGAAGCTGATCGACGATGTCCATCGGTTCGCGCCCCGCAACCCCGTGCTGGTCTTCACCGGCGGCGATCCGTTCATGCGCGCGGATCTCTTCGAGCTCGCCGCGTACGCCCGCGGGCTCGGCATCCCGATCGGGTTCGCGCCGAGCGTCACACCCCTGCTCACACCTGAGTCGGCCGTCCGGATGCGCGAGGCGGGCGCGAAGACGGTCTCGATCAGCCTCGACGGCGCGTGCCCGCAGACGCACGAGGGCGTGCGCGGGGTCGACGGGCACTTCGCGAAGACGCTGGCCGCGATCCGGATGCTGGTCGAGCACGGCCATACCGTCCAGGTCAACACGACGGTGATGCGGAGCAACGTCGAGGAGCTCGCAGACGTCGCGGGCCTGGTCGCCGAGCTCGGTGCGCACATATGGGAGGTCTTCTTCCTGATCCGCGTCGGCCGCGGCTCGGAGCTGCTCGAGCTGACGCCGCAAGAGAACGAGGACGTCGTGCACTTCCTGGTCGACGCGTCCGCCTACGGGTTCATCGTCCGCACGGTCGAGGCACCCTTCTTCCGCCGCGCCGTCGCGCAGCGCCGGGAGGCCGGCATGATGAACGGCGACGTGGCGGCGCGGTTCGGGCTCGGCCGCCTGTACGGCCGGCTCACGACGAACCTGCACGACCGGCTCGGGCCGGCGAGGTCGTCGCCTCGTGCGCAGAGCGTCGGCACCCGCGACGGCAAGGGGATCCTGTTCCTCTCGCACGACGGCGACCTGTACCCGTCCGGCTTCCTGCCGCTCCGCCTCGGCAACGTGCGGACGGACGACATCGTCGAGGTCTACCG
>DATHSY010000124.1:0-2022 GCA_035463715.1 Actinomycetota bacterium | reverse complement strand
GCCGACGACCGGTCGAAGTACTGCACGAAGACGCGGCTGTTGGCCGGCGGCTCGCCGAAGTAGTCCTCGTTCGCCTCGAGCACCAGCTGCTCGCCGGGTCGGTACTCGACCTGACGGTAGCGGCCGGTGCCGATCACCTGGTCGTCGGGCTGGAGCGCGTCCGCCGGGTAGGCGTCGGACGGGACGATGTACGTGGTCGGGACGGTGAGGATGGACGGCCACGTCGCGTCGGGCGCCCGCAGGTTGAAGGTCACCGTGTAGTCGTCCGGCGCGTCGATCTCGTTGCCCTTCCACTTCCCGCAGTCCGCGAGCGACCCGAGCAGCGAGCACGCTCCGTTCGGGTCGTCGAGCATGATGTTGCGCTCGAACGAGGCCACGACGTCCTCCGACGTGAACTCGGACCCGTCGTGGAACGTGACGCCCTGCCGGAGCGAGCACGTGTACGTCTGCGGGTCGTCGAACTGGCACGACTCGGCTAGGACGAACTCCGGCTGCCCGGCTCCGGGCGGGATCTCGAGGAGCCCGTTGTAGACCTGGTACGCGATCTGCCACGACCCGAGGTCGTAGGACCCCGCCGGGTCGAAGGACACAACGGAGTCCGTCGTCCCGTGGATGATCGTGACGTCGGTCGGCTGCTGCGTGCCGCCGTCGCCCTCGTCTCCTTCGTCGTCGCCTCCGCATGCCGCCGCCGTGAGCGCGAGCACGGCTACGACGGCCACGACCCGCCAGGCGAACAATCTCTTCCTCATCCGCATCCCCCTCCTCCTGCTCCGCGGGCAATCCTGTCAGGTTGTACGGTGGAGCGCGAGCGCCCGGGTGGGCCTCGCGACCCTAGCCCGGTCGCGTGCGACGATGCCAGGCATGACCGCTCCGGAGACCGGTGGCCGCGATCCCGGCCGCACCGCGCTCGCCATCCGGGACGCGATCAGGTGGCCGGCGCTGGTCGAGGTCGTACGGACGGCGGAGCGGACCGGGTACGAGCGGCTGTTCCTGCCCGAGATCACCGCGCGGGAGACGTTCTCGACGCTCGCCGCCCTCGCGGGGAAGACCCTAGGGATCGGCCTAGGGACGGGCGTGGTCCCGATCGTGGCTCGGTCCATGCCCGTGACCGCGATGGCCGCCGCCACCGTCCAAGACGTCTCGGACGGGCGGATGGTCCTCGGGCTCGGGACGGGTCCGGCCGGGCCGGGCGCGCTGGACCGGTTGCGCTCGTTCGTCGAGGCGACCCGGCGCGTGCTGGCCGGCGAGACGGTGCTCGACGCGCAGGACACCGGCTCGTTCCGGCTGACCCTGGAGCTGCCCGGCGGGCCGCCGCCGATCTGGATCGCTGCGCTGGGGCCGAGGGCGATGCGGCTGGCCGGCGAGGTGGCCGACGGCGTGATCCTGAACTGGTGCCCGCCCGAGCGGGTCGCGTTCGCGCGCGAGCGGATCGCCGAGGGGGCAACCGCCGCCGGGCGCGATCCCTCGGACGTGACGGTCGCGGTCTACGTGCGGGCGGTGGTCGGGCAGGAGCGCCACCACGCGATGCCGGCGCTTCGGGTCGCCGCCGGTCAGTACGCGTCGTACCCGGCGTACCGGCGACAGTTCGAGGAGGTCGGGCTCGGTTCCGAAGCCGACGCGGCGGCCGCGGCCGTCCGCCACGGCCGGCCCGACGAGGTCCCGGACGCGCTGGTCGAGGCGGTCGCGGTGGCGGGGGACGCCGACCACGCCCGCGCCCGCCTGAGGGCCTACCGGGACGCGGGCGCCGACGTGCCGGTCGTGTACCCGGTCGCGGTCCTTGACGCCGAGTCGTCGATGGTCGGGACGCTGTTCGCGCTGGCGCCGAGCCCGGCCGTCGAAGCCTGAGCCCGACCCGACCCGCTGCGGCAGGCGGCGGCGTGTGTGTAGACTCGATTTGCAAGGTGTGCACCGTGGAAAAAGGGGAAACCGGATGACCTACACGATCTGCGAGCCCTGCATCGACGTGAAGGACCGCGCATGCGTCGACGAGTGTCCGGTCGACTGCATCTACGAGGGTGGCCG
>DATHSY010000123.1:0-11688 GCA_035463715.1 Actinomycetota bacterium | reverse complement strand
GCTCAAGGTCGGGTTCGCCCGCGCCGGCCGCCTGATGGACCTGATGGAGGAGCGCGGCATCGTCGGCCCGTCCCTCGGCTCGAAGGCCCGCGACGTGCTGATCACCTGGGACGAGTGGGAGGAGTCCCGCTCCGCCCGCGCCAACCCATAGCGGCTTGGTCACACCGCTGTACGTGGACTGGCCGGGACCCCGTTTAGCTTCTGCCGGCCGACCACGCATCCCGAGCGTGATGAGGCGTTCGGCCCTGCAGACACCTACGGCTCCACCCGTAACGTGGTGAGCGAGGCCGAAGGAGGTGTCCATGTCCGTGATGCAGCCGCTCCGCGACGAGCACGCCGAGCTGCTCCCCCACATCGAAGCGATACGTCGGGTCGCCGACCAGATCGGGTACGCGCCGGCCGCGACGCTCCGCGACGAGGTCGCCGGCGTCTACGAGTTCCTGACGCACCACCTGGTCCCGCACGCGAAGGCCGAGGACGCGGAGCTCTACCCGGCCGTCGAGCGGGCGATGGAGGCGCCGGGGGCGACCGAGACGATGCGGCGCGACCACATCGAGGTCGCCGACCTGATCGAGCAGCTCCGCGCGCTCGAGCCCGAGCTCGAGGTCGAGTCGATCGGACCCGTGGTCGAGCGTTCGCTGCGGCGGATCCTGTACGGGCTGTATGCGCTGGTGAAGGTCCACTTCGCCGAGGAAGAGGACATCTACGTCCCCGTCCTCGAGAAGCACCTGACGAGCGAAGACGCGGCCGAGCTGTTCGAGGCGATGGAGGAGGCGGCCGAGCGGGTCCGCGGGATCTGATCGGCTACAGGACCGAGACGAGCTCGTTCACGAGCAGCAGCGTCTCGGCGTACCGCTCGTCGTCGATCCGAACGTTCGCGCCGGTCCACACCTCGTTAGCCCAGTAGTCGAAGATCGACCTCGGCGTGAATCCGCGCCCGAGCGCCGAGCCATAGCTCCGGACCGTCTCGCTGCCGAGCTCGATGCCCCACGGATGAACCAGGAACCCACCGCGTCGCTCGTCCCGAGAGAGCCAGAACGCGCCGACCGTGCCCCACAGGCCGTCGTCCTGCCGCCCCCAGACGAGCAGGTACCGGACCGGCCCTTCCTCTTCGAGCTCGACGGCGTGCGGCGGCTCGACCAGCGCGAAGGGTGAGGTTTCGACGTCGGGATGGACACGCGGCGGATGCACCAGCCCTCTCTTTCGTTCCGCTTCACCGAACGTACTCGCGCGGCCCGCTCTAGTCATCGGCCGGAGGTCTTTTAGGACCCTGAGCCCGCCGCTCGACCCAGGGCCGCGGCTGTGGGAGGGTAGGCGCTCATGAGCTCGTGGACCCACACGCCGACGCTCGCACGACGGGGTGCGCTGCTCCGCAAGAAGGAGGCCGAGCGCCGGGCGATCCTGGCGACCGTGCCCCTGTTCGCGTCCCTCCCCCCGAGGCAGCTGAGGCGGGTGGCCGCGGTCTCCGCCGTCCTGGACTTCCCCGAGGGCGAGGAAGTCGTGAAGGAGGGGCAGGCCGGGTCGACGTTCTACGTCATCGCCGAGGGCGCCGCCAAGGCCGTGCGAGGCGGTCGAACGGTCGGACGGCTCGAGGCGGGCCGGTTCTTCGGCGAGCTGGCCGTCCTTGGCGGGACGCCGAGGACGGCATCCGTCATCACGACCGAGCCAACGACGTGCGTCGTGCTGTCCTCGAAGAACCTCCAGAAGGTGCTTCGCGAGGAGCCGGCGGTCGCGCTGCAGATCCTCGGGTACCTCGCCCACCGGCTCGCCGAAGCCGAACGCCCGACCTGCTGACAAGCGACCCGCGCCTCACGCCGTGTCCGCGGCGCGCCGTCGGGCTTCGTCGATCACATCGAGCGCCTCGGCCCGTCCGCCGAAGCCCTCGGTCGCCACCTTCTTGTCCTCGAGCTCCTTGTAGACCTGGAAGAAGTGCTCTATCTCGTTCAGCAGGTTCGGGTTGAGGTCGTCCAGCTCCTGGATCTGCGACCACATCGGGTCCTTCAGAGGCACGCACAGGATCTTCTCGTCAGCGCCCTTCTCGTCGCGCATCCGGAACAGGCCGACGGGCCGTGCACGGATCACGCATCCAGGGAACGTCGGCTCGCCGACGAAGACGAGCGCGTCGAGCGTGTCGCCGTCGCCGCCCAGCGTCCCCTCGATGAACCCGTAGTCGGCCGGATACTGCATCGAGGTGAACAGCATCCGGTCGAGCGTGATCCGGCCGGTCTCGGGGTCCAGCTCGTACTTGTTGCGTGAGCCCTTCGGGATCTCGACCACCACGCGGACCACGTCCTCGGACACGGCCGGGAGTGTAGGTTACCTCCGTGCAACGAACCACCGGCGTCGGGTCCGACCTCCGCAGGGCGCGGCACGAGCGGGGCGTCACGATCGACGAGGCCTGCCGCGACACACGGATCCGTCGCGAGTTCATCCGTGCCCTCGAGGCCGAGGACTTCGACCGGCTCCTCGGCGACGTATACGTCCGCGGCGCGCTGCGCTCGTACTCGACCTACCTGGGGCTGCCGGCCGAGAGCGTGATCTCGGCGTACGAGCGGATCGCGGGTGACGAGCGGCCGCCGCCGCCCCCGCCCGCGAGCGAGCCCGTGATCGGGGCACTGAGACGTCGAGACAACCACCGCCTCTTGGTCATGGTCGTCGCGACGGTGCTCGTGTTCGCCGCCGCGTTCGGCGTGCTATCGACGCGCGAGTCGGCGCCGCCGCCCGCAACGCTCGCCGACACGGCGGTCGAATCACGGGTGCGGCCGATCGAGGTCGCGCTCACCGCGCTCCAGGAGGTCGAGGTGACCGTCGTGGTCGACGGGGTGGAGCAGCGTCCGTTCACGCTCAGCGACGGGGAGAGCCGCGCGGTGACCGCCGCGGAGTCGCTCCGCATCTCGCTCGCGCGCGGGGGCGTCACGAACGTGGTCGTGGCCGGCAAGGACCTCGGGTACCCGGGCCACACCGACCGCCCCTGGACGCGGTCGTTCAGCTACCAGACCTCGTCTCCCACCACTCCCTCCGCCGGCTGACGTGCGGGCCGAGATCGTCGGCGTCGGGACGGAGCTGCTCCTCGGGCAGATCTCGGACACGAACGCGCAGTGGATCTCGCAGAGGCTTGCGGAGATCGGCGTCGACGTGCTTCGCCATCAGGCCGTCGGCGACAACCACGAACGGATCGTCGCGGCGCTCCGGCTCGCCGTCTCGCGTTCTGACGTCGTGATCGTCACCGGCGGACTCGGGCCGACGCAGGACGACATCACCCGCGAGGCGATCGCTGCGGTCGCCGGCGTGCCGCTCGTGCGAGACCGTTCCATCGTAGCGGCGATCACCCAGCGGTTCGCCCGGATGCGTCGCGAGATGCCCGAGTCGAACCTGCGTCAGGCCGCGGTCCCCCAGGGCGCCCGGACGATCGCGCCGCGCCGCGGGACGGCACCCGGTCTGATCGTGCAGGTCGGGGACGCGCGGATCTACGCGCTGCCCGGCGTGCCGATCGAGATGAAGGAGATGATGCAGGACCGGGTCGTTCCCGAGCTGTCGGCCGAGGTCGGCCCGAGCGGCATCGCATCGCGGATCGTCCGATGCGTCGGCGTCGCGGAGTCGAAGATCGCGGAGGAGCTCGACGACCTGTTCCACGGCTCCTCGAACCCGACCGTCGCGTACCTCGCCGGTGGGGGAGAGGTGAAGGTCCGTATCACCGCGAAGGCGTCCTCCCTGACAGAAGCCGAGCAGCTGATCGATCCGGTCGCGGACGAGGTCGTGCGAAGGCTCGGCGACGCCGTCACCGGGACCCAGGACGAGGACCTCGAGGTCGTCGTCGGGCGGCTCCTTCGCGAACGAGGCCGGACGCTGGCGCTCGGCGAGTCGCTGACGGGCGGAGGCGTCGCGTTCCGCGTCACATCGGTCCCCGGTTCGTCGGCCTACTTCCGCGGCGGCGTCGTCGCGTACACCGGCGACGCGAAGCGCGACCTGCTCGGCGTCTCGGCCCAGACGATCGCACGAGACGGGGTCGTGAGCGAGGCGTGTGCGCGGGAGATGGCAGCCGGCGCGCGGCGCGTGCTGGGCGCCGACATCGGCGTGGCGCTCACGGGCGTCGCGGGACCCGAGCCGGAGGACGGGATCGAGCCGGGACTCGTGTGGATCGGTCTCGACGCCGACGACGTGAACCACGCGCGTTCGATCACGGCACCCCCCGACCGCGCGATCGTGCGGCGGTGGGCCGAACAGGCCGCGCTCGACCTGCTCAGGCGGTACCTGATCGGCGCGCGCCTCCCCGCCGGCCCCAGCTTGGTCTGATGGCCCGCGACCGCGCTTCGCGCCCCGAGGCGAGGCCGCTCCGCCTCTTCGTCGCGATCGAGATCCCTTCAGATGTCCGCGACCTCGTCGAGGGGGCGGTCGCGCCGATCCGGGAGATGTTCCCGCGCGCGAAGTGGGTGCCGAAGCAGAACCAGCACGTGACACTGAAGTTCCTCGGGAGCACCTACCCGAGGCTCGTCGACCGGGTGACCGAGGCGATCGGCGATGTCGCCACCGCCGGGCAGCCGTTCGAAACGAGGGTCGATGGTCTCGGCGCGTTCCCGTCCCAACGGCGAGCGGCCGTGCTGTGGGCGGGTCTGGACGACGCGGGAGGCCGGATGAGCGCGCTCGCATCTGCCCTGGACACGGCTCTCGCCAAGGAGTTCGCCCCGGAGGAACGGGCCTTCACCCCGCATCTCACCGTCGCCCGCTTCAAGCCACCCGAGCGCCTCGGCGAGCTCCCCACCGGTCTGCGTTCGGACGTCTTCACGATCGATCAGGTCGTGCTGTTCCGCAGCCAGGTCCAGCGGCCGGCGCCGATCTACACCCCGGTCGCGACCTTCCCGCTCGGCGCGTGACACACCTACACTCGCGCGATGAGCGGTCTCGCGGAATCGCTCGATCGCGTCGCGTTCGACGCTCGGTTCTCGGGCGTGGTCCGCGTCGATCGCGGCAACGCGATCGAGTTCGCGGCTGCATACGGCTTCGCCGACCGCAGGCACCGGATCCCGAACCGGATGGATACGCAGTTCGGCATCGCCAGCGGCGTGAAGGGACTGACGGCGCTGACGGTGATGACGCTGGTCCAGGAGGGACGGCTCGAGCTCGCGACGACCGCCCGATCGATGCTCGGACGGGATCTGCCGCTGATCGACGATTCCGTGACCGTCGAGCATCTCCTCACGCATCGGTCGGGCATCGGCGACTACCTCGACGAGGAGATCGAGCGACCGATCACCGACCACGTGATGACCGTTCCCCCGCATGAGCTCGATTCGACCGAGGCCTATCTGAAGGTGCTCGACGGGTACCCCATGAAGTTCCAGCCCGGCGAACGGTTCTCCTACAGCAACGGTGGCTACGTCGTGCTCGCGTTGATCGCGGGGCGCGTGGCCGGCACGCCGTTCCACGAGGTGGTCGAACGGCGCGTGTGCCAGCCGGCGGGCATGGCCGATACCGCCTTCCTCCGGTCAGACGAGCTGCCGGGCCGGGCCGCGACCGGGTATCTCGACGAAGACGGCCTGCGGACGAACGTCCTCCACCTCCCCGTCCGGGGAAGCGGCGACGGCGGCATCTACTCCACCGCGGCGGACTTCAGCGCGCTCTGGACCTCGTTGTTCGCTGGTCGGATCGTGGCGACGGACCTCGTCGCGGAGATGGTGCGTCGGCACAGCGACGCGCCAGGCCACTCGGGTCCATACGGTCTCGGGTTCTGGTTGCACGAGTCGCGCGAGCTGGTGGAGCTGCACGGATATGACGCCGGCGCATCCTTCACGAGCGTGCACGATCCGACCCGGCGACTGACGTTCACCGTGATGTCGAACACCTCCGAGGGCGCCTGGCCGCTCGTCGAGATGCTGCATGAGGCGCTGATGGCCTGACGGCGTTCTGGCATCAGGTCGGCGGCGGTGCTTGACCTCGAACGTGTGTTCGAGTACGGTCCCCGGTTGCGAGAACGTAACTACAGGGGTGTAATGCATGTCGGACCCTCGCGGTACCGTGCGCGACGTCGGGGAGGGTCGGGGGCTCAAGCGCCGAGCGCCGTGGGCGCGAGCGATAGCCCCCGGCGAAGAGGAGCTCGCCCGAGCGGTCGCCGGGTGGGCGCGGGGGCAGAAAGGGGTTTCCAGCATGGATCGGGACAAGATGCTCGATGTCGCGCTGACGCAGATCGAGAAGCAGTACGGCAAGGGGGCCGTGATGCGCCTGGGCGAACACCCGATGGGCGCCGGCATCTCCGTGATCCCGACGGGCTCGATCGCGCTCGACATCGCGCTCGGCGTCGGCGGCATCCCGCGCGGCCGGATCATCGAGGTCTTCGGTCCCGAGGGCTCGGGCAAGACGACCGTCTGTCTGCACATGATCGCGGAGGCACAGCGGCGCGGTGGCATCGCGGCGTTCGTCGACGCGGAGCACGCGCTCGATCCCACCTATGCGCAGCGGCTCGGTGTCAACATCGACGAGCTGCTCGTCTCACAGCCGGACTCCGGCGAGCAGGCGCTCGAGATCGCCGACATGCTGGTCCGCTCGGGTGCGCTCGACATCGTCGTCATCGACTCGGTCGCGGCGCTCGTGCCGCGCGCCGAGATCGAGGGCGAGATGGGCGACTCGCACGTCGGTCTGCAAGCCCGCCTGATGTCGCAGGCCATGCGCAAGCTGAACGGCTCGCTCTCGCGCTTCGAGACGACGGCGGTGTTCATCAACCAGCTGCGCGAGAAGATCGGCGTGATGTTCGGCAACCCCGAGACCACGCCGGGGGGCCGCGCGCTCAAGTTCTACTCCTCCGTGCGCTTGGACGTTCGCAAGATCGAGAACCTGAAGGACGGCACCGACATCGTCGGCTCACGCACGCGCGTGAAGGTCGTCAAGAACAAGGTCGCGCCGCCGTTCCGTCAGTGCGAGTTCGACATCATGTACGGCGTGGGTGTCTCGAAGGAGGGAAGCCTGCTCGACGTCGGCGTCGACATGGAGATCGTCAAGAAGAGCGGCGCCTGGTTCACCTACGAGGGCGAGCAGCTCGGGCAGGGGCGCGAGAACGCGCGCCAGTTCCTGATCGAACACACCGACGTCGCCGCCGAGGTCGAGCGGAAGGTCCGCACCGCGGTTGGCCTCGACGCGTTCGGCGAGGACGCCGACACGCCGGTCCAGATCCCGGATGCGGTCGCCGAGGAGCCGACGCCCGCGTCGAACGCGTCGAAGAAGGCCCCCGCGAAGGACCGCGAGGCCGAACCCGTCACGGCCGGCTGAGTCCGTCGATGGGCGGCTCGCGCTTGAACTGTCACGATCGGGCCCTTCGGCTGCTGTCGGTCCGTCCCCGGAGCCGGCGCGAGCTGGAGGGCAGGCTCCTCAGGGCGGGGTTCGAACACGAGGAGGTCGCCGGCGAGCTGGCGCGGCTGCAGGAGGTCGGGCTGGTCGACGACGCCCGATTCGCGGCGCAGTTCGCGGAACAGGCCACGACGCGACGGCTCCAGGGGAGCCGCGCGGTTGGAGCCGCCCTGGCCGCCAAGGGGGTGGACCGCCGCACGATCGAGGAGACCCTGGTCGAGCTGGGGAACGACGACGCCGAGCGCCTGGACCGGGTCGCCTCCCGGCGGGCGGCCCGCCTCGGGTCGTTGCCCCGGGAGACCGCCTACCGGCGCCTGGTCTCGTTCCTCGTCCGGCGCGGGTACGACGCCTCGGCCGCCCGGGGTGCGGCCGCCAAGGCCCTCGACGCGCCGTCCGCAGAGGATCTGTAGCCAGCTGCCGCCCTTGCCTCTGGGGGCTACAGGCCGTACATTGCCGTTCCAGAAGGAACTTCCAGGACCACAACTGTTCGACGAGCGTTCACCGAGCATCTGTGAAACCGACGGAACCGCAGGTAGAAGAGCTCACGGGAGGCCGGCGAGGGCCCAGACGGTCCTCGGCGTCCTAGCCGCTCCCGCTTCCTGAGCGCGAGGCCGGACAGGCCCTGGATGGGCCTTGGTTCGGCCTTTTCGCATATACGGAGGCAACGAGATGGAAGCGGTGTTGGTTGGGATCGCCGCATTCCTCGCCGGTGTCGGGATCGGGTTCGTCGTCCGCAAAGCCTTGGCCCAGTCGCACGCGCAGAGCGCGGAGTCGCGGGCCCAGCGCGTCGTCCTGGACGCGGAGCGTGACGCGGAGAAGGTGGTCCGCGAAGCCCTGGTCGAGGTGAAGCAAGAGATCAGCGCGATGCGGCAGACCGCTGACGAGGAGATCCGGTCCCGGCGGGACGAGGTTCAGCGGCAGGAGCAACGCCAGGCGCAGAAGGAAGAGGGCCTCGAGCGCAAGCTCGGCGAGCTCGAGAAGCGTGCCGAGGAGCTTGACGACCGCGACAGGCAGCTCCAGAAGGTGCGGGAGCGGCTCGAGCACGCGGCGGAGCAGCATCGGGCGCAGCTCGAATCGGTCGCCCGGATGACCTCGCAGGAGGCCCGCGAGGCGCTGATGACCCAGGTCGTCGACGAGGCCAAGCGCTCGGCGATGGCGCAGGTCCGCGAGATCGAGCAGCGGGCCCGCGAGGAGGGCGAGGAGCGTGCACGCAAGATCGTGACGATCGCGATCCAGCGGGTCGCGTCCGAGCAGACCGCCGAGTCGACGGTGAGCGTGTTCTCGCTCCCGTCGGAGGACATGAAGGGGCGGATCATCGGCCGCGAGGGCCGCAACATCCGCGCGTTCGAGGCGGCCACCGGCGTCAACCTGATCATCGACGACACGCCCGAGGCGGTCGTCCTGTCGTGCTTCGACCCGGTGCGTCGCGAGACCGCGCGGCTGACGCTCGAGAAGCTCGTATCCGACGGCCGGATCCACCCCGCGCGGATCGAGGAGACCTACGAGCGGTCGCAGAGGGAGATCGAGGAGCAGATCAAGCGAGCCGGCGAAGAGGCCGTGCTGGACGTCGGCGTCACCGACATGCATCCGGAGCTCGTCAAGCTGCTCGGCCGGCTGAAGTACCGGACGAGCTACGGCCAGAACGTGCTGAAGCACCTCGTCGAGTCGGCGCACATCGCGTCCGCGATCTCGAACGAGCTCGGGCTCGACGGCAAGGTCGCCAAGCGCGGGGCGCTGCTCCACGACGTCGGCAAGGCGGTGACCCACGAGGTCGAGGGATCTCATGCGATCATCGGTGCCGAGATCGCCAGGCGCCTGAAGGAGTCGCCCGAGGTCGTCCACTGCATCGAGTCGCACCACGGTGAGGTCGAGCAGCGCACCGTCGATGCGGTGATCGCGCAGATCGCCGACGGGATCTCCGGCGGCCGTCCGGGCGCCCGACGCGAGTCGCTCGAGACCTACGTGAAGCGCCTGGAGCGGCTCGAGGAGATCTGCACGAACTACCCGGGCGTCGAGAAGGTCTACGCGATGCAGGCCGGCCGCGAGGTTCGCGTCATGGTGAAGCCGACCGATGTGGACGACCTGTCGGCGCAGATCATGGCCCGCGACATCGCCAAGCAGGTCGAGGAGGAGCTCCAGTACCCCGGCCAGATCAAGATCACGGTGGTCCGGGAGACCCGCTCGATCGAGTACGCACGGTAGCCTGGAGCGCATGAGCGAGCGCCGGTTCCTGCTGCGCACCTTCGGGTGCCAGATGAACGAGCACGACTCCGAGCGGATCGCCGGGCTCCTGACCGCGGACGGTTACGTGCCGACGCAGGAGGCGGGCGACGCCGAGGTCGTCGTGTTCAACACGTGCGCGATCCGCGAGAACGCCGACAACCGGCTGTACGGCAACCTCGGGCACCTGCGGCCGCTCAAGGCGAGGAACCCGCGGATGCGGATCGTGGTGGCCGGGTGCCTGGCGCAGAAGGACCAGGGCCAGATCCAGGAACGCGCGCCGTGGGTGGACGTGGTCGTCGGCACGCACGCCTTGCCCGGGCTGCTCGACCTGATCAGGCGCTCGGAGACCGAGGGTCGCCAGCTCGACGTCAGCGAGTACACGGAGGTCTTCCCCAGCGCGCTGCCGGCGCGCAGGGAGGTCGCCCATCACGCCTGGGTCTCGATCGCGATCGGGTGCGACAACGCCTGCACGTTCTGCATCGTGCCGCTCGTTCGCGGGCCGCAGCTGTCGCGGCCGATCGGCGACGTGCTCGCGGAGGTGCAAGGGCTCGCGCGCCAAGGCGTCGTCGAGGTGACGCTGCTCGGACAGAACGTGAACACGTACGGACGCGACCTGACCGTGCCGGGTTCGTCGCGCCGGCCCCTGTTCGCGGAGCTGCTCCGCGCCGTGAACGACGTCGAAGGCCTTCGGCGGATCCGGTTCACCAGCCCGCACCCACACGACTTCACGCCCGACGTGATCGACGCGATGGCGTCGAGCGAGAAGGTCTGCGAGCACATCCACTTCCCGCTCCAATCCGGTTCGGATCGGATGCTTCGCGCGATGCAGCGGTCCTACCGCCGCGACCGGTACCTCTCGTGGCTCGAGCGGATCCGCGAGCGGGTCCCGAGCATCGCGGTCAGCACCGACATCATCGTGGGGTTCCCCGGCGAGACCGAGGAGGACCTCGCGGACACGCTCGACGTGGTCGAGCGGGCGCGGTTCGACCAGGCCTACACGTTCCAGTACTCGCCCCGGCCCGGCACGCGCGCGGCGCAGATGCCCGAGCAGCTGCCGAAGGACGTGGTCCAGGAGCGGTTCGACCGGCTCGTCGCGCTGCAGGAGCGGATCTCGCTCGAGAAGGCGCGCGAGGAGGTCCGCCGGGTGCACGAGGTGCTGATCGAAGGGGTCGGACGAAAGGGCGGTGCGCAGGGCCGCACACGGACCAACAAGGTGGTGCACCTCGACGCGGAGCTGGCGCCCGGGACGTTCGTCGAGGCGCGGATCGTGAGCGCGCACCCACACCACCTCGTCGGCGAACGCGTCGCCGCGAGGGAGCCGGTCCCCGCCGGCTGATGGCGAACGAGCCGCTGCTCGCGCTCGTCGGCCCGACCGCGTCCGGCAAGAGCGAGGCCGCGGTCCCGATCGCCGAGGCCCTCGGCGCGGAGATCGTCTCGGTGGACTCGACGACCGTGTACCGCCGGATGGACGTCGGGGCGGCGAAGGCCGACCCGGCGCTCCGCGCGCGGGTACCGCATCACCTGATCGACGTCGCGGACCCGAGCGAGCCCTTCACGGTCGCTCGGTACCAGCAGCTCGCGCGCGAGGCGCTCGATGCGATCCGCGGACGCGGGCGGCGCGTCCTGCTCGTGGGCGGGTCCGGGCTGTACTTCCGTGCGCTCGTGGACGACCTGGTGTTCCCGCCGACCGACGCCGGCGCGCGTGCCGAGCTCGAACGAGATGCGGCCGTCGTGGGCGCCCGCTCGTTGCACCGCAGGCTCGAGGCGATGGATCCCGTCGCGGCCGGTCGGATCGAGCCCGACAACGTGCGGCGGACGATCCGTGCGCTCGAGGTCGCGACGCTCACGGGTGTGCCGTTCTCGTCCTTCTCGGAGGCGTGGGATCGGTATCCGGCGGGGCACGTCCGCGCGGCCGGCGTGGAGGTTCCGCGTGAGGTCCTGTACCGACGGGTCGAGGCGCGGGTCGGGGAGCAGCTCGAGCACGGGTTGTTGGACGAGGTCCGTGCACTGCTCGACGACGGCCTGGGCGAGTGGATCACCGCGCGACAGGCCATCGGGTACGCTGAGATGGCCCGTCACCTGAAGGGGGAACTCCCCCTCCAGGAGGCGGTCGCGCTCACGGTGAGGCGG
>DATHSY010000122.1:0-4876 GCA_035463715.1 Actinomycetota bacterium | reverse complement strand
CAAGCGGCTCGGCGTCAAGGCGTTCGGCGGTCAGCAGGTGACCGCCGGCTCGATCATCGTGCGCCAGCGCGGGACCAGGATCCACCCCGGCGATGGCGTGGGCAAGGGCGGGGACGACACGCTGTTCGCCACCCGCGACGGTGTCGTGACGTTCCGCACCTCGCGCGGACGCCGGTTCGCCACGATCTCGTCGGCCGAGTAGCTACCCCCTCGCCTCGGCGATCGCCGCGCGCACCCTCGTTTCCCAGCCAGCCACCACCTCGCGTCTGGCTCGGTTGCCCATCCCCAGGTAGCTCGCGTTCTGCCGCCTCGCGCGGCGCTTCGACATCCCCGGGATGAACGACACGCGCGTCGGCTCGGCCGTCATCCTCTGGAGCGGCGGTGGCTGGACGAAGAAGAACGCGGTCCGCTCACGCACGCCATCGCGGTCGTGGACGACCATCAGGACCGGGGACCCGCGCAGGCGTCGAACCTTGCGGACGTCCACGAACGCGATCGACAGCTCGGCTCCGGCGGCATCGGAGGGCCGGAACCCGATCGAACCCTCCCCGATGAAGAGCGTGCCCTTGGTATCGGCCCTCGGGTCGCGGATGAGGTCCACCGCCCAGACGGTCACGGTCTCGCTCACGCACCCATGATGACCGGAGCCTCGCCCTTTGTGCCACGATCGAGACGTGGCGTTCGTCGACGAGGTGTCGGTGCTCGTGCGAGGCGGCCGCGGCGGCGACGGCTCGGCGAGCCTGCTCAGCGAGCCGTTCAAGCCGCGCGGCGGTCCCGACGGTGGTGACGGCGGCCGGGGCGGCGACGTGGTGTTCGAGGTGACGCCCGGTGTGCACGACCTCGCGCAGCTGGCCGACCGGCCGCACATCCGCGCTGGTGCCGGTGGCCCCGGTCGGTCGTCGAAGCGCACGGGTGCGGACGGCGAGGACGCGGTCGTCCCGGTCCCGGACGGTACCGTCGTCCACGACGACGAGGGCCCGTTGGCCGACCTCGTCGGTGTGGGCAGCCGGGCCGTCGTCGCGCGCGGCGGTCGCGGCGGTCGTGGCAACGCGTCGCTCGCGTCGCCGCGTCAGCGGGTCCCGAGGACCGCCGAGGCGGGGGAGCTCGGCGAGGAGAAGCGGCTCCGCGTCGAGCTCCGCGTCGTGGCCGACGTCGGCCTTGTCGGCCTCCCGAACGCCGGCAAGTCGACGCTCCTGTCGAAGCTCACGGCCGCCAGGCCGAAGATCGCCGAGTACCCCTTCACGACGCTCTCGCCCAACCTCGGCGTGGGGGGCGACGACACGCGCCGGTTCGTGATCGCCGACATCCCCGGGCTGATCGAGGGCGCGCACGAGGGCAAGGGTCTCGGCCACCGCTTCCTGCGCCACGTGATGCGCTGCCGCATGCTCGTGATCGTCGTCGATCTGTCGTCGGAGCGTCCCGAGGAGGATCTCGCGACGATCGAGCGCGAGCTCCGCGCGTATGACCCAGAGCTCGCCGCGCGTCGGCGACTCGTCGTCGGAGCCAAGGCCGATCTCGTCGAGGACGCCGACGAGCGGCTCGGTCGGCTGGGCCGCGACGCGATCGCGGTATCGGCGGTCACGGGGGTGGGCCTCGACGAGCTGGCGACACGCGTCGAGCGGATGGTCGCCGAGGCGGAGGGTGAGGTCGGCGAACGCGTCCCGACGGTCGTGCTCAGGCCGGGCCGCCCGCGCTTCGTGATCCGTCGGGAGGGCGACCGCTACCGCGTCGTCGGCCGGAACGTGGAACGATGGGTCGCCGAGACGGATTTCGAGGATCCGCGCAGGATCGTCGAGCTCCAGAAGCGGCTTGTCCGGGAGGGCGTCGAACGCCAGCTCGTCGCGGCCGGCGCGCGCCGAGGCGACGAAGTCGTGATCGGCGATCGGGCGTTCGAGTTCATCCCCGAGGAGGGCTAGTGCTCGAGGAACGTGAACGGCTATCCGAGCGCGAGGCCGAGGGGTGGAGGCGGCTGTCGAACGCGGTCGACCGCCTGCGACCCGAGGACGCGGAGCGGCCGGACGTGACCCCCGACGGGTGGAGCGTGAGGGACCTGCTCTGGCACCTCCGGATCTGGACCGAGGAGGCCGCGACCCAGCTCGCGGCCGTCCGAAGCGGCACCTACCGGGAGCTCGGCTGGGAGACGGACGAGATCAACGCGGTGGCGCTGGTCGAGGGCCGGCGGTTCGCGCTGCCGCAGGTGCTCGCGGCGCTCGAGCGATCGCGGGCGCGGTTCCTCGCCGGATGGTCGTCGGTCGACGAGCGCTCGGCGCCCGGCGTCGAGTGGTTCGACGAGTCCGGCGCCGAGCACTACGAGGAGCACCTTCCCGAGCTCGAGGCGTTCGTGGACGGCGCCGGGCACGGACCGGACGACTCGCTCCGGCGTGCCGCGAAGGAGGCCGCCGAGCAGGGCGCGTGGACCGACATCAACGCGCTGATCGACGCGGCGCCGTTCGAACGGCTCGAGCTCCCCGGCGTGACGCCGGCGGGGTGGAGCGTCAAGGACACGATGTGGCACGTCGCCCGCTGGTGCGAGGACGCTGCCGACGGGTTCGAGCGGATGCGCACCGGGACGTTCGAGGGCGAGTGGGAGGACGACCAGGAGACCGAGGCGCTCAACCAGACGTGGTTCGAGGAGTCGCAGGAACTTGATCTGGCAACGGTCCGCGCCGCCTGGTTCGATCAGCGGTCGGCGATGCTCCGCGGGTTCGCGGCGATGCCGCTGCTGACCTCGACGGCCGAGGAGTGGTTCGACGAGAGCGGCGCGATCCACTACGAGAAGCACCTGATCGACCTTCGCCCGTGGCTCGCCGACGAGGCGGCATCGGCTACCCGGTCGCGCGCCTGACCGGCCGTAGGATAGGCCGCGATGGGACGGCGCCTCGGGGTCATGGGCGGCACGTTCGACCCCATCCACTACGGGCACCTCGTGACCGCCGAGGAGGCGGTCGTCCAGTTCCAGCTCGACACGGTCGTGTTCGTGCCGACCGGGCAGCCGTGGATGAAGGCGCACCGCGAGGTCTCCCCCGCGGAGGAGCGGTACCTGATGACCGTGGTCGCGACCGCGAGCAACCCTCGGTTCACGGTCTCGAGGATCGAGATCGACCGGGACGGCCCGACGTATACCGTCGAGACGCTTCGTCAGCTCGCCAACGAGCACCCCGACGCCGAGCTCTACTTCATCACCGGCGCGGACGCGATCCTCGAGATCGTCCAGTGGAAGGACCCCGACGAGGCGCTCTCGCTCGCGCACTTCATCGCGGCGACGCGGCCCGGCCACGACCTGTCGCGGCTGGAGGCCGCGGCCGCCGAACACCATCCGCGGGTGAGCGTGATGAAGATCCCCGCCCTCGCGATCTCGTCATCGGACATCCGGCAGCGCGTCGGCGAGGGCCGCGCGATCCGGTACCTGCTGCCCGAGGGCGTCAAGAGCTTCATCGAGAAGGCGGGCCTGTATCGGTGACGGAGCGCGCCGGCCCCATCGTCGCGCTGCTCGCGCTCGCCGTCGTCGCGACCGGCCTGATGCTGGGCTTCGAGGCACCGGGCGATAGCGGCGATCCGGTGTCCAGTCCTCGGACGGCCGTGGTCCTCGTCGTGCGTCACGAGGCCGGTCCGCTCGTCGCGGTCGTCGCGTCCGGCGGCGGTCGTCGCTCGAGCGTCGTCACGATCCCGTCGGCCCTCGCCCTGACGGTGCCGGGACAGGGCGACGCTCGCGCCGGCGATGCCGCGCTCCTTCCGGGCCGCCCGGCGGTGACCGCGTTCTCGAACCTGCTCGGCGCCTGGATCTCGCACCATGCCGTCGTCGACGCGCAGGCGCTGTCCGAGGTCGTCGATCGCCTCGGCGGGCTCCAGGTGTTCGCCGACCGGCTGGACGGCGCCGGTGTCGTGGACGCGCTCGCGGCACCGGGTCGCTTCGTGACCTGGGGGGAGGTCGTCCGATCGCTCGTCTCGTCGGGGCCGGACTGGCGGCAAGACGACTTCGTCGACGTGGACGATCCCGCTGCGGTGCAACGGGCGCTGGCGCCCGCCGACCCTTTGGTGTCGACGCTGCCGACGGCGAAGGTCCTCGGCGGCCTCGCCGTGGTCGACGACCTGGCAGCGGCCGAGCTCTCGGCGCGCGTCTTCGGCGTCGAGCCGGTCGTACCGGTGCCGGTCGTCGTGCTGAACGGCAGCGGCGAGCCGGGCGTGGGCGCCGCGGTCGCCGAGCATCTGATCCGGGCCGGCTTCCGGGTCGTCCTTTCCGGGAACGCGGCGGACTTCAACCATCGGGAGACGCTGGTGGTCGCGTCGTCGCCGGAGGACCGCGACGCGGCGGAAGGCGCGCAGGCGGCCCTCGGGGTGGGTACCGTGTCGGTATCGGGCGCCCCGACCGGGGTCGGCGACGTCACGATCGTGGTAGGCAAGGACTTCGAGGGGTAGGAGGAGATCGGCCGCGGGTGATGCGTCAGTGGTGAACGAGAGCCGTCCGACGGCCGTCGCGGCGGCACAGGCGGCGGCGGCCAAGCAGGCGGAGGACATCGCGATCCTGGACGTGCGCGAGCTGATCGTGATCACCGACTACTTCGTGATCGCCAGCGGTTCGACCGAGCGACAGGTCAAGACGATCGTCGACGAGGTCGAACGCATCCTCCGCGAGGTCCACGAGGTCAAGCCCGTCCGCCGCGAGGGCGAGAGCGACGCCCGTTGGGTGTTGCTCGACTACGTGGACTTCGTCGTCCACGTCTTCGCCGATGAGGAACGCGAGTACTACGACCTCGAGCGCCTATGGGCTGACGCCCCGCGCGTCGATTGGGAACCGCAGGGCGTCGCCTCCTCGGGTTAGTAGACTGACCCGTCGCTCGGGCCCATAGCTCAGCTGGTAGAGCGTCTGGCTGGCAGC
>DATHSY010000121.1:0-17354 GCA_035463715.1 Actinomycetota bacterium | reverse complement strand
CGCACGCGGCTCGTGATGCGGTCGACGTCGCCCCACGCGATCACCGCGTCGATCAGGCGGTCGCTGCCGCTGCCGGACACGTCCTCGGCCGTGTACCCCATCCGCCGGAGGTTCCCCGAGTAGTTCGGCGACGACAGGTAGCCGGACGCGAACCCGCGTGCGATCCGGCGAGCCTCGGCCGCGTCGCTCTCCAGCACGACCGTCTGCTCGACCGCGAGGAGGGGGTTCGGCCCGAGCCGCGTCCTCGCGAAGGCGGTGTGCTCGACCGGCACGAAGTATGGGTGGGCGCCGAGCGACCGTTCGGCGGCGAGCTCCAGCATCCGCGGCCCGAGCGCCGCGAGCATCCGGCGCGGAACGGCGGCGGGCTCGGGGGCGGACGACGCAGCGCGGTCCATCGAATCGAGGTACTCGCGCATGTGCGAGTAGGGGCGGACGTACTCGCCACCACGCCTGGCGACCGAGCTGGGGTGGCTGACGCCCATGCCCAGCAGGAACCGGTCGGGGTACGCGTCGGTCAGCATGTGCCAGCCGTTGGTCATCGCGACGGGGTCGCGGGCCCAGATGTTCGCGATGCCGCTCGCGATGACGGCTCGCTCGGTCGACGCCAGGAGCCACCCCGCGTGGCTGAAGACCTCACGCGACTCGACGCTCTCGGGGAACCAGATCGCGCGATACCCCAGGGCCTCGATCTCGGAGACGTCCTTCGCCTCGTCGGCCGCGATCTGCGCCTCGAGGGCGAAGCTCCAGCAGCCGATCCGCCCGATCTGCTCGCGCAGCGCGGCGCGCTGATCGCGGAGCTCCATCGCGAACGGGTCATCCATGCGGCGGACACTATCAAGAGGAGGGGGCGGACGCGCTCCGCGCGTCCGCCCCCGTCGACTCCGCTCGAGGGGCTAATCGTCGCCCGCGACCAGCTCCTCTTCCTCTTCCCGCTCCCGCTCGGGCAGGCGGAGCACCTCGACCATGCGTTCGGTCTCGTGACCCTCGACCCGCAGCTGCGGGAGCCACTGGAGCCACCTCGGCAGGTACCAGTTGACGTCACCGAGAAGCTTCATCGCTGAAGGCACGAGGATCGACCGGACGATGGTCGCGTCGAGGAACACGGCGACGGCGAGCCCGAACCCCATCTGCTGGAGACCAGCGATGCGTCCCGTCGAGAACGCGGCGAACACCGCGACCATGATCACCGCGGCGCCCGTGATGATCCCGCCCGTGGTGCGCAGGCCGAACGCGACCGCCTCGGAGTTGTCCTTCGTCTTGTCGTACTCCTCACGGATCCTCGTGAGGAGGAAGACCTGGTAGTCCATCGACAGGCCGAACAGGATCGAGAACAGGAACAGCGGCAGCCACGACTCGATCGCATCGACCTGGATGAAGCCAAGGGCATCCGCGATCGACCTCGCGAACTCCGGCCCGCCCTTCTGGAACAGGAGAACGATCAGCCCGTACGCGGCGCCCACCGACAGCAGGTTCATCAGGATCGCCTTCGCCGGCACGACCACCGATCGGAACACCACCGTGAGGAGCACGAACGACAGCGCGAGCACCAACGCGATGATCAACGGCGTGTAGAGGTCGGAGACCTCGAAGAAGTCCGCCACGAATCCCGTGTCACCGCCGACCAGCACGTCGCTCCCCCCGCCGAACGCGTTGGGGACGTACTCATCCCTCACCCGCGTCAGCGCGGCGACCGCGGCCTCGCTCGATGCGTCCGAGGCCGCACCGGCGAAGGGGATCCGGACCAGGGTGATGCTGCCGTCCTCGCTCGTCTGCGGTGGTTGTGCCTCACCGAACGCCGGATCGTCCGCGGCGGCCGCCACCAGGGCGTCGATCCCCTGTGCCACCGACGGGTCGGTCGACGCGCCCGGGATGACGACGTCGGCCGTCGCCTGCTGCCCGGCCTCGGGGAACTTCTCGACGAGGACGTCGAACGCCTCCTTGGTCTGGATGCCGTCGGGGATCGTCGAGATGCCCGAGAACCCGGTCTTGATCCCGCGGCCCTCGTCCTCGGGATGACCCTGCAACCAGTACGGGATCGACAGGGCGATCATGAACGTCGCGGAGAGCACCAGCCACAGCACGGGTCGAGCCATGACGCCTCGCGTGATGGTGTCCCAGAACCCACCGCGCCGGCCGTGCTCCAGCGTCCGACCACGCCCGAACAGCCAGCCGGGCTTCACGAGGTGGTCGGCGAAGAGCGCCATGACCGCCGGCAGGAACGTCATGGACAGCGCGATCGAGACGAGCACCACGAGGATCGCGCCACCGGCGAGCGCGCGGAAGATCGTCGTCGGCACGAGGAGCATCCCAGCCAGCGCCAGCACGACCGTCAGTCCGCTGAAGAACACCGCGCGGTTCGCCGTCGCCCCCGACCTTCCGATGGCTTCGAGGTTGTCGAACCCACGAGCGCGCTCCTCACGGTATCGCGACACGATGAACAAGGAGTAGTCGATCCCGACCGCCAAACCCATCATCGAGATCAGCTGCGGGGCGAAGAAGCTGAAGCGCCAGAGCATCCCGAGAAGACCGACCAATCCCAGCGCGGTCCCGATCGCGAGGATCCCCATGATGATCGGGGTGATGCCTGCGACGAACGATCCGAACACCACGAGCAGGACGGCGATGGCGACGAGCACGCCGACGAGCTCACCCCGACGGCTGTCCTCCTCCGAGATCGTCTTGAAGTCCTCGGTCGAGGTGGCCTCGCCGAGCATGAACATCTCGGTCCCGTCCTCGCTGTAGCGCTCACGCAGCGCGTCGAGCTCGTCGACGTTTCCCGCGGCCTCGTCGGAGTTCCCCGCGAGGATCACCGTGAACAGGACCGACGTACCGTCCTGCGACGGGATCGGACCGAGCGCCGCGACCTGCGGGTCGTTCGCCAGCTCCTCAGGGAGCGGGTAGCCCTCGGGGACCTGCGACACGACGTTCGGCCCGAGGTCTCGCAGATCGTCGAGGGCGGAGTTGACCCTCTCAGCGAACGCCGCGTCCTGCACGGCCCCCTCGTCGCCGACCAGCACGATCGTCTCGGGGATCACGTCCTGCTCGAGCTTGCGCTCCTCCAGGATCTGCATCGCCCGCTTCGCCTCGGGGTTGTTCGTGAAATCGATGTCCGTCGTCAGCGCGTCCGAGAGGATCGTCGCCGACGCGCCGAAGCCCGCGACGAGGACGACGAGCCAGATACCGACGGTCCTCCACGGATGCCTGCTGCTCGCCCTCGCCAGCGTTTCCGGGTTCAGCCTCATCCCAAGCCCTCCATCCCCAGCCCGGCTTGCCCCGGACCGACTTACGCCATATGCTTACGGCGTCAGTAATATAGACGTACGTGGTAAGTGTCAACCCCGATGGTGGATCGAAACGGGCGAGGAGCGTGAAGGTTCCGTGAACAAGGCAGGATCGGCCGCGGAGAGGGTTCGGCGCGAGCCCCTCACGCGCGAGCGGGTCGTCCGCACCGCCCTCGAGATCATGGATCGCGAGGGTCTCGGGGCGCTGACGATGCGTCGCGTCGGCCGCGAGCTCGGCGTCGAGGCGATGTCGCTGTACAACCACGTGCGCGACAAGGAGGATCTTCTGGACGCCATCACGGCGGCCGTGATGGCGGAGTTCCGGTGGGAGCCCGCGTCCGACGACTGGCTCGAGCAGGGCCGCCGCGCCGCGCGCGAGTGGCGGCATCTGCTGAAGTCGCACCCCAACGTGATCCAGCTGCTCGTCGAGCGCAAGCATCCGATGGACTCCCCCGACATGCTTCGGCCGACCGAGATCGCCCTCGACCTGCTGCGACGGGCGGGCCTGTCGGAGCGCGATACCGTCAACGCCTTCCAGGCGATCGGCGGCTACATCTTCGGCGTGGTGATGATGGAGATCGGAAACGTCGCTCCCGGTCGTCCCGGCGAGGGGGAGGTCGTCGACCTCGCGCATCGCGTGCCGGCCGACGAGTTCCCGTGCCTCGCCCAGATGTTCCCCTGGTTCGTCCAGTGCGACATGGACGCGACGTTCGAGCTGGGACTGGACCTGCTCCTCGAGGGGATCCGCGCCAAGGCGGCCGCGTCGGCAGAGGCGTCCTAAGCCAGGACGTCGAGCTCCTTCCCCACGCGTTCGAACGCCGCGATCGCCTCGCCCAGGTCGTCCCGCGTGTGATCGGCGGTCACGATCGTCCGAACCCGCGCGCGGCCCTTCGCGACGGTGGGGAACACGATCGCCGGCGTGAAGACCCCCTCCTCGAACAGGCGACGCGCGAACGTCTGCGTCGTCTCCTCCTCGCCCGTGATCACGGGTGTGATCGGGGTCTCGCTCTCCCCGGTGTCGAAGCCGAGGCGTTGCAGCTCCGCTTTGAACCAGTGTGTGTTGTCCCAGAGCCGCTCCAGCCGGTCCGGCTCGTCGGCGATGATGTCGAGCGCCTCGATGCACGCCGCGACCACTGCCGGCGGCGCGCTCGTCGAGAACAGGTACGGTCGCCCGCGGTTCACCAGCCAGGTGATCAGGTGCCTCGGCCCCGCGATGAACCCACCGAGGACGCCGATCGCCTTCGACAGCGTCCCAACCTGGACGTCGACGCGACCGTGCAGCCCGAAGTGATCGACGGTCCCCGCCCCGCCACCACCGAGGACACCACTCGCGTGCGCGTCGTCGACCATCATGATCGCCTCGTGCCGCTCCGCCACCTCGACGAGCCCGGGCAGCGGCGCGATGTCGCCGTCCATCGAGAACACGCCGTCGGTGATCAGCAGCTGCCGGCGGCCCGAGCGCTTGGTCTCCTCGAGCAGCCGGTCCGCCGCCTCGACCTGTTTGTGCGGGAAGACCTTGATCTCGGCGCGCGAGAGCCGCGCGCCGTCGATGATCGACGCGTGGTTGAGCTGATCCGAGACGATCACGTCCTCCTTGTCGAGGATCGCCGCGACGGTGCCGGCGTTCGCGGTGAACCCCGACTGGAACATCAGGGCGTCCTCCGCGTGCTTGAACGCGGCGAACCGTTCCTCGAGCTCGCGATGGATCTTCATCGAACCGGCGATCGTCCGGACTGCGCCGGTGCCGGCCCCGAGCTCCGCGGCGGCGCGTGACGCGGCCGCGTTCATCCGCGGGTGGTTCGCGAGGCCGAGGTAGTTGTTCGACGCCAGGTTCACCACGTTGCGGCCGTCGAACCGGGCCCGGGCGCCGGTGGGACCCTCGAGCGTGCGGGGATCCAGCAGCAGCCCGTCGCGTCCGAGCTCGTCGAGCCGCTCGCGGAGGTAGTCGAGGGCACGGCCTGCCGTCACGCCGTCGCCGTCCCCGGGAACACGATCACCTTGGCGGACCGCCCCGAGGCCATCACGTCGAAGGCCTCCTCGAAGCGGTCGAGCGGGAAACGGTGCGTGATCACCGGCGTCACGTCGACACGACCCGTCGACAGCAGCGTCGTGGTCTGCTGCCACGTCCGGAACATCTCGCGCCCGGTGATCCCGAGGACACGCGCTTCCTTGAAGATCACCTGGTCGTTGAGGTCGAGCGTCACCGGCCCGTCGGGCAGGCCGAGCAGGGACATCCGCCCACCGCGCGCGAGCATCCGCGTCCCCTGATCGATCGCCCGGGCGTTGCCCGACATCTCGAGGACGACCTCGGCGCCGGTGTCGTCCGTCTCGCGCAGCACGACCTCGACCGGGTCCTCGGTGAGCGGGTCGACCAGCAGGTCGGCTCCCATCTTGGCCGCGAGGTCGCGTCGGTACTCGTTCGGCTCGATCGCGATCACCTTCCACGCGCCCAGCGCCCGCGCGATACCGACCGCGAACAGGCCGATCGGCCCGCAGCCGATCACGGCGACGGGGTTCGTCAGCAGGTCCTCGCCGCCCTCGGTCCCGAACGCCGCATGCACCGCGTTCCCGAACGGTTCCATGATCGATGCGACGTCGGGGTGGATCCGGTCGCCGACCACCCATGCGTTCGTGGCCGGGATCACGACGTACTCGGCGAACGCTCCATCGGTATCCACGCCGAGGATCCGCAGGTTCTGACAGATGTGCGCGCGACCGGTCCGGCACGTCGAGCAGATCCCGCAGGCGATGTGCGTCTCGGCCGCCGCGAAGACGCCGGGCCGGATGTGGTGGACCTCGGGACCCACCTCCTCGACGTACCCGGCGACCTCGTGGCCGAAGGTCATCGGCGTGCGGATGCGGCCCTCGGACCACTCGTTCCAGTCGAAGATGTGCAGGTCCGTGCCGCAGATCGACGCCGCGTGGACCCGGAGCAGGACCTCGCCCTCCCCGGGCTCGGGGATCGGCACGTCGACGAGCTGGGCGCCGCGGGCGCGGGCGGTCTTCCGCAACGCACGCATCGTCCCGGTCATCTGCCCGGGCAGCGTACCCCACGCGACCTGCGCCCAAGCCGCCGAGCGGCCCGGAACACGGCGGCCGCACGACACGTCCAAGGGCCAGCTTCGGCCCTTCCCCGTCCCGTGAAAGGATGCGCCCGATGAGGACGAAGACCGCAGCCGCCGTCCTGATCCCCCTGGCGTTGTTCGCCTCCGCGTGCGGCCGCCTGAATGACGACGGCGGCGCCGGGGGCGGAGGCTCGGGCGGCGACGCGACGGCGATCGATCACCCGACCGGGGCGAACGACCTCATCCTGCGTGTGGAGTACGAGGGCGGATTCGTCCCTGTCGAATACCACCTCCGAAGGCTGCCCTCGTGGTCGCTCTACGGGGACGGCCGGATCGTCACCGAGGGCCCGCAGATCGAGATCTATCCGGCGCCCGCGCTGCCGAACCTGCTCGTCCAGACGGTCAGCGAAGACGGGATCCAGGCGATCCTCCGCGCGGCCCGCGACGCCGGGCTGATGGATGGAAGCGCCACCTACGACTACCCGTGCGTGACCGACGTGCCCACCACGGTCTTCACCCTCACGGCGGACGGAAGCACGAGCGTCGTCTCCGCGTACGCGCTCGGCGTCGACCAGGGGCCGTGCCGGGATGCCGACGTGGACGCGCGCGCGGATCTGGCCGCGTTCCAGAACCAGCTCGGAGCGCTCGACGGCTGGCTCCCCCAAGGGTCGGTCGGCGCCGAGGAGCCGTTCACGGTGTCCGCTACTCGGCTGTACGTCCAGCCGTACACCGGTTCACCCGACCCGGGGCTGGAACAGGCACCGAAGGACTGGCCGCTCGGCGGGTCCCTCCGCAAGGCCGGCGCGCCGCTCAAGGATCTCGAGGGCGTCCGCTGCGTGGCGCTCGAAGGGCAGGACGCCTCGACGTTCCTGTCCGCCGCGGCCGACACGAACCAGCTCACGCCGTGGCGAAGCGACGGCGACCGCTTCTCGATCCTGATCCGCCCGCTGCTGCCCGACGAGTCGGGCTGCTGACGCCCGACCGACGCGGGCCCGGCGTGGGACACGTGTGTCCCCCGATCGGGGGTCCCCCGTCCGCGCATTCAAGCGCGGACGGCCTTGACGCCGATACCCATCGAGAACGCAACGGAGGCGGCCTTGACCGCAGTGAACGCCGATAACGAGTCTTCGGCGCGCTCCGGGCACCCGCTCGGGGCGCTCGACGCTGTCCGCGCGTTGATCGACGACAGCGACCGCCTGCCATCCGATGTCCTCGAGACGCTCCGGCTCCTTTCGGGGGAGCTCCAGGAGGCCCACGCGAAGTACCGCGCGCTCGTCGAGCAGATCCCCGCGATCGTCTACATCGACATCGCCGATGAGACGATGCAGACGACCTACGTCAGCCCCCAGATCGAAGCCCTGCTCGGCATCACGCCCCAGGAATACATCGACGACGCCCAGCTGTGGACCAAGCAGCTTCACCCGGACGACCGCGAACGGGCGCTCGCCGAGTACGTGGCCGGACGCGAGGCGGGTGGAGGCTTCACGTTCGAGTATCGCCTGATCGCTCGCGACGGACGCGTGGTGTGGTTCAGGGACAGCGCGACGGTCGTCCGAGATGCGGACGGCAAGCCCGCGCTCATCCATGGCGTGATGCTCGACATCACCGACCGACGCGAGGCCGAGGAGCATGCGGCGTTCCTCGCCTACCACGACAACCTGACCGAGCTCCCCAACCGCTCGATGTTCGAGGAGCTCCTCGAGCTCGCGATCGCGCGCGCCCGCCGTCACGACGTCGGCGTCGCCGTGATGCTGATCGACATCGACGACTTCAAGCTCGTGAACGACAGCCTCGGCCACGAGGCCGGCGACGAGTTGATCCGCCGGCTCGCCGAGCGCCTGCGCGAGGCCACGCGCGAGACCGACCTGGTCGCACGGCAGGGCGGGGACGAGTTCCTCCTGCTGCTCGCCGACCTCGAGCGGACCCCAGCCAGCGGGTTGCCGGACGGCGCCGAGACGCCGGCGCTGATCGCCGAATCGGTCGTGACGCGGATCCAGGAGGCGCTCCGAACGCCGTTCGACATCGGCGGGACCGAGGTCTACGTGACCGCGAGCATCGGGATCGGCCTGTTCCCGAACCACGGCCAGGACGCGCTCGAGCTGATGCGGAACGCCGATACCGCGATGTATCGCAGCAAGCAAGCCGGTCCCGGCGGCTACCTGATGTACGCGAACGTCATCGAGGACTTCCGGGGCAAGCTGTCGATGACGACGCGTCTGCGCAAGGCGGTCGAGAACCAGAACTGGATGCTCCACTACCAGCCGATCATCGATCTGCTCGAGGGCAAGATGGTCGGCGTCGAGGCGTTGATCCGCTGGAACGACCCGAACGGCGGCCTCGTCCCCCCTGGCGACTTCATCCCGCTCGCCGAGGAGATGGGCCTGATCGACGTGATCGGCGACTGGGTCGTCGAGGAGCTGTCACGACAAGGCATGGCGTGGCGCGAGGACGGCCTGGAGCTCGAGATCGGGTTCAACCTGTCGCCGCGCCAGCTCTGGCAGCCCGACGTGACGCAGCGGCTGATGACGCGGCTCGAGTCCGGCGGGATCGACCCGCGCTCGGTCATCGTGGAGATCACGGAGTCGGCCGCGATGACCGACCCCGAGCGAACCCAGCGGATCCTGTGGGACCTGCACGGGCGCGGGCTCCGGCTCGCGATCGACGACTTCGGGACCGGGTACTCGTCGCTGTCTCGCCTCAAGCACCTGCCGGTCGACATCCTCAAGATCGACCGGTCGTTCGTCCGCGACATCCCCGACGATCCGCAGGCGGGGAACATGGTCCAGGCCGTGATCCAGCTCGCAGCCGGGCTCAACATGACGCCGCTGGCCGAGGGGATCGAGACGCAGGACCAGTGGCTGTTCCTCGTCGAGCACGGCTGTCGGTTCGGTCAGGGCTACTACTTCAGCCGACCCGTTCCGGCGGACGAGATCCTGGAGCGGCAGCGCCGCACCGTGTCCGTCTGACCGCGTCGATCAGCGACGTCCGCGGGCGCGGAGCCCCGAGCGCCGACCCTTCACCGATCCAGAGAAGACCACGCGCGGCGCCGGCATCGCGAGCCCCGCATCTGCGAACTCGTCGTGAAGGTCGAGCGACTTCGCGATCCGGCCGACGTCGCCCTGCTGGTCGGAGGTCACCAGCGTGATGCCGGTGCCTGCGTTGCCCGCCCGGCCCGTTCGGCCAACGCGGTGCACGTAGCCCCGGTGGTCCTCCGGCGGGTCGAAGTTCACGACCAGGCTCACGGCCTCGACGTCCAGCCCGCGCGCCGCGACGTCGGTCGCGATCAGGACCTTCGATCGGCCCGTTTCGAACCGGCGGAGCGCCCGCTCGCGAGCGGGCTGAGACAGGTCGCCGTGCATCGCCTCGGCCCCGATCCCGGCCGCGCGGATCTTCCGGACCAATCGGTCGGCCCCGCGCTTGGTTCGAACGAACACGAGGACAAGCCCAGCCTGCTCCTTGAGCACCTCGACGAGCGCCTCTGCCTTGCCGGCTGCATCGACGTGCAGGAAACGGTGGTCGACCTCCTCGACCGTCTTGGACTCGGCGACGACCTCGTGCGTGACGGGCTGGCGCGTGTAGGCACGGGCGAGGTGCCCGGCGGCGCCCTCGAGCGTCGCCGAAAGGAACATCGTCTGACGTTCGGACGGCATCCGCCGCACGAGCCGGTCGACCTGCGGCTGGAACCCCATGTCCAGCATCCGATCCGCCTCGTCGAGGATCAGGATCCGGACCCGGTCCAACTTCACCAGGCCTCGCGATACGAGGTCCTCCAGGCGGCCGGGCGTCGCGATGAGGACGTGAGCGCTGCGGGCCGCCTTCGCCTGCTGCGCCACCGAGGTCCCTCCGTACGCGAGCGCGACGCGCAGGCCCATCGCCTCCGCGATCGAACGGGTGTCGTCGGCGACCTGGACGGCGAGCTCACGCGTAGGAACCAACACGACGGCGGCCGGGACCGGCGCGTCGCGCGGCGTCCGTTCGACGATGGGGATCGCGAACGCGAGCGTCTTGCCCGAGCCGGTCTGCGACTTGGCGAGGACGTCTCGCCCGGCGAGCGCGTCGGACATCACCAGCGCCTGGATCGGGAACGGCTGTATGATGCCGCGCTCGGCGAGCGCATCGATCACGGCGCGCGATACGCCGAGATCCGAGAACGTGGTGTGCATGTTCGAACTCCTTCTTTGTGCCTTGGCTTGGCGCCTTGGCTGCCGCGAGCTTTCGCGGCGGTCACGGGGAGGCTGCGTCTGACCCGAGACCACCAGAAGGAGGAACCGAGGAACGAAACCTCACGGGGTGGCAGCTGCCCACCCGTGGCGATAAGCGTACCAGGAAGGTCAGCCGGTTCCGCGCACGACCAGGAAGATCATCACGTAGTGGCATGCGGCCGCGGCCACCATGAACGCATGCCAGACCTCGTGGTACCCGAACACGGACGGCACCGGATCCGGCCGCCGGCACGCGAGGACGATCGCTCCGAGCGTGTAGAGCACGCCGCCCGCGATCATCAGCGTCGCCGTGGCGGGCGAGACGTCACGCAGGATCTGCGGGAGCGCGAAGACCGCGACCCATCCCAGCGCGAGGTACAGGAAGCCGGTGAGCCGCCGGAACCCCTCGATCCGGACGAGCTTCAGCGTCACGCCGACGACCGCGCCGCTCCAGACGACCGCGAGCAGGACGACGGTCCACGGCTGGTCGAGCACGAGGACGCACACGGGCGTGTAGCTGCCCGCGATCAGCAGGAAGATCATCGAATGGTCGAGGCGCTTCATCCATCGACGCGCGGCGGCTGACCACATCCCCCGGTGGTAGGCGGCGCTCGTCCCGAGCACCGCGCTCAGCGTCACCGCGTAGACGGCGGCTACGGCCGCCGCAACACCGTCCCGAGCCGTGAGGACCAGGACGGCGCCCGCGGGCAGCGACAGGGCGAAGCCGATCTGATGCAGCCGGCCGCGGAACCGAGGCCGCACGGGCGAGAAGGACACGCCTTCATCGTACGTCGGCTCCCGGCTACGCTTCCCGGCCATGGACGACGCTTCCCGTCTCGCCCGGCGGATCGCCGTGGCCCGCGGCGATGAGCCCGCCGACCTCGCGCTCGTGGGCGGGCGGGTCCTCTCGGTGTTCACCGGTGAGATGCTGGACGCCGACGTCGCCGTCGTCGACGGGTCCGTCGCCGGCGTCGGAGCGGGGTATCGGGCGGCGGACGAGGTCGTGGACGTGTCGGGCTCGATCCTGCTCCCCGGGTTCATCGACGGGCACATGCACCTCGAGACCACGAAGCTCACGCTCGACCAGTTCGCACGAGCCGCGCTCAGGTGGGGGACGACGACGGTGGTCCTGGATCCGCACGAGATCGCGAACGTCCTCGGCGTGCCCGGTGTTCGGTCGCTGCTGTCCGGCGCGGCCGACGTCGCGCTCGACGCGTTCGTGATGGTGTCGTCCTGCGTCCCGGCGAGCCCGTTCGAATCGAGCGCCGAGACCGTCACGGCGGACGACATCGCGGCGCTGCTCGCCGACGAGCCGGGCGCGATCGGTCTCGCCGAGATGATGGACTACCCGGCCGTGGTCGCGGGCGACGCCGACGCCGTCGCCAAGCTGCTCGCCGCGCAGGGACGGCACATCGACGGGCACGCACCCGGGCTGAGCGGGCGGGAGCTCAACGCCTACCTGGCCGCGGGCGTCCGGAGCGATCACGAGTGCACCACGTACGAGGAGGCGCTCGAGAAGCGCCGCCTCGGGATGTGGGTGATGATCCGCGAGGGTTCCGCGGCGCGGAACGTCGAGTCGCTCCTGCCGCTGGTGCTCGAGCACGGGACGACCAACTGCCTGCTGTGCACCGACGACCGTGAGCCCGACGAGCTGCTCGAGCACGGGCATGTGAACGATGTGATCCGCCGCGCGGTCTCGCTCGGATGCCCGCCGGCCGACGCGGTCGTGATGGCGACCCTGAACGCCGCCCGGTACCACCGGCTCCACGAGCACGGCGCGATCGCGCCCGGCTACGTCGCCGACGTCGTGGCCGTCGAGGACCTGGAGCGGTTCGACCCGGTTCGCGTCTGGAAGCGCGGTCGCTTGGTCTCCGAGGGCGGCCACCTGGCCGATGTTCCGCCGATCAGCGCTCCCGATTGGATGCGCGCGAGCGTGAGGGTCCCCCGCATGTCCGCCGACGACTTCGCGATCCGCGTCGACGGCCGCGCGCGGGTGATCGGAGTCCAGCCGGGCAGCATCGTGACCCGCGCACTCGTGGACGAGCCCGGCCGGAGCGAGGGCCGTTCCGTCGCGGACCCGTCACGCGACCTCGCGAAGATCGCCGTGATCGAACGCCACCGCGGCACCGGGCGGATCGGCCTCGGGTTCGTCCGCGGGTTCGGGCTCCGACGCGGTGCGCTTGCGTCGACACATGCGCACGACGCGCACAACGTGATCGTCGTCGGCGTCGACGACCACGACATGGCGGTTGCCGTTCGTCGCCTTGCGGAGATCGGCGGCGGTCAGGTCGCCGTCGGCGACGGGACCGTCCTCGCCGAGCTGCCGTGTCCCATCGGAGGACTGCTCTCCGACCTCCCCGTCGAGGCCGTCGCCGCCTCGGCACGCGGGCTCGAGCACGCAGCGACGCAGCTGGGGGCGACGCTCCCGTCTCCGTTCATGGCGATGTCGTTCCTCGCGCTGTCGGTCGTGCCCGAGCTGAAGCTGACCGACCGCGGGCTCGTGGACGTGACGCGCTTCGAACTCGTTCCGCTGCAGGCCTAGGCGCCGAGCTCGGCGCGGACGCGCCCGGCGATCTTCTCCGCCGAGATCCCGGCCCAGTCGCGCAGCTCTTCGGGAGACCCCGACCCGGGCATCCGCGTGACGCCGATCTTCACGACGCGACCGCGCAGCTCGCCGGTCGCCGCGAGCCCCTCGAGCACGGCGTCGCCGACGCCGCCCTCGATCCAGTGGTCCTCGACGACGACGAGCAACCCGGTCTCGTCGAGCGCCGTACGGAGCGTGTCGGCGTCGATCGGCTTGATCGAGTAGCAGTCGATCACGCGCGCGGCGATGCCGTCCTGTTCGAGGAGCTCGCGGGCACGCAGCGACTCGTGCAGGGTGATCCCGGCGCCGACCAGTGCGACGCGGTCGTCCGGCGTGGCATCGTGGACGAAGCTGCCGCCGACCGGGAACTCCGCGCCGGCCCGGTACAGGCACGGCGTCTTCTCTCGGGTGGTCCGGAGGTAGGAGACGCCCTCGAGGTCGGCCATCACGGAGGTGAGGACGGCGGTGCTGTTGCCGTCGCACGGGTACAGCACCGTCGAGCCGTGGACGGCCCGCATCATCGCGAGGTCCTCGAGCGCCATCTGCGACGGGCCGTCCTCACCGATCGACACGCCGGCGTGCGAGCCGCACAGGCGGATGTTCGCCCGGCTGATCGCGCCCATCCGGATGAAGTCGTACGCGCGCGTCACGAACGCGCCGAACGTCGCGGCGAAAGGTGTCTTGCCCAGGACCTGCATCCCGACGGATGCGCCGAGCATCGCCTGCTCGGCGATGTACATCTCGACGAACCGCTCGGGCGCGACGTCTTGCACGTCCTCGGTGTATGTGGAGTTCGAGACCTCGCCGTCGAGGGCGACGATGTCTCCGTGCGCCGCCGCAAGCGCGCGCAACGCCTCGCCGAACGCCTTGCGCGTCGCGATGCCCTCGGTGTACGCGGGCAGCTCGACGGGCTTGCGCGCGAGGTCGGGAGGTGACCACGGTTCGGGCTTGGGCGGCGTGATCTGAGCGTGGCGCTCCCCGCCGAGCTCCTCGATCGCAACGCGGGCCTGGTCCTCATCGAGGGCCTTGCCGTGCCACCCCTCGGCGTCGGCGAGGAACGACACGCCGTGGCCCTTCTCCGTCTTCGCGATGATCATCGTGGGCCGGCCCCCCTCCTCTGCCCGCCGGTACGCGTGGTCGATCTCGGAGACGTCGTGCCCGTCGATCTCGACCGCGTTCCAGCCGAACGCGCGCGCGCGATCGGCGTACGCCTCGCCGTTCCACTGCAGCATCGTGGGGCCGCGCTGGCCCAGACGGTTCATGTCCAGGATCGCGACCAGGTTCGACAGACCGTGGAACCACGCGTTCGCCATCGCCTCCCACACGGAGCCCTCGGCCGCCTCGGAGTCGCCGAGCAGGACCCACGTCCGCGCGGGGCTGCCGTCGAGCTTCATCGCGAGCGCCATCCCGAGGCCGATCGGCAGGCCCTGACCGAGCGAGCCGGTCGCGACGTCGATCCACGGCATGTCGGGCAGCGGGACGGGATGCCCCTGGACCGGGCTGCCGAAGCGACGGAACGAGAGCAGCTCCTCGTCGGTGATCGCGCCGACCGACTTCAGCACCGAGAACAGCAGCGGCGAGGCGTGGCCCTTCGATAGGACGAACCGGTCGTTGGCGCGGTTCTTCGGGTCGTCGACGTCGTAGCGGAGGTGGTCGGACCACAGGACGGCGAGCAGATGCGCCGCGGACATCGACGACGTCGGGTGTCCCGAGCCGGCCGCGGTCGAGCTGCGGATCGAGTCGACGGCGTACTGCGCCGCGAGCTCGTTCCACTCCTGGACCTTGTCCATCTCCCCTCCTCTCGAGAGACCGGCACAGCTTACGGCGAGATGTACCCACCGGAGCTTGCGGTCGATCGACCGCGGGCCGGCCGTGTGCGGCTGGTAGCCTGGGCGCCATGGCCGATCACCGAGAGGTCCGCGTCGAGCGGCTGCACGTGAAGGTTCCGAACACGGACACGCTGCGCAAGACCGCCGCGGGGAGGCACCGCCACCTGCTCGGGGCCGGGTGGCGCGAGGTCGAGCGCAAGCAGGACATCGACCACGTATGGGTGCGCTACGAGCGGACCGGGGTGCCGCCGCTCCGCCAGCGCCTCCCCCGGGTCGAGCCGGACACCGGCCGCCCTGACCGCCGCGGTCGGGGCCAGGGGCCGGGCGGCCCACCTCGTCGCCGCGGGCGCTGACACCCGGCGCTCGCTCAAGGCTTCCGTCACACGCAGAAGGGGACCCGCGGACGGGTCCCCTTCGGACGTTCGGAGGTCGATCCAGATCAGACGGGCCGCACGTTGGCGGCCTGCGGACCCTTCTGGCCCTGCGTGATCTCGAACTCGACCTGCTGTCCCTCCTCGAGGTTGCGATAGCCCTCGCCCGTGATCGAGCTGAAATGCACGAAGACGTCGGGGCCACCCTCCTGCGAGATGAAGCCGAAGCCCTTCTCGGAGCTGAACCACTTCACGACACCGGTTGCCACAGCGATCCCCCCTTCCTTGGCCCCGCACGGGTCGCCGTTGCGCCCGCCGGGCCGCCGGCCCTCGGACCGGCGAGGGAACCGCTCGCGTTACTCGGAACCGATGCTGCCCCTCGACGAGGGAGGGTATCACCGACGGTGAGGCGCACCTAGGCTCGCCCGAGCGCAACGGCGGCCGAAGGATCTTCGGCAGGCGGCTCGTTCGCCCGTACGGAGCCGCTGGTACGCTTGATCAGCGAAGCGGTCCGTTCGCCGGGCCCGGAACAGCGTGCGCCGGCGCGACCTGATCGAGCGGTCGGAGGGAGGGTCGGATATGGGCGACGAACAGGTTCCCGGACGGCCGAAGCTTCGTCCGAAGCGCGAGATCGGCAAGGCGCACGCGTCCGAGCAGCCGTTCCGTTACCCGCTCGAGCGCGAGTTCGTCGAGCCCGACTGGACCCGCCTGCCCGGCTACCGCGACGTCACCAAGGACCAGTGGGAGAGCGCGCAGTGGCAGCGCGCCCACAGCGTGAAGAACCTCGTCGAGTTCAAGAAGGCGCTCGGCGACTTCCTCGACGACGAGCTATACGCCGACATCGAACGCGACCAGCAAGAACGCGCGACGATGTCGATGCTGATCCCGCCCCAGATGATCAACACGATGGACGAGCGGGACCTGCGCGACGACCCCGTCCGCCGGTACATGGCGCCGATGTACAGCGAGCGCGAGACCGAGTTCCCGAGCCACCCGATGGCCGTGCGCGACTCGCTCCACGAGGCGGACATGTGGGCGGTCGAAGGCCTGACGCACCGCTACCCGACCAAGGTGCTCGCCGAGATGATCCCGACGTGCCCCCAGTACTGCGGCCACTGCACTCGGATGGACCTGGTCGGCAACGACACCGCGCAGATCCTCAAGTACAAGTTCGAGACGAAGCAGCAGGAGCGCTGGGACCACATGCTCGGCTACCTACGCCGGACGACGTCGGTCCGCGACGTCGTCGTCTCGGGCGGCGACATGGCGAACGTCCCGATCAAGCGGCTCGAGGACTTCGTCGTCGCCCTCTGCGAGATCGACAGCATCCGCGACATCCGGATCGCCACGAAGGGCCTGATGGGCATCCCGCAGCACTTCCTCCAGGACGACGTCCTCGAGGGCTACGAGCGGATGGCGACCAAGGCGCACGAGCACGGCGTCGACATCGCGATCCATACGCACGTGAACAACGCCCGCCAGCTGACGCCGCTCGTCGCGAAGGCGGTCGGCAAGCTGCTCGACATGGGCTACCGCGACGTACGGAACCAAGGGGTGCTGCTCCGCGGAGTGAACACGACGCCGAACCAGCTGCTCGAGCTGTGCTTCACGCTGCTCGATCACGCGAAGATCATGCCGTACTACTTCTACATCTGCGACATGATCCCGAACGCCGAGCACTGGCGGACGGCCGTGTGGGAGTTCCAAGAGCTCCAGCACGCGATCATGGGCTACCTCCCCGGCTTCGCGACCCCGCGGATGGTCGTCGACGTGCCGTTCGTCGGCAAGCGCTGGGCGCATCAGGTGGCCGGGTACGACCGGGTCCGGGGGATCTCGAGCTGGACGAAGAACTACCGGACCGGGATCGAGAGCGACGACCGGGAGGCGTTCTCGCGTCGGTACCACTACTACGACCCGATCTCGACGCTGCCCGACGACGGTCGGGCGTGGTGGCGCGAACAGCTCGCCCGGGGTGTGGACGAGCTGATCGCCGAGCTGCAGCCGCAGCGCACCTGAGGGATC